>CAZRTG010000050.1:0-19349 GCA_964602895.1 uncultured Wenzhouxiangellaceae bacterium
GTACCGACGATAACGGTAACTGCAAAGTGACATTCGAGCTGAATGGCCAGACCCGCAGCGTACAGATCAGAGACAACACGGCAGCACCCAAAGTGCAGGCCAACCGTAAGGCAGTTGAGCCCAACGAGATAGGTGCTCCGCTGATGGGACGCCTGGCCACTGTGCTGGTTCAGCCCGGCAACGAAGTAGCCAAGGATGCCCCCTTGTTTGTCATCGAAGCAATGAAAATGGAAACGACGATTTGTGCACCTGCAGTGGGCATTGTCCAGGCGGTGCATCTCAAATCCGGTGACCTGGTCGACCAGGGCGATTTGGTGGTTGAGTTCAAGTAGCGTCACGGGCATTCGGGAGGTATCGAACAGATCTGAAAATGTCTGGTGAAAAACTGTATTCGCGAAAGGATTTGATTTATTTCACACTGCTCGCTGTGACGGTTGGCAGCTATGCTTTGTACCTGTTTTCATTCACCCTTTTTGAAGGGCTTTCAACTTTTTCAAACGACAGTGGCGGCTACGTACTGCTGGCAAAAAAATGGTCTCCGTACTTCTTACCAAGCGTTGCTGAACTGAAAACCTGGCCGTTTCACGTTTACCCTCTCGGCTTTTCCTGGGCTTTGGCATTTACTGGTTTGTCGAAGACTTTGTACTTGAGTCATCTGTTTGTCTCCACCTGTATGCTTTTGAGTATCTGGCTGATTGGCTGGTTTTCCTGTCGGAGTTTCGGCTGGCTTGCAGGTGGTGCGCTCTCACTGGGCCTTTGCTGGTTACCGGGCAATATGTTTTCGAGCCTGGGAATCCTTTCGGAAAATTTCTATTTGCTGCTATCGCTCGGAGTCCTGGGAATTTACCTGTCGATTCGGGAAAGAGAAAACCCCTCCTGGGCCTGGTTTGCGATTTTGCTGGCATTACTTACCTTAACCATCCTGACTAGATCGATTGGGATCGCTCTTGCGATGGCCATTATCATGGTTGCAACGACAGACAGAAGTTTGGGTAAGACAAATAGAGTATCTCTGGTTGTCATTGGACTCTTGAGCGTTGCGTTATGGCAATTATGGGGATTGTTTAAACCTCAATCTGACAATGTGAGTTACTTTGACGTAATTGGTCGTTATGTGAGCAGCAACGAGTCAAATGTCGTGACCCTGTTTTCACAAACCTTAGCTGTCGCGATGAATAATATTATTGAAATGCTGAACTCATGGAATGAGCTCGTCATTTTTAATCAGGACAATAGTCTGTCCCTGATTTTTTCCCTGACTCTCGCTTTTGCCTGTTTGCTGGGCCTTGGTATCAGGTTGAAGCAAAATAAAGTAGATGCAATCTATCTGGCCATTTATCTGGCAATTATCGCCGTTTGGCCTTACCCGGAAGAAATGACCCGTTTTCTTCACCCGGTCATTTTCCTGTTGATACTTCAACCTGCATTGTATTTATCACAGGCACCCATGCGCGCCCACATTAACTGGGTCAAAGCTGTCATTATATTTTTTGGCATCATACTTTTTGTCCATTCATTGATTGTCGGAAAACATTTTTGGGAATTAAGAAAAGAGGCCAGAACCAATAACCCAGCCATAGCACACTCCTATGAGTACTATGCAACGCCGGTGACAGAGATTGGAACACATTATGCTGTTGCTTACGCAGACGTCATGAAACATATGAGGATGTCTGCCGAACTTCTTCCGGACAACAGCATTATCGCTTCAGCCAAGCACGAGAGCTATGCAGTGCTTACCGGTCTGGAATCAGTCAATTTTGTGAGTACCGTCAGTTACCCACAACAACTCTGCAATCTGATAGTTAGAAATGTTGACGCCCTCTTTTTTTCCAACCTGACCACTGCGCTGAATCCCCACGGAAATGGACTGCTTGAAAATTATCGTTCGATTGCTTCTCAGGTTCTGACAATCGGGCCAACTGAGGGTAGGGATGAGGCTTATTTGTTGATCATAGATAAAGATTTGCTTTATTCAGCTTTGAGTGAATTGGACTTTGATTGTCAGCAATTCAGGGAACTGGAGAACAAGCTGTGAAGGCATTGAATCTGTCATGAAAAGGCGTGGGAAACTTCGCTGCGAATTTACCTGGGTCAATTTCCGTTCAGGGCTAAATTTTCTTTGCTACAAGCAACAGGTTCTTCCCAACAGGAGGCGAAACAATTCGCTCCACTTTTTTGGCAACAGGTGCTATCCATTTATCGTATAAGGCTACATTCTTCTGAGAGACTGACTTTTTGAAGGTAACGAACGCCAGATACCAGGGCAGTATTCCAAACACATCAAAATATTTGAGCTTGATGATCTCAAACCCAGCATCCATCGCCAAATTACGGAGATCTTTCTTATGGTACCTGCGATAGTGGCCAACCTGTCGATCAAAGTCGCTGTACAGCCATGACAGTGCCGGAACAAAGATCAGGGCATAGCCGCCTGGTACAAGCCCACTATTGATTATGGAGAATTCATGAGCATCATTTTCTACGTGCTCCATCACATTTACGTAAATCACTGAGTCGAACGATTGGGCAAATTGAGGTTGGGAATGTTCAAATAGCGTGTTATGTGTATTTACTGTTGAGCTGTCAGCATATTGCCTGGCCAGGGCCTGATACATGTTTCTGGAAGGCTCAAAAGCTTCCAGTTGAGTCACCCGATCAACCAGCAATTTGGTAAAGTTACCGGTTCCTGCACCCACCTCTGCCGCTGAATTCCCAAGATAGGGTTCAAATTCGGACAATATCCATTGGTGGTATTGCACAGCAAAAGTCATCGCTTCAAGATCTTTGCCCACGTAATCCCGACTTGAAGAGCCATCCATCAAATATTTTTCCAGTTGCTGATGAATGAATATTCCAACTGATAGGTTCCAATCGTTTGTATGGTTTCGAAGGCCCACGTTCGTAGAGGGTACTTTTTTGACAGTTGTTTCATCATGGTGCTTGGATTTCGGCTTCCGAAACAGGTTGATTCCTCATCCTTTTGAATACGAAGTTCGAACGGGCACCAAAATTCCAGAAAAACACCATGCCTGTGGCACCTATTTTCGTTAGTAACATATTGAAGCCCAAAATCCCGATACCCAAATAGAGTACAGACTGATTCACGCCCAGGCCTACCAGGCTGATCAGAAAAACCAATGCAATTTCCTTTCCAGGTTTGAAGCGTATACCGCTCTCAAATACAAAGCGGATGCTGAGGAAATAGTTAATGGTGGTGGCGATAATGAAGCCTGCAGCTCCAACCAGCAGATAGTTGAACCCGAGAAACTTTGCAAAAATTGCAAAAATCAGGAAATCGGTAATGGCTGCTGCCAGTCCGACGGCTGCGTAGCGGACAATCTTCATGGCCTGAGGTTGTACTTCAAAATGCACCACAGTGCCCAGAATCCATCTTTCCATCCAATCTTTTTCCCCTCAAGATAGGTGCGACCAAAATATCCGATGCCGACTTCGCAAATTCTGAATTTACCTTTGGCTATCTTGGCAGTGATTTCAGGTTCGAATCCAAATCGATTTTCTTCGATCGTTATCGACTGAATTACCTCTCGCCGAAATGCCTTATATCCTGTTTCCATATCGGTAAGGTTCAGATTTGTGAACATATTGGAGATGAAAGTGAGAAAGCCATTGCCTATACGATGCCAAAAATACAGTACGCGGTGTGGTCGATTTCCTTTGAAACGAGAGCCGTAGACGATATCCGCCTGGTCCTTCAGGATGGGTTCAATCATCACGGCGAAGTCTTTGGGGTCATATTCAAAATCAGCATCCTGAACGATGACAATGTCGTTGGTGGCGGCGGCAAAACCATCCCGCAGCGCAGCACCCTTGCCCTGATTGGTATCCTTGTAGATCACGCGCGCCAATTTATTGTCGATTTTTTGCTGAAGAAGCTCCCGGGTACCGTCCGTTGAGCAATCATCGACAACGATGATTTCCCGTCCTGGTCCGGTTGCATCAATGACGGACTGGACAACATGTTCGATTGTTGCCAACTCGTTATAGCAAGGGCTGATGACCGACAAATTCATCCTGACACGGCCTCCTGCCTGAATTATCCAACTCCAAATTTAAAGATTATCTACACATTCAAAGAATTACAATCAGCAACTGAGTGTAGGAAGAATAATGGTTCCGGAAATTCCTATGCTATGATTCGGCCAGAATTTATCGCAGGTATTGGGTTTTCGTTTTACCGTATGTACAGGGTACGGGCCTGATTGACACCAGGTTCAAACGCAGTGCTGTTCTGGCATTTGCGCACTATCAAGATTCTGGGGAGGCAATAAATATGAACGATAAAGAGTCCGTTACAGCTGTCGTTACCCGGCGCATCGCACCCGATCGGAAACCCGAATATGAAGACTGGGTACACCAGGTCGGAGAAGTTGCCAGCCAATTCCCTGGACATCAGGGAGTCACATTCAAAGTGAAAGGCGAAAACGGCGAGTGTCATGTGGTATTTCGCTTTGACACGGTCGAACACCTGCGAAAATGGGAAACGTCAGCCGAGCGCCGGGAATGGGTGGCAAAAATCGAGCACCTGGTTGAGGGAGAGGAACGTATCAAACGCCTGACCGGCCTGGAGTTCCTGTTTGCCGATCAACTCCACCCGAAGGCACACAAAATGGCGCTGGTGCTGATTGTTGTTATTTTTACCCTGTTGATGTTGTTAAGCCCGCTTGTTTCATTCCTGTTCAGCGCCTGGCCCGGCCTTCCAGGCTGGCTGCCCCAATTGTTTCAAATCTCCCTTCTGGTACTGCTGATGACCTATTTCATCATGCCTCGCGTCACCCGCTTGCTGATGCCCTGGTTAACGCGATAATTAGAAAAGGGGTAGAAAAGGGGTCAGAAAAGGGGTCGGATACAATTTCAGGGTTAAACTAGAAAAGGGGTCGGATCCTGATCAATCCTGAAATTGTATCCGACCCCTTTTCTACTTTTCTACTTTTCTACGGCTTCAATACGGCTCTTGATAATAAACATCTGGGATTCATGGGAGACACAGAGCTGTTTCCAGCGCAGGTCGTCCATAAAAGCACTGCGCCAGGCCAACAAAGTGACAATACACTTTTTGCCTTCAGCCTGAACCACTTTGCCGGGTACTACCCTGATCATATTGCGCGCTGCCAGGTTGTCGGGGTCGGAACCGAGGTGGTAGTAAATCAGAAAGCGGGCCGGATCGGTGTCAATTCTGATGTAGGTTTCTTTGCCATCGAACATGGATGTGCCCACGAACAGATTCTCGTCGATCTGCCTACGGTTCCAGCTGCCAAAGGTCCATTCCCCCTGCCTGAGCCCATCGGACAGGTAGTTGAATGCCTCTTCGGGCGAACTTTGTACCTCGCAACTGCAACAGTGGCAGTGTGGGTCTGTGATGTCCATTACTGAATCTCCTTACACGCAGCCAGTGTGTTATTTTCCTGTGGATAATGCTAGTGTAAAACTTCCTGATGTTCGGCAGGTGTAAGGAATGCAGCGCAGGAAAGTAGGTATCATCGGCTTTGGCTATATTGCCAGCTTCATCTACCGAGAACTGACCAATCACCCGGAAAATGGACTTGATGTCGCCTTTGTCTGGAACCGAACAGCTGCAAACCTGGAGCACGTTCCCGATTCTATCGTACTGGACAACCTGTCTGACTTCGCAGAACGCTCGCCCGATCTCGTGGTAGAAATGGCCCATCCATCAGTCAGCAGGGATTATGCAAAAGCTTTTCTCGGTCATTGTGACTATATGATGTTATCGGTCACCGCCATGGCGGATGACGCCTTGAGCGAGTCGCTTCTCAATACCGCGCAGAAAAACAGCCACAGTTTGTTTATTCCCAGGGGAGCCCTTGTGGGTGTCGATGCCCTGCATGAAGGTCGCGACAACTGGGCCGATGTCAGCATTACGTTTCGCAAGGCGCCCGGCAGTATCGACTTCTCTGCTACGGAGATTGACCCGGCCGAAATCGACACCGAAACCATCATTTACGATGGCCCGGTGCGTGGTGCTGCCGAGAAATTTCCACGCAACGTCAACACCATGGCCACCTGTGCACTGGCAAGCCTGGGTTTCGACCGGACCCGCGGTATCATGATCGTCGATCCCGACTGTACGGTGATGAGTGCACACGTTGTTGCCCACGGCATTAACGGCAGTCTGCTCGAAACAAAAATTGCCGAGCAGGCTGTTGGAGTATCCGGCACAGGTATGCTGCTCTCGCAATTGGGCAGCATCCGTCGTGCTGCATCGGGTGCCAGTCCCGGTCTTCATTTCGTCTGACTACAAACCAAAGGGAGTCCCGGTATCAAATACAAACACGAACAATGGTCTTCCAGCGGTGTCTTTTTCCTCGCCATTATCGGCCAGGCCATTGGGCTGGGAAATATCTGGCGCTTTCCTTATATCACTGGAGTGAACGGCGGCGGGGCTTTCGTCCTGATCTATTGTGCTGCCGTGCTGGTTATCGGTATTCCGCTGATCATGGCTGAACTGGCCATTGGTCGCCGTGGCGGTGGTAGCGCTGTGGCAACCATGGAGGTCCTGTGCGAGGAAGAAGGTTGCAGCAAGGGGTGGTATGCCGTGGGTTGGCTGTCATTGATCATCCCGTTTGTCGGATTGCTCTTCTACAGTGTGGTTGCGGGTTGGATTCTTGATTACATGGTGCAAACTGCCCTGGGAAACCTGCAGAACCTGAACAACGAGACCTCTGGGGCTGCGTTTCAGCAACTGACCAACAACCCCTACCGCCTGTCCTTCTGGCACGGGGTGTTCATGCTGATGTCGGTGTTCATTGTCGCTGGCGGATTGCGGGGTGGCCTGGAGAAAGCCGTTAAAGTGCTGATGCCGGCACTGACCGTGACGCTGGTTGTTCTTCTGGGCTATGTTGCATTCACGGCAGACTTTGCGGGTGGTGCCCGATTTCTGTTCAGCCCGGATTTTTCCAAGGTCACTCCGGCAGTGGTCATGATGGCCGTCGGCCAGGCATTTTTCTCACTGGCCATTGCCGTGGGTGCAATGATTACCTATGGCGCTTACCTGCCCAAGACGGTATCCATAGCCCGGGCCGCATTTGTGATCGGTTTCGCCGACACAGCTTGCGCGTTGCTGGTCGGGATGGTGGTATTTCCTTTGGTCCTGACCTATGGCCTACAGGCCGGTGAAGGCCCGGGTCTGGTGTTTGTGGCCTTGCCCATCGCCTTTGGAACCATGCCACTGGGCACACTTTTTGGCACCCTGTTCTTTGCGCTGATGTTAATGGCAGCACTGACCTCCTCCATGGGCATGCTGGAGCCTGTCGTCGCCTGGCTTATAGAGAGAAGTACGTTGGGCAGACGCGTCATTACTTCACTGGTCGGCGCCCTGGCGTGGCTGCTTGGGCTGTCTGCCGTGCTGTCATTCAATGTCCTGTCCGGATTTACCCCACTGGATTATTTCGAAACCTTCGAGGGCAAGCGGATTTTCGACCTGCTGGACTATTTCACGGCCAATGTGCTGATACCGGTCGGCGGGTTGCTCATCGCCTTATTCGCAGGTTGGGTCATATCGCGCAAGTCCATAGCGGAAGAACTGAACCTGGGCAACCCGCTTGCGCTGCGCTGCTGGTCGGTATTGATCCGCTACGTGATACCGGTATTGATCACACTGATTTTGCTGAGCAATTTAAGAGGCTAGTTGGTTGAATCGGGGTCGGACCAGCGCATCCTATTGAGTTGGTTGAATCGGGGTCGGACCAGCGCATCCTATTGATTATACATATGAAATTGATCTTGTTGAATCGGGGTCGGACCAGCGCATCCTATTGATTATACATATGAAATTGATCTTGTCGAATGTGAACTTGAGCCTTAAAAAGGTTATTTTGATAGGGAAATCGCAGTGTTAACGAGTTTGAGGGATGATTGCAGTCATGACTAACCTATCCATATCTCTCGACGCCAGTTTTTCTGGTGCAAAATGGATTGCTTAAAGGCGGAAATTGCCGTTTGAACGGGTACTAAATATTTTTATATCAAAGAGTTGGGCAGGTCCGACCCCAAGTGGCCCAACAGGTCCGACCCCAAGTGGCCAAGTGGCAGGTGGGGCTTTTTGGGAACAGGAGATACAGGTGAGCGCAAGGAAGCGATGCCACAATGGTGTCACATACGAATTGATCGGACTGGGTATCCGTACGATCTGTGTTATTGGTTTGGTCAGTGGGATGCTGGCTACCAACGCCATGGCCCAGAATTCTGGCGCCGACGATGCGGCCATGGCCTCCCTGATCCAGAGCCTCACCAGTCGCCGCCTGAATGACCTCACGCCACAACGTTCAGCCTCAGGCCATGAATCCATCGATTTGCAGGGCAGATTCCAGCAGGTTTCGCTGGGTCAGTTCGTGAATGATGAATTGATTGCAGTTGCTTGCGTCAACAGTGTTGGCGAAGCCAATACCTTTTTCGGTCGTGACCTGGAGACAGGAGCGCCCTTGCCACCCGAGCAGCAGACCGCCCATGAGAAACTGGTGGCAGAAGCGTTGCTGCATGGCATGAGCCCCGGCGAGTACCAATTCTATGGAGAAATGGCAGCAAGTTATCCCGACGGCCCGCAGGCTGGGGGCTCTACCATCACCATTATCAACAACGATGGTGCTGATGAAGGATTCAATTCAACGGCACCCCAGTTGCTGCCGGCACCGGGAAATGACACCCATGCCAACCTGGGCGATCAACGCCTGGCGCTGTTCAACGCGGCTGCCCAGGTCTGGAGCGCCTTTCTGGACAGTAGTGTAACCATCCCGGTTCGGGCCCAATTCAATCCGTTGACGCCTTGTAGTCCTAGTAGCGGTGGTGTACTCGGCAGCGCCGGCGCGGTAACCATTGAACAGAATTTTCTGAATGCGGAGTATAGCGATACCTTTTACCACCAGGCTCTGGCCAACAAACAGGCAGGTGTCGATCTGGATGCTGTTAGGCCGGATATTGATACGACATTCAACAGTGATGTGGACACGGGTTGCCTGGGTAGTGGCAGTCATTTCTATTACGGGCTGGACAACGCAACTCCGCCTGACACCATCAATCTGTTTGTCGTTTTACTGCATGAACTGGGTCACGGTTTGGGCTCATCCAGTTTTACCAGAGCCTCAGGATCATATATCGGTGGGTCGCCGGATATCTGGGCGCGGTTTCAATACGACAGCTCCAATGGGCTGACCTGGTTTCAGATGAACAACGCTCAGCGTAAGGCATCTGCCATCAATAACAACAACCTCTATTGGGATGGCCCGAACGTACGTCAGGCTTCAGGCTTTCTGACCGCTGGCCGTGAAACGGCGACCGGCCGTGTGCAGTTGTATGCACCCAACCCGTACGAAGGTGGTTCTTCGGTATCCCATTTCAACACGGCTGCATTCCCCAACCTATTGATGGAGCCCTCCATCAATTTCGGTTTGCCACTCACCCTGGATCTTACCCGGCAGCAGATGCGTGACATTGGCTGGTATCGTGACAGCAACGGCGACCTGACGCCTGATACGATTACCAACGTTCTGCCCGGTGGCGGTTCGTTCGCGGTGGGTAGCGTGCAAACCATCAGCTGGACCAATACCGGCGGCTTCAACCGCAACGTCACCATCGAATTGTCGCTGGATGGAGGTACGACCTTTCCGGTGCTGGTGGCTTCCGACATAAGCAATACCGGATCTTATTCCTGGACCGTATCCAACCCACCCACCCAACAGGGTCGGTTACGTGTGCGGGAGCACGATTTT
The DNA here is from genome assembly GCA_964602895.1 of uncultured Wenzhouxiangellaceae bacterium. Lineage (GTDB taxonomy): Bacteria > Pseudomonadota > Gammaproteobacteria > Xanthomonadales > SZUA-36 > JAWXBM01. Next base: position 9,744 of record CAZRTG010000050.1, read on the forward strand.
GTGACCCCATCCGGAATATCTGCAGCAAATTTTGTAATTCAGGGGCCCAATACTCCACCGACGTTTACACCGTCCGCCGCGCTGGCACGACAAAAGGGTAGCGGGCCTGCAGGTGCCGTTGCCGTGGGAACGGTCAGTGATGGGGAGACCCCGCCGGCTCTTCTTGATGTAACACAAATCGCCGGAGGCACGGCAAGCGGAATCATGGTGGACAGCATCACCAATGTGTCCGGTACGATATCGGCTGTGGTCACAACCTCATGCAGTGCTACCCCCGGAACGGTCCGTTTTCAGGTGTCCGATGGAGCACTCACCGGTATCGGTGACCTGCAGGTGAACCTCTCGGCCAACACGCCACCAACGCTGGGTTACGCCAACTCGGCACTGGATTCCGGAGCATCCCGTCAGATTAACCCGATGAGTGGGCCGACGGACAATGGTCTGATCAACACCATCGATGTACAGGGAACAGGCACTTACACTGGAACGATTTCCGTCAACGCAGCCGGTGCGGTATCGGTATCCAACGCATCGCCTATTGGCACACACAGCATAACAATCCGTGCAACGGACAATTGCGGGGCGAACACTGATGCGGCATTTGACCTGCAGGTCAACAATACAGCCCCACTGTTCACGCCGGCGAGTGCCATAGTCCGGCAGAGAGGCAGTGCAGCGGGTGCAGCAGTAACCGTAGGAACGGTCAGCGATGCCGACAGTCCTCCTGCCAGTCTGGTGGTGGCCGCCATTGGTGGCGGCACGGCCAGCGGAATCACGGTGGACAGCGTCAATAATTCGGCGGGTAACGTGACGGCCACGCTGGCTGCCTCCTGTTCTGCAACGGCAGGTACCGTTCGTTTTCAGGTCTCGGACGGCAGCCTCAGCAGCACGGGTAATTTGCAGATTAGTGTGGATGCCAACACACCTCCGACACTGACCTACACCGGTCAAATGCTGGATGCAGGGGCTGCCATTCAGATAAATCCTGCCACGGGTCCGCTCGACAACGGCTCTGTTGCCCAGATCGTGGTGCAGAACACCGGTACCTATACCGGAACGATTTCAGTCGATACTGCCGGTATCGTATCCGTCTCGGATGCTGCTCCGGTTGGCACGCATACCATTATCGTTCGCGCTACCGATAACTGCGGAACGCATACCGATGCGCAATTCGAGTTGCAGGTGAAAAATACGCCTCCCACATTCACACCAGCAACTGCCGCATTGCGTCAGCAGGGCAGTCCTGCCGGCCCGGTCGAGGTGGTGGGTACGGTTGGCGATTTGACCACCCCTGCAGGTAGCCTGACGGTGACGCAAATCGCCGGTGGTTCGGCGTCCGGAATCAGCGTGGGTGGTATCAGCAATGTGGCTGGCACGGTTTCCGCTACCTTGGCTGCGTCCTGCGATGCCACTGCGGGAACTGTGCGTTTCCTCGTTTCAGACGGCGACTTGACCGGCGACTTGACCGGCACCGGTGACTTACATATCAATGTGGACACCAACAGCCCACCGACGCTTGGTGCTTATACGACTGTAGTGCTTACCGAAGGGCAGGGAGCCTTGAACCCTCCTTTATCAGGACCTGCAGACAATGGCAGCGTGAAAGACGTCAGTGTTGCGATTGCACCAAACTCCTTTACCGGATCGATCAGTGTCAACCCGGCTACCGGCGAAGTAGAGATCACCGCTGCCGCACCCGTGGCTACCTATCTGGTCACCGTCACGGTTATGGATAATTGTGATGCGCAATTTGAGCGGCAGTTCACTCTGACCGTTAAAGGCGAACAGATTTTTTCGGATGGCTTCGAATCACCCTGACCAGCTCGCTTAGCCTGGTGCTATCACTTTGGCACCGATGAGGAAAGGGTTTTGGATTCTATCATTGCTGCAAAACTTTCCACCCGGCTTCAGCCTGTTCGTCGGTCCAGTCCGGCAGCCGCCAACCAGCATAGAATTCCACGCAAGCCATCAGAGCGAAATAGACAACGCCCCAGAGAATGGTGCGTTGCGGATGCTCCGTTAGCCCGTCGAGCGAGCCGCCAAAGGCAGCGTAGCGAATATCTTCTGTGATACCTAAACCCGGAACCGGGAGCAGGCAGATGAACGCAGTGATCAGTAACAGGAACATGCCGATAACGGATCGCTGCATCATCAGGATGGTGCCTTTCTTGTCACGCAAAAATACCAAGGTTACGGTTCGGCTGATCAACAGCGTCAACAGTAGCCAGATAACGTAGCTGCCTTTGGTCCAGTGTGCATAAATGATGGCGCCACCACCATATAGCAGGCCGAAACCCAGGAACCACACCAGTCGCTGCCAGAATTTTCCAAAAAGCACCGAGCCCACGGCCATGCCAGTTTTAGAGGTTTTTTTAGAGGGGTCGAACCAGCGCATCTGATTGATATTTTGGGATAAACATATTCGTTTGGTCTTGGTTTTAGATCTTAAACGCGCTATTTCGGTAGGGAAATCATATGAACGCATTTGAACGCGCACATATGATATGAACGGGTCGGACCAGTACACTTGATTGATTATATAAGAGAAAATATTTCGTTTGGCCTTGGATTCAGGTCTTAAACACGCTATTTCGATAGGGAAATTGCAGGGCTAGTGGCCGTGTGATGTACATTCGATAACGGCTTAACTGTCGATGTCCCTTGGCATCAGATTTTCCGGTGCAATAAGGGCTGTTTAAGAGTGGAAATTGCCCATCCTGAATATACTAAGTATTTTTATATCAAAGTGTTGGACAGGTCCGACCCCAGCATACTATTTTTATATCAAAGTGTTGGACAGGTCCGACCCCAGCATAACCCCAGCATACCAGCCCCAGCATACATTCATCGACCGCCAAGTTTTCTATAGTGTTTTTCGACTCCCAAGGATATTTTGTCCCAAATTTTGTCTTTTATGAATGATTTTCGACGCGATTAAGCTTATAGTGTCTTTCGACACAAGATCCGATAATTGAGTAAAATTCGACTTAAATGAAGGGTTTTCGACAAATGAGCCTTGAATTTGAACAGCCGGCGATTTTCCAGGGCAGACTGGTTCCTGCAGGCAGCCGTCTTGTCGGCTTTGCAGCGCTCGTGCACGGACTGAACCTGCAAGCACCTGTCAGGGCACTGAGCTGTGTATCCGAAAGTCACGTGCGTGGTAGCCGAAGGCAAGAGAACGATTGGCAGTTGTTTGACAAGCGCTACTGGCCCGGCGATCAGGCTACAGATCACATTGGTTTCGCATTGCGCCATGAAAACATGGATTTACTCATACTCAAGCGAGCGTTTGAGGCGATTGATGAAAACGCGATGGTTGAATACATTACGTCCGCACCGACGGGCGTCGATACCCGGCGCAGCTGGTTTTTATACGAAACGCTGACCCGCAAACAACTCGATCTGGAAGATGCCGGAATGGTTCGGTCGGTCGATGTACTTGATCCCAAAAGCTACTTCACCAGTGAAGCGCGGCTGTCGCGTCGCCATCGGGTTCGGGATAACCTGCTTGGAGACGGTAATTACGTACCTGTACTTCGTCGCACGAGAAAGCTGGAAGAGTTTCTGAAAAGAAACCTTGCTGAGAAAGCGGCTGAAACGATTGGGCGTACGGGCAGCCATCTTGTTGCACGCGCTGCCAGTTTTCTGCTCCTGGCCGATAGCCGCGCAAGTTTTGAGATTGAGGGGGAGCGCCCACTGCGTTGTCGTCTGGAGCGTTGGGGCCAGGCGGTGCTGCAGGCAGGGAAGAACGAGCTAAGCACCGAAGAACTGATACGATTACAAAGCGTTGTCATTCAGGATTCACGTTTTACCCGGAAGGGGCTGCGATACCACGGCGTGTTCGTGGGCGAGCGTGACCCGATTGGCTATCCGCTGCCGGAATTTATCGGCGCAAGGCCGGATCAGCTTGAGGGGTTATTGGCCGGGTTGATCGCCGCCAACGAACGGATGCGGCATGGCATGCTGGATCCCGTTTTACAGGCAGCAGCAACGGCATTTGGCTTGGTTTATATCCACCCCTTTGAAGATGGTAACGGCCGCGTGCATCGCTGTCTGATTCACCACGTCCTGGCAGAGCGAAAATTCACGCCGCCAGGAATGATTTTTCCGGTTTCGTCGGTGATGCTTGACCGAATTGATGACTATCGGGCTACGTTGCAAGGTCACACAGCTCCTCTGATGGACTACATTGACTGGCTACCAACGCCGGATCACAACGTCACGGTAAAGAATGACACGGGTGACTTGTACCGCCTCTTTGATTGCACCGAGGCGGCGGAGTTTCTGTACGAGTGTGTTGCACGCACTGTTGAGCATGACTTGCCGAAAGAAATCGACTGCCTGCGCCGTCATGATGAAACGCAGCGACGTATCATGGAAGCCGTTGAAATGCCTGATCGCCTCGCACAAAATCTCATCATGTTCATGCGGCAAAATCATGGAAAACTTGGACGAAGACGCCGTGAGAAGGAATTCGTCGACCTCACCGATGATGAAGTCGCAATGGTTGAGCAGATATACCGTGATGTCTTTGGTGGTTAGTGGCAGTGATTGAAACGCAGAAAATTCAGACGTGCGAAATACGCCCCGAAGGGTGAGTAACAGGGATACGACGAATCAGTCTAACCAAGTAGAAGATTTGGGTCAGAGTAAAAATATTTATTCCGACTCAGCGCTCATATCTTCAAGCTCGCCCCTTGGTTTCAATTTGAACTGTCTGATTAATCCATCCCATTCCGGAGTCAGAAAAGTTGGATATTTCAATCAAGAAATTCTGCCAATGGCGCTATGCAGAATCAGCATGCAATGGGACTTCCTGCTGTAATCGGTCGCCCAATCTGTCGCACGCTTCTTCCAGGTCAAAATCAGATTGCAGCCCAATCCAGAATTTCTCAGTGGTTCCAAAATAGCGGGCAAGGCGTATGGCGGTATCGGCTGTGATGGCTCTCTTGCCAAGCACAATTTCATTGATGCGGCGAGGTGGTACAGAAATATCCCGTGCTACCTGGTTTTGGCTCAGTTCCATTGGAACAAGAAATTCCTCCAGCAGGACTTCGCCCGGATGAATGTTAGCAAGTTTTTTCATTTATCAAATTACTACTTGTGATAGTCCACAACAGCTAATTCAATGTGATGAGAACGCGCTGAGAAAAGAGTGGTGGTGTAGTTTAACAGAAAACCAAACCCACATATCAGCAGTCTCTCAGCCCCGGTCGGAAGCCTTGAGACCCTCGCGCGATTCCGGGGAAGGATTTCGCGCAACCGCACATGCCCATGATTGTAAGTTCAGAGAGGCAGATTGGCACTCGCAGTTGCCACGACTGCCGGGGAATCTCGGGGCCGCAACTTGGCTTTCCTCTCGTTTGTCGCCGTAATGCCCGGCACGAACGACGAAAGGAAATGCCATGCAAACCGAACCCGCCTTCACCGAAACGGAGCTTGCACATCGGTGGAACGTCAGCATCAAGACCCTACAACGCTGGCGCAGTGAAGAACGCGGCCCGCCGTACATCAAGCTCTCAAAGGCCGTCCGCTACCCAGTGGATGAGATCGTCACCTATGAGCAGGCGATCCGCCAGGGCATGTCCAACGAAGCGCCGTTGCCATCTTTATGCGACGCGCAGCCCGTTGTCGAATCTCCAACGCCCGTCGCCCCCGAACCAAAGCGGTACTACTTGAGCGAGGCCTTCGCGCTCATCGCGCAGTACGGCAGTCTTGAAGCGGCCGAGGCCGCGCTGACGGAGGCGCGCGATGAAACCCAAGGTTGATGCCGATAGACAGGGTGCTGTGTCCAGCCCGGATGAGCCAGTCATCACCTATCCTGTCCTCGATGAAAACCAGTTGTCCTCGCGATGGAATCTCTCACCCAAGACGCTGCAAAAATGGCGCTCGGAAGGAATCGGCCCACCCGCCTGGCACCTCAACAGATCTGTCCGTTACCTTCTGATGGAGGTCGAGTCCTTCGAACGCAAGGCTCGGGTCACTTGGAAATCCTCTACCGGACGCCAGTTGTCCGAATCCTCCCCGACGGCACGAGAAGACGCCATCAAGCAGATGATGCAGAAGCGGGCCACACGCCGCGATCAGGTTTTTTACTCCGCCAAGGACGTGGTCGACATCACTGGATTGCCCGCTTACTGGATTCACCAGAATCTGGAACGCCTGCGGCTCGGCATTCCTTTCTACCGGATCGCAAACGGTGATGTCATCCGCTTCAGCATAGAGGAAATCTTCCTCTGGGAGATGCATCACTTGCGCCCCTGTCGATACCCGGTCGACAGGGGCATTGAGGTCAAAGAACAAGGGGGCACTCACCTGCCATCTGAGTGAAAGGGAGTGAGGTTGGCCGCCGCACCTACAGGTCGAGGATTTCCGCTGCCCGTTCCTATTTTTCGTCGAATTGTTGCTTTGGACGAAAATATGGAACATACTCCACCCATGCTCTCCAGTACCCACAATCAACGCGTCCTCGATCTGGCCAGCCAGAAGGGGCTACTGCGCGCCAGCGATCTGGACGCCATCAGTGCGCCGCGGGTCGTTCTGACGCGCCTGACCGCTGCGGGTCTACTAGAGAAGGTGGGGCGTGGCCTGTACCGTCTGCCGGATGCACAGGTTTCGGAATTCGAGAGCCTTGGCACCATCGCCACCAAGGTACCTCAAGCGGTGTTCTGCCTGCTTACGGCGCTGCAGTTTCATGAGCTGACCACGCAGCTGCCGCGTCAGATCTGGATCGCCATGCCTCGGGGCAGCCACCCACCCCGGGTCGACTACCCGCCCGTCAAGATGGTGCAGTTCACGGGTGATGCCTACTCGGCAGGGATTGAGGAAGTCGAACGCGACGGTGTCAGACTCCGGGTGTACGGCGTGGCCAAGACCGTGGCGGACTGCTTCAAGCACCGCAACAAGATCGGGCTGGATGTGGCGCTGGAGGCGCTGAAGGACGCTCGGGCGCGCAGCAAGGCCTCCGTCGACGAAATCTGGCGTTTCGCCAAGATATGCCGCGTGGCCAATGTGATGCGCCCCTATCTGGAGAGCGTTGGATGAGTACTGCCACCCCAAATGTTGCGGCGTCCGTCCGTGCGCGTCTGCTCAATGTCGCCAAGGCGCAAGGCGTCGACTTCAATCAGGTGCTGGTGCGCTTTGCCTTGGAGCGCATCCTCTATCGGTTGACCCAGTCGCCGCACGCGGACCGTTTTCTGCTCAAGGGCGCGCTGCTGTTCACGCTCTGGTACGACATGCCACACCGGGCCACACGTGACGCCGATCTGTTGGGTTTCGGTGCCAGTGATCTGGAGTCAGTGGCCCAAGTATTCCGGGACATCGCAGCTGTACCGGTCGACGACGGCATCGTGTTCGACCCAGCCTCGGTCACAGTCGAGGAGATCCGCAAGGAAGCTGGCTACGGCGGCGTTCGCGTGATGATTGCAGGCGATCTGGCCAGAGCACGCTGCAAGACCCAAATCGATGTCGGCTTCGGCGACGCCGTCACCCCGGCACCTGTTGATTCGGTCTATCCAGTACTGCTGGAGGAAATGCCCGCGCCACGGCTGCGGGCCTACCCAACGTACACCGTCATCGCGGAAAAGCTCCACGCCATCGCATTGCTGGGTATGACCAACAGCCGCCTGAAGGACTACTTCGATCTGTCGGTGCTGTTGGAACGAGAAACTCTGGACACTGATCTGCTGGCCCAAGCGATCAAGGCCACGTTCGAAAGACGCGGCATGGCGGTTCCTGACGCGCTGCCAGTCGGCCTGACGGACGAGTTTGCGCACGACGCTTCGCGCCAGGCGCTGTGGCTGGCATTTCTCAAGAAGAACGAACTTCCGCCAGAACCCTTGCCCGCCATCGTTGGCCGCTTGAGCGTGGCATTGGCACCCGCGTTGAACACTGTCGCTCGTTGAATATCCCTTCATAGGGCAGCCGCTTCGCGCCCTTCGCCACGGTCAGTGGCGGTCTCCATACGGACTTTGCATGGAGACCACGATGACTACTCGACTTTGCGCGCACTGCGGCCACCCCTTCGAACCCCGCCCACAGGTTCCCGACCAAGCGTTCTGCTCCGCCCCTGAATGCCAGCGGGCTCGCAAGCGCGAATGGCAGCGGGCAAAACTCCAATCCGATCCTGACTACCGCATCAATCAGCAGGCGGCCCAGCGCGCGTGGTCACAGCGCAATCACGACTATTGGCGCAATCACCGAGACGCACAACACGTCAACGGCGATCAAGGGGGGCAACTTACCACCGCCCATCGGCAGCAAGTCATCGATCCGGTAAAGATGGACGTGTCAGCACTGCCTTCCGGTATCTACCGGATCACAAGACGTCCAGAGTTTCCCAATGGAACACCGGGCTCTTGGGTAGTTGAAATCACGCTGCTGTGCGAAACCTGCGAATGCAAGATGGATGCGTCAAGAGATGACTTGATCGACACCCAGGGAATCCAGCCTTAACTTCAAGCCCAAATGGGCTCTCGATCATCCTGGATGGCAACAATTTCAACCATGTGCATTCCGGCCGCGCATTGCAGGTCACGTGTATGCCAATGAGGTGAAAGGCAGGCCCGAGAGCAAGTTCACACAACATAAAGTGATCGGGTCTATGCAGGCAGAAGAGTTCTCCATTCCGGTGGCGGATCAGCCACCGACATTTCGGGCCGCCGAGTACGTGCGGATGTCGACCGAGCACCAGCAGTATTCGACGGAAAACCAAGCCGACAAAATCCGCGAGTACGCGGCTCGGCGCAACATCGAAATCGTTCGCACCTATGCCGACGAGGGCAAGAGCGGCTTGCGCATCGATGGGCGACGAGCGCTGCAGCAACTGATCAAGGACGTCGAGGCTGGCATCGCGGACTACCAGATCATTCTGGTCTATGACGTCAGCCGCTGGGGCCGGTTCCAGGACGCTGATGAGAGCGCCTATTACGAATACATCTGCCGTCGCGCGGGCATCCAGGTCGCGTACTGCGCAGAGCAGTTCGAAAACGACGGCTCGCCTGTGTCGACCATCGTCAAGGGCGTCAAGCGTGCGATGGCTGGCGAATACAGCCGGGAGTTGTCGGCCAAGGTGTTTGCCGGGCAGTGCCGCCTGATCGAGTTGGGTTTCCGCCAGGGTGGCCCGGCTGGCTATGGGCTGCGACGTGTGCTGATCGATCAGTCCGGCACGCTCAAAGGTGAATTGGCTCGCGGCGAGCACAAGAGCCTGCAAACCGACCGTGTCATTCTTCAGCCGGGACCGGATGATGAGGTCGCCGTGGTCAACCAGATCTACCGCTGGTTTGTCACCGACAACCTGACGGAGCTGGACATCGCCGAACGGCTGAACGCACAAGGAACGCGTACTGACCTTGGGCGGGATTGGACACGCGCAACGGTCCGCGAGGTGCTGTCCAACGAGAAATACATCGGCAACAACATCTACAACCGTCGATCTTTCAAGCTCAAGAAGCACCGAGTGGTTAACAGCCCCGACATGTGGATCAAGAAGGAAGGTGCGTTCGAGGGCATCGTGCCACCAGAGCTCTTCTACACGGCGCAGGGCATCTTGCGCGCAAGGGCACATCGCTACAGCGACGAGGAGTTGATCGAGAAGCTGCGCAATCT
>CAZRTG010000051.1:0-19324 GCA_964602895.1 uncultured Wenzhouxiangellaceae bacterium
CCGTATGGCGCGCTACGGGAGAAAAAGCCATAAAAATGCTTGCGCCATCGCTACCCCGAAACAAGTCCAGGGTCAAAACCAGCCGACTGCCACTGAGCCGGAATGGCTGATGGATGAGCCTGTATCTATTTCACTGGTGCCATCAGGTGTTCGTAAGGCGTACCCGACCACATCACATAAGGGCTGGACGTATCAGGATCCGCACTTTTCGGATAGGCATCATAGAAGCTGGCATCCGCGCCAACCACCATGACATGCGGCCCGGTTTTGATCCAGTGATTCTCAACTGAAGGCTCCGTAGCATAAGGGTCTGTATTGCTGGCATCTGTGCCGCCCTCCAGCATGTACATGAAACCGGTTTTGCCGACCGGCGGATTTTCATGTGCAACCCAGGCATTAACCCATTGCATGGCATTTTTATCCATGCACATGGGGTCAGGACCAGGGGTTGCCGGATTGTCAGGCATACAGGTAAAGCCGTTGCTGCCTGCTCGTAGTGTGCGCATGGAGCCATCGCTTTCCATGTTCATTATGGTTGCATTTTTTGCAACGCCCATGGGGGCTGCCGCCATGGCGCTCTGGATCAGCGATGTATCGCTGGCAGGCGATGCTTGATCAGCTGCGATGGCACCCTGGTTCAGTGTCATGGCCGAAGCAACGATAACCGCACCAATGGAAATGAGGCGTAGTGTTTTCATCGAAACCTCCACCAGCCGGGTGGGTAAGGTGGGGGATGCAAAGTCCACCCGACCGTCGTCCATAATTTACCGCTACGCCAAAAACGCGTCAATCAGGCAGGAGAAGTCGGGATTAAGGGATCTGAACAGCTTGAAACCTGTTTGGAAACCGAATCCAGGGCATGCAGGTTACAGACACGGATGTTGTGGAATTTGCGTTATCTGCAGGATGGAAGGTTTCGAGCCGGAGTTTCGGTCGGCAAGATTGCATTGTGTAAAATTAATGTTAAAGTTGATGGTGCCAACATCGTCGGTCGGGGTGAGGGTGATCGGCGAGCAGGTTGTGATCAACCGACAGGAGTCCATTGATGAATCGTAAGAAGAGCTTGTCCAAAGCCATCGCCCTTGGTATCTCCGCTCTGACCGGTGTTGCACCGATGGTCGCCGGTGCTGCCGGAGAACTGGAAGAAGTCGTGGTAACCGCGACCAAACGAACCGAAAACCTGCAGGATGTTGCACTGACCATCACCGCCCTTTCCGGTGAGCGGCTTGACCAGCTCAATGTGGCCAATTTCGATGACTACATCCGCTATCTGCCCGGAGTAAACTCCGCCGGTCGGGGGCCGGGCCAGTCGTCCATTTTCATACGCGGCATGGCAACCGACTCATCCGACCAGACATCCATCGAGATCGGAGCACCCGTACCCAACGTTGCGCTCTACCTGGATGAACAACCGGTCAGTTCCGGCGGCCGCAATCTTGACCTCTACGCCGCCGACATAGAACGGATCGAGGTATTGCCGGGACCACAGGGCACCTTGTACGGAGCATCATCACAAGCCGGTACGATTCGTCTGATCACCCGTAAACCGGTACTGAATGAATTCGGGACCGGGTTTCAGGTCAGTGTGGCCAATACCAAAAGCGGTGATATGAGCAACAGTATCGAAGCCTATATCAACCTGCCGCTGGTGGATGACCGGCTGGCACTGCGTGGCGTTTTCTACAATGCCAAAGAAGGTGGCTACATCGACAACGTCTATGGTGAAAACGCCTATACCGCCAATGACGAGGGTTTCCCGGAAGGGGCCGAGTCCGTGGTGGTCAATAATGCAGACCTGGTCGAGAACAACTTCAACGATGCCCGCTATACCGGTGGCCGTCTGGCAGCTAAATACGTACTCAATGACGACTGGGAGTTGCTCGCCCAGGTCCTGTACCAGGAACTGGATGTGGATGGCGTATTCGATCACTCACCGGAAGAGATCGCCGATTTTCCCGATACCGGACAAGCCGGCAGACGGGTGGTTGGAGACCTCAAGGTACAGCGCTTTTTTCCAGACAGCCTCGAAGACGAGTTCAGCCAGTACTCACTGACCGTCAACGGCCGCCTGGGCGCATTGGATCTCGTCTACGCCGGGTCCTACCTGGAGCGTGAAGTCAACAACAGTTTCGATTACAGCGGCTACACCCAGATCGGCAGTTTTGGTTACTACTATCAGTGCCAGCCGGACTACACCCTGTGTGGCGATCCTACCCAGGGTGTGCTGACATTCATCGAAAATGAGCGCCAGACGCATGAACTGCGCTTTACCTATGACCAAAGCGAGCGCTTCAACTGGGTAGCCGGTGTGTTCTATGACGACATAGAAACCAAGGTCGACACCAACTTTTACGTGGCCGCTTCCACCGGGTTCTTCGCACCCAATGCGCCGCACTCTCAATCGACCCATTTTAACCCCAACCCGCGTGGTCCTGGCATCACGTTCGTCAATGATGCCATTCGCTCGGAGGAGCAACTGGCGTTTTTCGGCGAGCTGACATTCAATCTGACCGATACGCTTTCAGTAACCGGCGGGGCACGTTACTACGACATCGAATCAAGCCTGGTCGGTTCCTCCAACTTCGCCACGCTGGGCGATGTCGATGAGGACGGCGGCATCAGTTTTGATCAGGTCTTTGCCGATGATCTGCCGCTGAAAGAAGACGACACCATTTTCAAGGGCAGTGTGAACTGGAAGCCACTGGACAATACCCTGTTCTACCTCACCTACTCGGAAGGCTTCCGTCCTGGCGGTTTCAACCGCATCGACAGTGATGGTGTGCCAAAAACCTATATCAGTGATGAAGTCACCAACTATGAACTGGGCTGGAAAACAACCTGGCTGGACGGCCGTCTGCGCTTCAACGGCGCGCTCTATCACATCGACTGGGATGGCCTGCAGGTCGGTATCACGGATTTCAATATCTCCGTTATCACTTTCACCACCAACGCCGCCGATGCGGTAATCGAGGGCTTTGAGGGTGATGTAGCCTGGCTGGCCACGGATAACCTGACACTCTCTGCCGCCTGGTCATACAACGACACGGAGATGAAAAAAGTCCCGGAAGGGGTAACGGACATTGCCGGCCCCGGTTCGCGCCTGGCGCTGGCACCGGAGTGGCAGTACAACCTGAGTGCCCGCTATGAGTGGGCTGCCGAGGAATACGAGCCCTATGCACAGGTGGTGTATGCCTATACCGGTGACCAGTACAGTTCCATCGTGGTCGACAATCGTTTTCTACAGGACTCGTACAACACGGTCGATGCATCGCTCGGTGCGCGGTTTGGCGATAACTGGCGGGTTGAAGTGTTTGGTGAAAACCTCACGGATGAGCGTGCACAACTGTTCATTAATTCGCTGGATACGGATTTCCGCATCACCACCAATCGTCCTCGCACTTACGGACTTAAAATTTCCTACGATTATTAGTGGTGAATTTTTGCTGGCTGGCCACAGGCCATGAGCAATAACATGACGCCGACCAGAGAACAGGAAGGCACGGAACCGCACAGCTCGAAACAGGATGGCACAAGCCGTGCCCGGCAATCGCTGCAGGCCGGGCGCCTGCAGGAAGCACTGAACTTATCGCAGTCCGAACTGACCAGGGACCCGGCCAACACGGGCGCTTTGTACATCCACGCCGTCGCACTGCGCTACCTTGGCCGCCAACGGGCGGCTCTGGCCACTCTGCAACAACTGCAGACCATCAACCCCCTGTATGGCCGGGCTTACCAGGAAGCAGGTCATAATCTGCTGCGTCTGGGCGAGTGGGCGCGTGCACAGGCCGCGTTTCAACGCGCCATTGAATTGAACCACGCCCTGCCCGCTTCGTGGCGTGAACTGGCCGCCTTGTACCGACGCCATAACATGCCAGCGGCGGCTGAAACGGCCCAGGCAGAATTCGACCGGTTATCACAACTGCCCCCCGAACTCATCAGCGTCAGCAGCCTGATCCAGGAAGGCAAGCTGTTCAAGGCAGAAACCCTGTGCCGTGGTTTTCTCCAGCAGCACCCACACCATGTCGAAGCCATGCGCCTGCTGGCGCTGCTCGGTATAAAGCTGTTCATTTATGACGATGCCGAATTCCTGCTGGAAAGCTGTGTCGAGTTTGAACCGGGTAACTGGCGGGCCCGGCACGACTATGTCAACGTGCTGCACAAGCGTCAGAAGTTTGAGCAAGCCCTGGCACAGGCATCGATATTGCGTGAAACCTATCCAGGTAATCACGCTTTCGAATTAGCGTTCGCCAATGAGAACGTGGCGGTCGGCCAGTTCGATACAGCGCTGACCATTTACGATCGCATCACCCAACAGCGGCCGGAACTGGAGTATCCGCACCTGTCACGTGGACATGCACTCAAGACGGTCGGCAGGGTGGCTGAGGCCATCGAGTCCTATCGTTCAGCCTACCGGGCCCGACCCGGCTTCGGCGATGCGTACTGGAGTCTGGCCAACCTCAAGACCTATCGCTTCACCGATGCTGAAATCGACGCCATGCAAAAGCATCTGCAAGCTACAGAGACCGCTACGGTGGATCGCTTTCACCTGTGTTTTGCCTTGGCGTCGGCCTATGAGTCCCGCCAGGACTATGCTGCGGCTTTTCGCTATTACGAGGAAGGTAACCGGCTGAAAAAAGCGGACCTGCGCTACGATCCGGCTATCCTGGAAGCGGCCATGCAACGACAGGTCGAGTACTGCACGGCCGAACTGTTCGAACGAAAAGCGGGACTGGGGGGCATACAGGATGACCCGATCTTTATCGTCGGCCTGCCACGATCAGGCTCTACCCTGCTGGAACAAATCCTGGCCTCGCATTCACAGATCGACGGTACTCTGGAGCTGCCCAACATCATTGCGTTGGCGCATCGCCTGAACGGTCGACGGTTTATCGCCGAGGAGGCGCATTATCCGAAGAATCTGGCCGAGCTGTCGGCGCAACAACTGCAGACCATGGCCAATGCCTATATTCGCGATACCCGGATTCACCGCCAGAGCGCGCCCCATTTCATCGACAAAATGCCGAATAACTTCATGCACATCGGCCTGATCCACCTGATTCTGCCACGCGCCCGGATTATCGATGCACGCCGCCATCCCATGGCCTGCTGTTTCAGCGGCTTCAAACAACTGTTTGCCGATGGCCAGGAGTTCACTTACGGGCTGCAGGAGATTGCCCGCTACTACCGTGCTTACGTCGATCTGATGGCCCACTGGGACGCGGTGTTACCGGGTAAGGTTCTGCGCGTCCATCACGAGGATGTGGTGGACGATCTGGAAGGCCAGGTGCGGCGTATGCTGGATTTTCTGCAGCTGCCGTTCGAGGAAAGTTGCCTGCACTACTATGCCACCGACCGTTCTGTCCGCACGCCAAGTTCGGAACAGGTTCGCCAGCCCATATACCGCAGCGGGCTGGAACACTGGCGCCACTTCGAACCCTACCTCAAGGAATTACACGACGAACTGGCCGATGTTATTGCCACCTATCCAGTTAAAATCAAGCGGTGAGCTGATTGATCCTGTAAGCTTGAAGCCTAAAACCCGAACCTGCCCACAAATACGGCAGCTGCCATCAACGTCATGGCCAGAATCACTCAAGGCCAACCACTCATCCAGGCCATTCACTCAAGGCCAATTACTCAATTCTTTGGCCCGGTTCCGGACCTGTGGCTGACCACATGCCCGTATCGGGAAAAACGAATGATGTTTTGCTACAGGATTTGTCATACTCGCGAGTATTAGAGTATAAAAAGTCATCAATAGACTGCAGCGACATCAGATTCAAGCAATCGGGACTGCGCTTTTGACCTATGATCAACGCTCAGGATCAGCGATCGGTGATCGGAGCCTGTGATCAGCCCCAGTGAAAGGAGACAAGTAGATGAATAATGACGTAATGGGTATTGGTGCCACTTTAACAACCAAATCGGGGTCTGCCCGTTATGTAAGCCTGGCCAAACTTGCCGAGAAAACCGGTGCGGATATAGCGCAGCTCCCACATACGGTCAAAATACTGCTGGAAAATCTCGCACGCAGAGTGGGCGGCCGGGACGTCTCCCAAGCCGATGTCGAAGCACTTGCAAACTGGCCCAATGGCAAAGATGGGTCAATAGCTTTTATGCCGGCGCGGGTGTTGATGCAGGATTTTACCGGGGTTCCTGCCGTGGTGGATCTTGCGGCCATGAGAAGTGACCTGGCCCGCTCCGGCGGTGACCCGGAAAAAGTCAATCCTTTTGTTCCGGTTGACCTGGTGATCGACCACTCGGTACAGGTCGACCGTTTTGGCAGCGCCGATGCCTATGCCGCAAACCTCAAGTGGGAGTACCGGCGCAATCAGGAACGTTATGCCCTGCTCAATTGGGCTCAGCAAGCCTTCAATGATTTCCGTGTCGTACCGCCGGGCATGGGTATCTGCCATCAGGTCAACCTTGAGCATCTGGGGCGCGTGGTTATCGAGCGCGACGGCTGGGTATATCCCGATACGCTGGTCGGAACCGATTCGCACACACCGATGATCAACGGTCTGGGTGTACTGGGCTGGGGTGTAGGCGGTATCGAAGCCGAAGCGGCCATGCTGGGCCAACCCATGTTCCTGCCCAAACCCATCGTTATAGGCGTGCGGACAATCGGAACCTTACCGCCTGGCACAACGGCCACAGACCTGGTTCTGACGTTGACAGAAATGCTCAGAGCACATGGCGTGGTAGGTAAATTTGTCGAATTTTTTGGTGCCGGGCTGAGCAGCCTGGGTATTGCCGACCGGGCCACCTTGTCCAATATGTCGCCTGAATTTGGTGCAACGGCAACACTGTTCCCGGCTGATGCCAACACCCTGAAATACCTGCAACTGACCGGCCGCGGCGACGTTTGTGACCTGGTAGAAAGCTATACGCGAGAGCAAGGCCTGTTCAGGACCGACGCTGACCCGGAACCCCGTTTTGATGAAGTGCTCGAACTGGACCTGTCAAAAGTGGTGACCAGCCTCGCCGGACCAAAGCGTCCCCAGGATCGTGTCAACTTGCCAGACGTGCGGGAGTCGTTCAATTCCGGTGCATCTGCTGAAGTGAATGCCAAAGATATCGCACGACTGGTCGCAGAAAGTTGCGAATCGGCAGGTGAGTACCTGAAATCCCCGCCCGAGCATCTGGAAAAACCGAATGCGGCCTCCTATGTCAACCACGGATCAGTCGTCATCGCAGCCATTACGAGCTGCACCAACACCTCCAACCCGTCGGTCATGATTGCGGCCGGACTATTGGCCAGAAATGCAGTCAAGGCCGGATTGAAATCCCAGCCCTGGGTGAAAACTTCGCTGGCTCCAGGTTCGCGTGTGGTAACCGGTTATCTCGAAAAAGCGGGCCTTACACCCTATCTCGAGCAACTGGGCTTTGATCTGGTGGGTTACGGCTGTACCACCTGCATTGGCAACTCCGGGCCATTGCCGGAAGAAGTAGCAGAAGTGGTCTCCAGCAAGGACCTTTCGGTAGTCGCTGTGCTTTCTGGCAACCGTAATTATGAAGGTCGAATCCATGCCCAGGTGAAGGCCAGTTACCTTGCATCGCCGCCGCTGGTGGTGGCTTATGCATTGGTTGGTACGGTGCTGTGTGATTTGAGCGTCGATCCGCTTGGCATCGACAAGGACGGCAAGCCGGTCTACCTGAAAGATCTCTGGCCAAGTGCTGCAGAAATTGAAGAACTGATTGCCTCTTCTGTGGCAGCTGAGCAATTCGACCTTGAATATGGCCGCATTTTCAAGGGTGATGAAAAGTGGAAGACCATGCCAGCCCCTACCGGCACTCTGTACAAGTGGGAAGAAGACTCGACCTATGTGCGGGAACCGCCGTTTTTCATCGATTTCCCCAGAACCGCGGCGGCAGCCACGAACATCAAAGGGGCACGTGCCCTTGCGGTACTTGGCGATTCGGTCACCACCGATCATATTTCACCCGCAGGCGCCATTGCGGCTGATTCGTCCGCCGGGCAATACCTGCTTGAACATGACGTACCCGTACCGGAATTCAACAGTTTCGGCTCCCGGCGTGGCAACCACGAAGTCATGATGCGCGGCACGTTTGGCAATATCCGTCTGCGCAACCTCATGGTGCCGGACGCCCAGGGCCCCTGGACTCTGCATCAGCCTGGCGGCGAGAAGATGAGCATCTACGATGCCGCCATGCGCTACCAGCAGGAAGACGTACCCTTGCTGATTATTGCCGGCAAAGAATACGGTTCAGGCAGTTCCCGTGACTGGGCCGCCAAAGGTGTCAGCCTGCTTGGCATCAAAGCGGTGATCGCTGAAAGTTACGAGCGCATCCACCGCAGCAACCTGGTGTGTATGGGTGTCTTGCCGCTACAGTTCAAAAACGGCGAAACAGCCAAATCATTGGATTTGACCGGTTCCGAGACTTTCACCATCAGTGGCATTGATGATGGTGTCGAACCACACCAGACTGTGAGGGTTTCTGTGACCCGAAAGGACGGCTCTACCGCCACATTCGATGCCTTGGCCAGAATAGACGCACCGGCTGAAGCCGAATATTTCCGTCATGGTGGAATCCTGCAGATGGTGCAGCGTCAACTATTACCGTCCTGACACGGTCGGGTAGTTCCGTAACGCTATCCCGGCTCATTGTGGGCCGGATGAGATTTATAGGGAGACTATGAATAAAACATGGGTATCTGGCTTGCATGCGAAAGGCGGCATGCGTGCAATGGACGCCTGGAAAGCCGGGCTTTGCCTGCTGTTGATTTTTGCAGCCATGTTGTGGGCGCCAAAGGGCATCGCAACTGACGCGGAAACCGATGAGTCAACCACCTCACCTGGCGTGGCCCTTGTGCTGGATGTCCAGGACGCCATCGGCCCGGCCACTCGGGACTTCCTGATCCGCTCCTTTGAAAAAGCGGCTGACATTGATGCTGAACTGGTAATCGTGCGTCTGGACACACCGGGCGGGCTGGATGCATCCACCCGCGACATCGTCAAGGCCATTCTCGGCTCGAAAGTCCCGGTAGCCATTTACGTGACACCCTCAGGCGCCCGCGCCGCCAGCGCCGGTACCTACATACTCTACTCCAGT
This sequence comes from uncultured Wenzhouxiangellaceae bacterium, assembly GCA_964602895.1. Lineage (GTDB taxonomy): Bacteria > Pseudomonadota > Gammaproteobacteria > Xanthomonadales > SZUA-36 > JAWXBM01. Next base: position 9,076 of record CAZRTG010000051.1, read on the forward strand.
GCGGTTGCAGTCATGAGTCCGGCGACCACCGTGGGTGCTGCCACACCGGTACCCATCATGGGCGCACCTCCCGGCCAGGACAAACCCGCGTCGTCGGAAAAAAGTTCTGCAAAAGATCCGCAAAAAGATCTGGCCAGGGAAAAACAGGTCAGGGAAAAACAGGCCGGGGATAAAGATGACGCCGAGAACGATGGCGCCACACAAGAGCCGGAAAGCGATGACAGCCTCGCTCAAAGTGCTGACGACAAAAGCAGCGAGAATGGTGAACCTGAGACAATCGCGCCTTCCAGTGATGCGATGATGAGGAAAGTCATCAACGATTCTGTCGCCTTCATCCGCGGCCTGGCCGAGAAACGTGGCCGGAATGCGGACTGGGCCGAGCGTGCGGTGCGTGAGGCGGTAAGCATTACCGCACCCGAAGCGCTGGAACTGGGTGTGATCGATTTCATTGCGGCCGATATCGACGAGCTATTGGAAAAAGCCGACGGCATGGTGGTTGATGTGAATGGACAGCAAGTGGAGCTGCAAACCAGTGGACTGACCGTTGAGCGGCTGGAGCCGGATTGGCGCAGCCAGTTCCTGTCGGTGATCACCAACCCCACCATTGCCTACATACTGTTGCTGGTCGGCATCTACGGACTGATTCTGGAAGGCTATAATCCCGGTGCCGTCCTGCCTGGCGTGGTCGGCGGGATCTGCCTGTTGATGGCCCTGTACGCTTTCCAGATGCTGCCGGTGAACTATGCCGGTCTGGCACTGATCGTGCTGGGTGTCATCCTGATGATAGCCGAGGTAATGGCGCCCAGCTTCGGTGCACTGGGCTTTGGTGGAATCATCGCCATGGTGATCGGCTCCATCATTCTGATCGACACCGACGTGCCCGGCTTCGCGGTCTCGCGTGCGCTGATTGGTGCAATCGCGGCTGTCAGTTCCCTGGGTCTGATGGCCATCATCTGGTTCGCCGTCCAGGCGCGCCAGCGCCCTGTTGTCTCGGGGCAGGAACAATTAATCGGTGCCAGAGGTGAAGCCCTGGAGCCCTTCGAACAGCAGGGCGCGGTCTTTGTTCACGGTGAACGCTGGGCTGCACGTACAGAATCCCCGGTGCACCACAACCAGGTTGTCAAAGTGATTGGCCGGGACGGGCTTACGCTGACGGTCCGCCCCCTCAACAACAGTACACAGGAGCAGGACGATGTTTGAGATAGAATACTTGATTGGAGTACTGACATTTGCATTACTCGCAATCATTTTCAACGCGATCAAGATACTGCGCGAATACGAGCGCGGCGTGATCTTCCAACTGGGCCGGTTCTGGAAAGTCAAAGGCCCTGGACTGATCATCGTGATCCCGATGGTACAGCAAATAGTGCGCGTCGATCTGCGCGTGATCGTGATGGACGTACCCACCCAGGACGTTATTTCCAGAGACAACGTTTCCGTCAAGGTCAACGCGGTAGTCTACTTCCGGGTGATCGACCCCGAACGGGCCATCATACAGGTGGAAAAATACCTCGAAGCCATCAGCCAACTGGCACAAACCACGCTGCGATCGGTGCTGGGACAACACGATTTGGACGACATGCTGGCCGAGCGTGACAAACTGAACCACGACATCCAGGCCATCCTGGACCGTCAGACCGATGCCTGGGGCATCAAGGTGGCCAACGTCGAGATCAAGCATGTCGACCTCAATGAAAACATGATCCGGGCGATCGCTGCACAAGCCGAGGCAGAGCGCCAAAGGCGCGCCAAGGTGATCCACGCAACCGGTGAAAAGCAGGCTGCAGTCGAACTGGTGGAAGCAGCTAAAATGCTTGCTCAGGAACCCAACGCCATCCAGTTGCGCTATCTGCAAACCCTGACCGAGATCGCCGGTGACAAGAGCAATACCATCGTGTTCCCTCTGGACCTGGTGAAGGATATCAAGAAATCATTGGGCTGAACGAGACGCCGGGGGCATATCCCCCGGTAACAAAAACTACGGCACCGACCCGAAATTTCGGGCTCCTCTGATGCCGCTGGTAGTGGCCACAGTCTAGCGACGGGAATTCCCAATTCAAAGCAAACCATCCCGGCTGTAAGCTACTCCCAAGGCATAATTTTCACTTTACTTTAATTTAGGGACAGACAGTCATGAACCAAATCGCACACGACTACCCAACGGTATTATTGGAGAAGCAACAGGGCCCTCACCTGTCGTTGTATCAACCAACGCATCTGCAGCATCCTGAAAACCTGCAGGACCCGATCCGTTTTCGCACCCTGGTGAGAAAGCTGGAGACCAACCTGCGCAAGGAATACCCGTCACACAATATCGACGCCTTGCTGAAGCCATTCGAGGCTTTGGCAGAAAATAGTGCTTTCTGGAATCACACCGCAAGAGGACTGGCTGTTTTCGCCGCCGACGGGTTTTTCCGCACCTACAAACTGCTGCGCCCGGTTGTCGAATTGGCGTCGGTTGCCGACAACTTCCATACCAAACCGCTGATACGCATCGTGCAATCGGCCGACAGCTATCAGGTATTGAGTTTGAACCGCAAGACTTTCTCAATTTATGAAGGAAATCGTGACGCGTTATATCAAGTGCAGCCGATCGAAGGCCTGTCCTATACCGCTGAAGGCATACAGAAAATGGGCGCCATTGATCGTGAAGGCGCCCACCGCGCCTATGGACCGTCCCCGGCAAGCGCTGCAGCACATCATGGCACGGATGTGAAACAGGATCTGAAGGACCGCGATACAGAACGGTTTTTCCGTGCAGTCGATGAGATGGTATTGGAACATTATTCACAGCCATCGGGTCATCGCCTGATACTGGCAGCCCTGCCTCAACACCACCAAGTGTTCCGCAAAATCAGTCGCAACCCGTTTTTGATTGACGAAGGCATCAGAACAGACCCGGCCACCCTGTCAGCCGATATGCTGCGTGAACGTGCCTGGGAGTTGCTGCTACCGCACTATCAGAAACGACTGGCTGGATTTGTCGAGGCATTTGGTGCAGCATCCGGCACCGGCCTGGCATCAGCAGATCTGGACACCATCACCACGGCCGCAATGGATGGCCGGGTCAAAACTCTTTTGATTGAAGCCGATCGTATCATCCCGGGCCGTCTCAATACCGCAGCAGGCAAAACCGGTACGGATGATCCGTCGAACCCGGAAGTCGAGGATATACTGGATGAGATCAGCGAGTATGTCCTCCGGTCAGGGGGTGAAGCAATCATGGTACCCACCGACAGAATGCCAACGCAGACAGGCGCGGCAGCTATCTTTCGATTCTGACGCATGCTCAAGGCAACGCACCATCTTGGAAGCTCTGAATAATTCATCCATGAATTCTCAGGGCTTCCTTAGGTGCAAAGCCTTTTTTGGGTGCAGCAAATCAGGTTAGTCTGAACATCTTCTTAGCCAACCGTTTGCAACCTTCCCATAGTGGCTAAAATTTTTCGCTTCGTACATTCTTGCTGCTCTTTTGGATATCATTGCAGTTACCTACCAATCCCTGACTATACGGGCTATCCGAACTCCAGTACGTATTGCCAGGGTTTCTTTACAAGGTGTTGTTAACACCAACAAACAGATTGCTGTACCAGGACCCTGTCAGACATAACATGATCCTACAATCGATCAGGTCCGACAGGTTCCAAATGCGGTGCCCAACTGAATGTGACGGAGGCGCAAAATGCAGGACACTTCTCAGTTCAGAGACCCGATAACCCGACTGGATAAAGAGGACCCGGAAGCGGTTCACAACTTTATCGAAACCGCTCACCCGGTTGATCTGGCCACCTATTTCAGCGAACTGTTGCCGGAAGACGCAGCGCAGCAACTGCTGTTGATCCCGTTGCCACGGCGGGTGCAGGTATTCGGTTACTTGCCAGCCGAAACCCAGGTAGACATGGTTCAGCTGCTGGATCGAACTCAGCTGGCCGAAATTGTTACTGAAATGAGGTCGGACGACCGGGCTGACCTGTTCAATTTGATGTCACCCGAACAGCAGCAAATCCTGCTCCGCGGCCTTGCTCAAGCAGAGCGGGATGACATTCGGCGCCTGGCAGCACATATCGAGGGTACCGCCGGCGCCATCATGACGTCGGACTATGCGACGCTGGCGCCCGGACTGACAGCACAGGAAGCCATCGAAGTACTTCGCCAGGAGGCGCCTGACAAAGAGACCATCTATCGGGCCTTTGTGCTCGACGAGAAGCGTCGTCTGATCGGGTCGATTCGACTGCACGACCTGATTCTCGCACCGGCTAATACGCCCATCTCAAAAATCATGGTGCGCGACTCCCTGGCTGTCGCACTGGAAGAGAGCCAGGAAGAAGTTGCCCGCAAGATCGCCCGTTATGACGTTATTGCCTTACCCGTAGTTGACAGCGATGGCAGGCTGGTCGGCATCATCACGCACGATGATGCTCTGGACGCTTTGCAAGAGGAAGCGACCGAAGACTTTCACAAGATCGGTACGGTAGGCAAGCTGAGTCAGAGCGTACGCGAATCAGGCATTGGCATGCTTTATCAGAAACGGGTGGCCTGGCTGGCTCTGCTGATTTTCGGAAACCTGTTTTCAGGTGCCGGAATTGCCTACTTCGAGGATATTATCGTCAGCTATGTCTCACTGGTATTTTTTCTCCCGTTGTTGATAGGCAGTAGCGGAAATGCCGGCTCACAGGCATCAACCCTGATGGTTCGGGCCCTGGCCACCGGTGATGTCATTCTCAAGGACTGGGGTTATCTGATTGGTCGGGAGTTGCTGGTCGCATTGGCCCTGGGCCTTACCCTGGGCCTGGCGGTAGCTCCAGTAGGACTGATAAGAGGTGGTCCGGTCATTGCACTGGTGGTTGCGCTGACCATGGTGTTGGTCGTTTTGGTCGGGAGCCTGATTGGCATGTCACTGCCTTTTCTGTTGAGCAGATTCAAGCTGGACCCGGCAACGGCAAGCGCGCCACTGGTCACTACCATCGCAGACGCAGTCGGTGTGATTCTCTACCTTTCGATCGCCACGGCGTTTTTGGCCAATTGACCTGGCCTTTTTCTGGCCTTAATAAATCAGGCAGATAGCGGAGGTCGGCTGATCAAAACGTCACAGGATGATTTTCGTAACAGGCTTTGGGTAACACTGCCGAGCAAAGCCCGGTGGATCAGGCCACTTTCGGACGGCCCGAGTGCGATCAGATCCACCCCTTGAACCTGGGTCATCTGCAACAGTGAACTGGCAGGCTCGCCCTCCACCACGCGGATTCGGGGCGTCGTTTGCCGCCTGTCCACACGCGCCACCACATCACGCAGTCGCTGTTTGGCCTGGGCCACCAGTTTGCGCCTGAACGCTTCGACATTCGCCTGGCTGGTCCCGGCCCGAAACAAAGCCTGTTCAAATTGCATCGAGACATGCGAGACGTAAACAAACTGCAGCCTCGCCTTTGGATCAATCTGTGCCGACTGGATCGCTGCGGCCTCCGAACTGTCCGAACTGTCTACAGCCACAACAATATTCCGATAGGTCTTTTTGGCCGGTCGCTTTACGACCAGAACAGATACAGGTGCTGCCCGGATGATTCGGTCTGCGGTTGAACCCAGCAATTTTTCCCGAATGGAGCGGCGTTGATGAACCTTTACCACAATCAAATCTGCGCACAGCTCTTTCGATAACGCAACAACCCGCGACGAAGCCGATCCAACTTCAACATGAATCGCAACATCAATGCTGCCAAAATCGAATGGCCGGATTGCCGCTTCAATAAACTCCCGCGCAACCAGCAAGGCCTGCTGCTCAACCCGGTGTTTGTCAGTTACATCCGGAAAATGTACGCCAAGCTCGCCGACAATATGCACAATGGTGAGCTTCGCATTGTGAGTTCGTGCAAGCTCAATGGCACGTGCCAAAGACGGTTTGCTCTGTGGAAACTGATCCACAGCGACCAATATGTGTTTCAACTTGCCATTTGCCATGATCTTGAACCTGCGGAGAAGTTGCGTTCTTCAGGCTCCGGCTCTACCGGAGTCACAAAATTCTCTGGCTTGATGGCAAGGACCGAACAGCTCACTCTGCGGAGTACTGAATCTGCCGTATTGCCAATAAAAAAGCCCGGTATCCCGGTTCTTCCAACGGTGCCCATGATCAGTAAATCGATGCCCGGATCGGCTACCAAAGTAGGGATCACCTGTTTGGGATCGCCTTTACACAAGTGTTTGTGTGTTTGGTGGTTGAGCAATCCGGCTTGTTTCAGCACATCGCTGAGCCATTGACGGTGTAGCTGCTCCGTGTCCAGCAACAGTTTGTCGATCATGTTTTGGGTTGAAGCTGCAGAACGGAGTGAAGATTCCCGGTAAAGATTCCATACATGTACAACATGCAACTCGGCCCCCACCAGGGTGGCAAAGTAATTACCCCATTTCAGCAAACTGATGGCAAGAGCTGTTCGTTCCTTATCGGTAGGATTCAGATCAACAGCCACTGCGATTTTTTTCAGGGTTTTATTGATGGTCGGCTGAAAAATCCATACCGGGACAGGGCAGAGGCTCAAGAGCTGAACGTCTGTGCCACCAATCAAAAACTGCTTTAACCCTACTTCTCTTCTTGCTGGCTTCATGACCAGATCAAAATCGTTGTCCAGTGTTCTGCGGATAATTTCCAGATGGGGTTTTCCAGTGACATGCTCAACCGTTACCTGTATGCCCTTTTCCGACAGAGCGGTAGACAGGCTTTTCAGTTGCGATGAACGAATTTCTCCTTCACGTTCCTGCAGATTGGAAACTGCAAAAATCTCATGATTGTCGCCGTTCAAAGGTTCATTAAGATTCAAAATCGTAACAGACGAACGGTTGTTTCTCGCTACTGAGGCGACCTCGGCCAATAGTGCCTGGTCATCGTAATTGCCATCTATGGCCAGCAGGATGTTCAACGCCTTTTTCATTACAGTTCCTTGACAAAAATACAAAGTCAGCCAGCCATCGGACTAATCCTTCTTCTCCGGCTGGCCGCTGACACTGACAACACGCAATTGCAGCTGTCGTCCACCCGGAATCCGCCATGTGATGCTCTGCCCAACCGACAGGCCCAGCAACGCACTTCCGACAGGAGCAAAAATCGACACCGTTCCGGGGGTCCCTGCCTGATCCGGATACACCAGTGTGAGCTGGTGCGATGTTTTGGACTGCTCGTCCATGAAGCCGACTGTCGAGTTCATTGTGACTATGTCCGGACCGATATCTTCGGTCTCAACAACATTTGCACGCATCAGTTCCTCGTACAACATGGAACTGCCAGGTAATTTTTGTACTGCGTCCGAGTCCAAATACTTTTCCAGTCGCTCAAAATCCGGCCGGGTAATTGTAATAGGAGGTGTGTCCATGATGCTCTGTCCTTGTCTTTGGCATGTAACGGTGTGACTTTGTCGCAGCACTGAGCGTAGCGGTGCAACACAAGCTTGCTAGCCTGTACTTTGCTGCATCGAAAGTTTCTGTGCTATGCGGAATTATGCTTAGTGGTATGCGGCGAGTACGTACTCGCCGGGCCAGACGATGGTTCAGTCAGCCCCTGCCGAAACGTTGTGGCCCAGCGATGTTTCGGCCAGGATTTTGAACCGTATCAGCTCGGCCAATGTTCGAACACCGAGTTTTTTCATCACGTTGGCGCGATGCACTTCCACAGTACGCTCGCTGATTCCAAGGTCAAAGCCGATAACCTTGTTCATTTTGCCGTCTGCTACCGCTTCAAAAACGGCTGTTTCGCGGTCGGTCAGCGAGCCTATTCGATCGACCAGCTCATTCTGCTCAATGGCTCTTTTGCGTCTGACCAACTCGACATCAAGCGCTTCATTGATCCGGTCCAACAATTCCTGCTCGCGAAAAGGTTTACGAATGAAATCCATGGCTCCATGACGCATTGCCTCCACGGCCATGGGAATGTCACCGTGGCCGGTAACGAAAATGATCGGCAGGTTTGAACCCCGTACATTCAATTCTGCCTGCAGTTCCAGACCCGACATACGCGGCATTCGAATGTCCAGCACCAGGCAACCCCGATCAGCAGGGTCGTAATGCTCAAGAAATTCGGCTGCAGAAGCAAACGCCTGGCAGGGCTGGCCCACCGTCGACAGCAGCATGCTGAGTCCGTCACGTATGCCCTCATCGTCATCGACAATAAAAACGGTTTGTTCTCTATCCATCATGGCCTCCTTCAGCCGCAGGCAAGGTAAACGAAAAAGCCGCGCCACAGACATCGTTGTTCCGGAATTCCATTTGGCCGCCGTGAGCAGTAATGATGGCTTTGCTGATAGGCAACCCCATGCCCAGCCCGGTACTTTTGGTCGAGAGGAACGATTCAAACAGTTCTTCTGCCAGTTCGTCCGGAACGCCACAGCCGCTGTCCCTCACTACAACCTCCAGAAAGCCATCGTCGCGCCTCCTGGTACTGACCTGAACTATTTTTCCATTGAGGCACTCAATCGAGCGCATCGCATCGATGCTGTTGCGCAGCAGATTGAGTGCAACCTGCTGGATCTGCACAACATCCACTTCAACATTCAGGCTCTCGCTCGCCAAATCCAGTTCGATGGAAATATCGCTGCTGCTTGCATCGACTTCTGCCAGATACAGAACATCCTCAATCAAATCATTCAGATCGACAATCTGTTTGGCACCTTCTTTGCGTTGTGCCATTGCCTGAATCCGTTCGACGATAGCTCCGGCACGTTGGGAATGTTGACTCAGCTTGTCAAATATTTCTTTCAAACTGGCGTAATCACCCGCTTCGAACAGCCGTTTACCCGTTTGGGCAAACAGGGAGATAGCGGTCAGTGGCTGATTGATTTCATGGGCAATACCGGTAGCCATTTCACCCAGAGTATGCAGCCTGTCTGCATGGGCCAGCAGTGCGTGCTGCTGTCGGATCTCGGTCTGGGCCCTGATCTGTGCCGTCAGATCAGTCACCTGACCGATAATAAGGTTTGGTCGGCCACTGGCGTCATGTGTAACGGCGTTGACCACACTGACTTCAATTACATCGCCATCTTTCCGTACATAACGCGTCCGTTGCGAGTAGGTATCGATCTCTTCGCTTTGGACCAAATCCATGAAGTCCGTGTTCGCGCCAAGATGATCCGGATGGGTCAGATCGGCTACGGTTTTGCTTTTCAGCTCTTCGGCCGAATATCCGGTCATCTCGCAGAATGCACGGTTGGCACTCAGAAATGTGCTGCCACAACGATAGGTAACGATGCCTACGGGTGCATTATCAATGGTGACGCTGAGGCGTTCGGATTTTTTTCGTACTTCCTCTTCGTAGAATGCTTCGGTGTTGGCCAGAGTCAGAACAGCATTTCGCAGCGGTGTTATGTCGTCAATGTAGCCTTCTATCGCCTCTGCACGTCCGTCCTCGTCATATACACCACAGCCCTGCTCCCTCACCCACTTTTCCAGGCCATACCGGTCAATAATCCGATACTGGATATCAAATTTCTGGTGTGTCGCAAGTGCATCATTTACGACAATCCTGGCCGCATCGCGATCATCAGGATGGACCAGATCTGCCCACCCCAACCGGGCATTCAAAACAAACTCCTGTGTGTGGCCGGTAAGCGCTGCACAACCGTTGCTGACAAAAGACATGGTCCAGGGCCTGTCATTCAGACATCGATAGGCCATGCCCGGGAGATTATCCAGCAGCGTTTCCGCGAACCGTCTCCGGGATATCAGTTGTACCGACTCAGAATCGGCTATTGCAGCTTTTTTCATTTCAGCCTGGCTCTATTTGGATATGTGCCGGTTTAAGGGAGATTGGACGGGTTAGCAGGCCATTGTCGCATGCCATTCGTACTATTTGACTACGTGCTGACCACAATCCTTTTTCGGGTACTCCGCATCGCCACCTTGTTCCGGTTCAATAACAATGGGGTGATGCTAAAAGTAATGCCGAGAGGCACCCCTGCAAACCCTGGTTTTACAGTTCCGGATTCCGCGCTACCCGCCGTCAGTGATCTGTACCACCGGGAAACTGAATTCAAATTGGAGGGTTTGTAAAAATGAGATTTTCCAAACTTCTGTTATTTCTCGATTCCAACACCGGCTATTCACTGGCTTTGCGTCGCGCCATCGCGCTTGCAAAAAACGAATTTGCGACACTTACCATCTGTGATGTGGTTGACAGGATTCCTGCCAACTTCCGTAGAAACAACACCACGGCCACCCCGCGAGAGATAATGGACTCCGTGGTTGCTGCCAATGTTAAACGAATTGAAAAGGCCAT
>CAZRTG010000052.1:0-18879 GCA_964602895.1 uncultured Wenzhouxiangellaceae bacterium
GTGGCGGGTTTGGCGGGGGTGTGGTGTGGGGTGATTGAACACGCTCGCCCAACCGTCCACAACCCGCCCGGATCTTCAAACAAAGGCGGCCGGGCTTTGGTTACAGCCTTACTGCCAAGGGTCAGGTTTGGGTGTGTCGTTGGAGGATGGCGGCAGCAGCGGTATCACAAAAGTCGGCTGATCACCGGTGAGCGCCTTCAGGAAGGCCACGATGTCATCGATCTCCGCCTCGCTGTACTTGCGTCCCAGCTGCAGACGGCCCATCACATCCACGGCAGCTTCCAGCGTCTCCGCCTCACCGTCATGGAAGTACGGATAGGTGAGCTCGACGTTGCGCAGCGTTGGCACCTTGAAGCTCATGCGGTCTTCATCCTTGCCGGTAACGCCGGCTCGGCCTTCGGCGGGGTTGCTAGTCTTGTACGGTTCGAGCACGCCCATCTTTTGGAACGAAGTTCCGCCCATCGCCGGCCCGTTATGACAGGCTACGCATCCACTTCCCTTGAACAGATCGTAGCCGGCGAGTTCGCGCTCGGTCAGCGCCTTGTCATCGCCCTTCAACCAAAGGTCAAACGGCGAGTTGGGCGTCACCAGGGTTTCCTCGAAGGCGGCAATTGCACCGGTGACCTTGTCGATATCGATCGATGCCGAACCGAATACTGAATTGAATTCGGCGACATAGCCCGGAATCGAGCTCAAGGTACCCACCGCCAGGTCATGAGTGAAACCCATTTCGCCCGGGTTGGCGATGGGGCCGCCGGCCTGCTCCTTGAGGTCGGCCGCACGCCCGTCCCAGAACTGCGCCATCGCAAGGCTGGAGTTCAGCACGGTGGGCGAGTTAATCGGACCCTGCTGCCACCTGTCGCCAATGGACGTCTTGAGGTTGTCGCTGCCGCCCATCGACAGGTTATGACAGGAGTTGCAGGAAATAAAACCCGAACGCGACAGACGCGGATCGAAGAACAGCTTCTTTCCCAGCTCAACCATCGCAGGGTTGGTGACTATGGCCGCCTGGATGGGCTTGATCGGTTCGTCACGAACTGAAACCGCCCACGTGGTGCCGGCCAGGGTGAGTGCGCATGCAATCACAACCGCTTTCAGTTTCTGTTTCATGATGTTCTCCTTGCTTGGTTGAAGCGGGATATTGAGTTTTTGGAGCCGTTCTAACATTGGCTTCCATTAGACGTGACTCATACAGGCCCTTTCCTGATCCAGATCAATGCTTGTACGGCTCACCCGGCTGTGACCAGGAGGATACCTGTTTCTGGCGACGGTTTTTCAGTGTTCCGAGCTCATGGCAAGCCTGTCAGGTCGGCACTGTCTGAGGAAAGCAGCCATCATAATGTTCAATTGTGGCAGAGTAACGGCCTGGAAACCTGGATACATTTCTTTACTCTCTGAATGTATCTGACTGGTTGATTTGTATTCCAACCCCAACACGAGACATCGCAATGAACCGAGCACACAGCCTGGAGCTTTCTGCAAACCAGATGGACCAATTAGTGGATGCTGCCATGGTGCGCATTCATGAACTGATCCGAACCTTGCCAGAGCAGGCGGTGGATACCAGCAACAACATCGATGCGGCCACCCTTGGGGCTTTGGTTGAGCCGATGCCCGAGACCGGCAGCGACATTGATACGTTGATGGACCTGATTTTTGACCATGCATCCCGGGCCAGTCTCAACCCCATATCACCTGGTTTCATGGGCTATGTTCCGGGTGGAGGCTTGTTCCACGCAGCAGTGGCCGACCTGGTTGGCGACAGTTTGAACCGTTACGTTGGCGTGGCAGGCGTTGCACCGGCCCTGAGCCAGATCGAAAGCAACGTCATCCGCTGGTTTTGCCAGATCATGGATTACCCCTCTTCAGCCCGCGGCTTTCTGACAACAGGGGGATCGCTGGCAACACTGAGCGCCGTGACCACCGCGCGGCATGTTCGCCTGGGAGAGGACTTCTCCAAAGGCGTTATTTATGTTTCCGACCAGGCGCACCACTGCATCAGCAAGGCGGCGCGACTGGCGGGTTTTCCAGCTGCCCATGTGCGAATACTGCCCGGTGACAACCATTTTCGACTGGTACCCGACCTGGTGCGTCAAAGCATCGCCGAAGATCGTGCCAAAGGCTTCAAACCTTTTATGATCGTGGCCAATGCCGGCACCACCAATACCGGAGCCGTTGACCCTCTGGATGGATTGGGCGATCTGGCCCGGCAGGAGAATTTGTGGTTCCACGTAGATGCGGCCTATGGTGGCTTCTTTTGTTTGACCGAACGGGGCAGAAAGACCATGCAGGGAATCAATGCGGCTGATTCCATCGTGCTTGATCCTCACAAAACCCTGTTTCTGCCATACGGCACGGGCGCATTGCTGGTGCGCGATGGCAACACGCTGAAACAGACCCACAGTTCGACCGCAGATTACATGCCACCCATGCAGGATGATGAAGAACTGATGGATTTTTGTGAGCTGTCCCCGGAACTCACCCGGCCATTCCGCGGGCTGCGGGTATGGCTGCCGCTAAAACTGCACGGAGCAGCGGTGTTCAGGGAATACCTGGACGAAAAGCTGGACCTGGCCCGCTGGATCGAAAGCGAGATCCGGAAAATACCCGAACTGGAAATTGTGGCTGCCCCGGAATTGTCGATACTGGCATTTGCGATCAAGAATGACGGGCACTCCATGGCAAAGCGTAATGCGCTGACCAGGAGTCTGATCCAGCGGATCAATGAAAAGCAACGAGTCCACCTGACAGGTACCCAGCTAAAGGGTGTCTACGCTATCCGGATTGCGATTGTTGCCTATCGCCTTCACCAGGATCGCATGGAAATGTTGCTGGAAGACCTGAACTCAGCATTAAAGGCACTAAAGGGGACGGGGCAAATTAACCCCATCCCGTTTTAATTTAATTTGCCCCGTCCCCTTTAATTGTTCCCTTTAATTCACTGTTGATAGATGACGTAGATTTTACGCGTGGTTTCCAGTACTTCCCACTGCCCTTCAAAACCTGCGGGTATGACGAACTGGTCACCGGGGTTCAGGGGGTGCTCATTACCTGCAGCGTCTCGCAGCACGGACTTGCCGGCCAGAATGTGACAATACTCGTTTTCGGTATAGGCAATATTCCAACACCCTGGCTCGGCTTCCCAGATACCGCTTAAAAATTTTTCATCGGCACTGGTGAACTGATGCCAACTGCGTTGCAATGGCTGGCCACGCACGCATTTTTCCGCTGGCGTAGTCCATTGTTCGAACTCGCCCTGTTGTTCCGCAAGGAAAACCACATCAGCCATTGTTTGCATAAGCGAGTCCTCACTCCTCTTACGGATCCAGTGGGGATTTAAGCGGTGTAGGATCTTTCGCCGCACCCTGGATGGAGGCCAGCACACCGACCAGCAAAATGACGCCGATTATGGCCATCGAGGCACCATCGGGTATGTGGTAATGGTTGCTGATGATCATTTTGATGCCCACGTAAGCCAGCACAAACACCAACGCGCCCTTAAGGTAACGGAATTTGGCCATATAGCCTGCCAACACAAAATACAAAGAACGCAAACCCAGAATGGCAAAAATATTGGACGTAAAGATAATAAAAGGATCACGGGTCACGGCAAAGATGGCCGGAATCGAATCCACCGCAAACATCACATCACTGCTTTCCACCAGCAGCAAAGCCAGGAACATGGGCGTGAACATCAGGGAGCCGTTTATTCGTACGATGAACTTCTGACCGTGATATTGATTGGTAACCGGTAACCAGCGCATGGCGACTTTAACCAGTGGATTTTCACCGGGATCCACCGTTTCCTGACGTATCAGCATCATCTTGACTGCGGTATAGATCAGGAAAGCGCCGAATATATAAGTCACCCAGTCAAAAGAATTGATCAGTGCCACGCCCAGGGCAATCATCACACCGCGCAGAATAACGGCACCCAGAATGCCCCAGAACAGCACACGATGCTGCAGTGCCGGTGGCACACGAAAATAGGAGAAAACCATGGCGATAACAAAAATATTATCGACCGATAATGACTTCTCCAGCAGATACCCCATCAGATATTGTGAAGCCGCTTGCTTGCCGGTTAAATGTTCCGTGGCCAGACTGGCCCAGGTGTAATTGTTTTCATACAGCAGGTAAACCAGGCCGTTGAACAGCAACGACAGGGCCACCCAGATCAGGGTCCACGTCAAAGCATCACGCACTGACGGCGCTTTGGGTTGCCGATGGAATACACCCAGGTCCAGTGCAACCATAAGCAAAACAAAAACCAGAAAAGCCAGCCAGATACTTACAGTCATATTTATTGTTATTGGGGCATCAGCATACAGGCCCACATCATGGCAGCTTTGACGTTAAAATTCATCCAACAAGATCCGTTAATTGCTCAATACTAGGGTACACTTCTTCCGGTAACTTCAGCACACTTTGTCACTTGGGCACTCTGTCGATGCGTAACATATTTGGCGAGTTCACTGATTCGGGTTGCCATCGTATGGCCTTACTGCTTTTATTCAGCAGCTTGCTGTGCTTCCAAACCGCATGGGCTCAAAGTCCGGAAGCACCCATTTCGCAGGACCACACGAGTGAACATACGGCCATGGTCACCATCGATGGCGTGCCGCTGTTTCCTTTACGGGGGATTTCTGCATTTCCGGCCGAGCAACGAGCGAAGGCCGTTCAAAAACGAATCATTGCCTTCGCCAAAGACCGGTCGCTGAATGTCACCGACCTGCAGGTTGTTACAGGCGATGAGTCAGACATTATCCGCAGCAGCCAGGGCGATATCGTCAATATTTTTGATGCTGACACAGAACTGGAGCAAGTTCCGCGGCATACGCTCAGCACGGTTTACCTGGATAATATCAAAACGGCTGTAGTGAAATTCCGCCATGACCGCCGCCCGGAAGTGCTGGGCAAAAATGCACTCTATGCAGCGATTTTGATTGCGGTGTCCGGCGGCTTGCTGTGGGCGGTGATCCGCCTGTTCCGCTGGCTGGAAGGCTGGGCTACACGGCATGTTCAGCGCAATATCAATAAGTTAGCAAATAAAACTTATAACCTGTTCAGCGCCACCCAGGTCTGGCGACTGTTTGCCGCATTTCTCAAATTGTTACGAATCCTGGCCATTATTCTGGTGGTTTACTTTTTGCTCAACACGGTACTGGGCCTGTTTCCCTGGACGCGACCCCTGGCGCTGGCCTTGTTCGCATTGGTCCTGAATCCGATTGAAAGCATTTTAAAGGGCTTTGTTGCCGCCATTCCTGACCTGACCTTTTTGTTCATTCTGTTTCTGGTGGTGCGCTATTTTCTCAAAATCATCCGCCTGTTTTTCAAACGGGTTGAAAGCGGTTTTATCAAGCTGGACAATTTCGACAACGACTGGGCCATGCCCACCTACAAGATTCTGCGTCTGCTGGTGGTGGCTTTCTCAATCGTGATCGCCTATCCCTATATTCCAGGCTCTGACTCTTCTGCTTTCAAAGGCATATCCGTCTTCCTGGGCATCATATTTTCTTTGGGTTCAACCTCATTCATCGCCGGAATGATCGCCGGGCTGACCATGACCTACCGTGGCGCATTCAAGGAAGGCGACCTGGTAAAGATCGGTGATGTGTCCGGTGTAGTCACCGATATCAAACTGATGATTACGCGGCTTCGCACCGCCAAGAATGAAATCGTGGTGATCCCCAATTCCAATATCCTCAACTGCAATGTGGTCAATTACTCGACCATGGCCCGCGAGAGCAAGCTCATTCTGCACACGGTTGTCGGCATCGGCTATGACACACCCTGGCGCCAGGTTGAAGCCCTGTTATTGCAGGCAGCTGATCAAACCGAAGGTCTCCTGAAAGACCCGCCACCTTTTGTATTGCAACGTCTGTTGGGAGATTTTGCGGTGAACTACGAACTCAATGCGTACTGCATTGATGACCAGCAGATATTGCGTTTGTATTCGCGCTTACATGCCAATATCCAGGACGTGTTCAATGAATTCGGCGTACAGATCATGTCGCCGGCATACGAAGCCGATCCGGAAACCGCCAAGATCGTTCCCAAGGAGCAATGGTATGCCGCACCGGCCAGGCCCCTGAATGACGAATAACCGGCACCAAAGCTATGCCATCAGCGTGGCCAACCCGGCAACAGAGGTCACCGGAGCACTGCAACTGAAGCGCCGACACAGGTAAGCTGCAGCCTTGCCGTCCACCCGGCCCCGGCCCTGCAATAAAGGCACCGCGCTGGAGTCACCCGCAGGCGCGGCGGCTACCACCAAATGGGGTCGATAGGTTTCATTCACCCAGTGCCTGAAGTCTTCCAACTCTGCGGGCTCACCGATCAATGCCAGTTCCTGTGCCTCACCCAACATCATTCCGGCCGCACACAACCAGTCACCAAAACCGTTGGGGTAGCGTGACAGATTGCTGCTCATGGCTGCGACCGAGTCGCTGCTGATTGCCAGAAAATCTTCCCTGCCAGCAAGCAAGCCTAACCGGAACAACACGGAAGCCGCCCGGGCGTTGCCACTGGGCATGGCGTTATCCTGCAGTTCTCGCGGCCGCAGCAGCAGTTTTTCATGGTCATCAGCGGTATCGAAAAACCCGACACCTGCACCATCCTGAAAATGTTCCAGCATCAATTCCGACAGCTCAAAAGCCCAGCGATACCAGCGTTCATCAAAGGTACTTTCATACAAAGCCAACAGGCCATCCGCCAGGCAGGCATAATCTTCCAGATAGGCGTTATAACGGGCACCGTGGCCGGCTTTCCAGCTGCGCAATAAACGGCCGTTGTCCAGCCGCAACTCGCGATGGATAAACCCGGCATTCTGTACTGCAGCCTGCAGATAATCCTCACGCCCCAATACCCTGCCCGCCTCAGACAAAGCCGCCAGGACCAGACCATTCCAGGCCGTCAAAACCTTGTTATCCAGACCCGGGCGAATGCGGGTTGCACGCAGCTCGAACAATTTCTGCTTTGCCTGTGCCGAAATCCCTTCATCGGCACCCAATTTCGACGATGCGGGGCGATGCAGAATATTCGTGCCTTCCCAATTTCCCTTATCACTGACGCCACAGGCCCGCATAAAGGCATTCGCTTCCTTGCCCAGCGCCTGACGGATTTCATCTGCACTCCAGACATAAAACTTGCCTTCCACACCTTCGCTGTCCGCGTCTTCAGAACTGTAAAATCCACCGTCTTTGTGACGCATTTCACGCAGCAAATAATCCAGCGTTTCTTCTACCACCTCACGGAAACGCGGCTGGCCAGTCAATTGCCAGGCGTGTAAATACACCCGCGCCAGTTGCGCATTGTCGTACAGCATTTTCTCAAAATGCGGTACCAACCAGGCCGCATCAGTGGCATAACGGGCAAAGCCACCGCCCAGCAGGTCATAAATGCCACCCGCTGCCATGCGCTGCAGGGTGGTGGTGACGCTGCTCAGGAGCTTTTGATTGCCGCTGCGCAGGTATTCACGCAAGCCGAATTCCAACACCATGGGTTGGGGGAACTTGGGTGTACCACCAAAACCACCGTGAACCTTGTCATAGCTGCTTTGCAGCCGGGCTGCGGCCTGTTCCAGCGTATCGAGGGACAGACTGTCACCTTGTGGCTGCTGCGCACTGTCCTGCAGATGCCGGGTGACGGTCGCAGCGCTGCGCTGCACTTCGTCATGCTGCTCAAGCCAGGCCTGGGAAACACGTTCCAGCACCTGCCGGAACGAAGGCATGCCATAGCGCGGCTGTGGCGGAAAATAGGTGCCGGCATAAAAAGGCTGCCCATCCGGAGTCAGAAAAACCGTCATGGGCCAGCCACCCTGCCCGGTCATACCGGTAACCGCACTCATGTAAATACCGTCCAGATCAGGACGTTCTTCCCGGTCCACCTTGATGTTGATGAAGTGCCGGTTCATCACTTCGGTAGTGGCTTCGTCTTCAAACGACTCATGCGCCATCACATGGCACCAGTGACAGGCAGCATAGCCTATGCTCAGCAGAATGGGTTTGTTCTGCTCTCGCGCCAAAGTCAGTGCCTGCTCGCCCCAGGGATACCAGTGCACCGGGTTGTCGGCATGCTGCAACAAATAGGGACTGGTTTCGCCAGCCAGTTGATTGCTCATGATTCACTCATTGAAAGGCGGTCGGGCACGCGGGTCGGTGAAGCGAATGATCTGCTCACTATAAAAACCATTGAAGCGGGTACGGCCTGCCAGGCTGTAAGCACCGATCTGGCCAAACTCCAGTACATCGCCTTCTTTGATATCTACTGGCAGATCAACGCGCTCCGGCAGCACATCGGTGGCATCGCAGGTGGGGCCGTACAGTTGGAATGACTTGAACTCGCCAGTCAAAAGCTGACCCCGTCGAAAACAGCGGACCGGAAAGCGTTTATGTCCTTTGAAGCGCAGTTCCCAGAAAATGCCATACATGCCATCGTTCAGATACAACCGGTCGTCTTTGCGCAGCAGCACACTGACCACGGCTGACAGCCCGGGTGCTGCCAGGGCACGGCCAGGTTCTGCCATCAGCTCACCGTTGTCTGCCAGCGGCAGATCGGCCAATGACGCGGTTATGGCATGGTGGTAATCGCTCAATGGTGGTGCTTCGAAGCCCGGATAGGACAGCGGGAATCCACCCCCGATATCCACCAGTCGCACACGAAATGGCAGCTTATGCAGAACTTGTCCGGCGATTTCCAAAGCATGCAGATAGGCTTCAGGCCGCATCACGGAAGACCCCACGTTGAAAGCCAGGGCAGGTTCAGCACCGCGTGCCTGAATGGCTTGCAACAATGCCGGCAGTTGTTCGGGCTCGGCACCAAATTTTGAAGACAGGTCTTGCAAGGCCGAATCGTGATGCACTGCCATGCGCACGAACACCACCAACTGACTGAGATCGACCTCGGTAGCCAACAACTCGATACCGCGCTCATGATCGACCATGAAATGCCGCACCGCCAGGCGCTCAAAAGCATCTATCGCAGCACCTTTCAAACGTACCGGCACCATGAAATAGCAGGTGGATTGCGGGCAATTCTGCCGCACCAACTCCACTTCGGGCACCGAGGCGCAATCAAAATGTCGCACACCACCTTCATGCAGCAGTTGCAGCACGGCCGGATGGTCATTGGCCTTTACGGCATAAAGCACCCGGCCCGGAAAAGCATCGACAAAATTGCGGGCAGTTGCACGGTAGACCTCGGGGTAGATGCAATAAACAGGTTCAACCGGGTCTCCCGGCGCCAGCAAATCCTCAATATTTTTGTATTCATCCATACTGCGATCATATCAAAGGCGCCTAAAGTTATTGACCTTCAGCTTCAGCACCGCTAACTTGCGACAACAAGCCATTTCAAGAACCGAGCCCATGACTTCCAAGCCTTATCAATTGAGCGCTCAGAGCCCTGCCCTGGCGACCACAGCCAAAGCCTGGCTGTTTCTGGGTCTCGCCGCACTGGTGGGTGCCGGGCTGTTTTCCTTGTTGCTGGTGTTATCACGCACGCCGGGCATTCAGGAAATCATTCCACTGGTGGATTTTTTCCGTATCGCGCTGGTGATACACGTCAACCTGTCTGTATTGATCTGGTTGCTTTCCATGGCAGGTGTGTTCTGGAGTCTGGCTTGTCGCAACGACGCCCCGCGCTGGGACCGCATGTCGTTCTGGCTGGCTGCCGTCGGTACGTTGATCGTCGCAATCTCCCCATTCCTCGGGGCTGGCGATCCGTTGATGAACAATTATGTGCCGATATTGCGTCACCCGCTTTTTTATACAGGATTGGGCCTGTTTACCGCAGGCATTTTCCTGCACCTGCTGCGCTGCGGGCTGGATCATCAACGTCGCTCTGAAACCCGGGGCATACTGGATGGCAGGGATGCCTTACGCATAGGCATTCGCCTTTCGGCGCTGATCACCGCCATAGCCGTGCTGGCCTTCCTGGCTTCCATGGGCGGTATACCGAGAGAAATGGGCGGTGAAGCCTATTTTGAATTTCTTTTCTGGGGTGGCGGCCACGTTCTGCAATTCACCCATACCCTGTTGATGATGGTGGCCTGGATTGTGTTGGCCAGTAACGGCGGATACCCGTTTGCCCTCAGCCCCCGACTGACCGTGGTGTTTCTGATCATTTTGTCCCTGCCGGTCATCACCGTACCGTTTCTGTATCTGGCACATGATGTCGTGTCCCCAGGACACCGGCTGGCATTTACCGAATTGATGAAATTTGGTGGCCTGTCCTGCCTGCCGCTGGGATTGGCTGTAGTAGCCAGTTTCAAAAGCGCTGGCAAAGCCTCAGGTGAGGCGATGGTTTTGCGCAGTGCCCTTTGGTCATCACTGGTTCTGTTTGCCACCGGCGGTGTCATGGGCTTTATGATTTCGGGACTGGACATCGTTATCCCGGCGCATTATCACGGTTCTACCGTAGGTGTCACCATTGCCTATATGGGCCTGTGCTACTACTTGTTGCCGCGTTTGGGTTATGGGCCGGTACCGCAAAAACTGGCCACCTGGCAGCCCATTCTGTACGGCGGCGGGCAATTGCTGCACATCATCGGCCTGGCCTGGAGTGGCGGCTATGGCGTACAACGAAAAACGGCTGGTCTGGCACAGGGGGTAGACCGGCTGGGCGAAGTTGCGGGCATGGGCCTGATGGGCCTGGGTGGCTTGATTTCCGTGATCGGCGGCTTGCTGTTCCTGGTTGCTGCCTGGAAGTCCATACGCGCCAGGGCCAGTGCTCGGCCCTGAGATTTCTAACACCGGATTTGCAACAAAGGAATTAAGGCTAAAATCATGTCAGAACTGATTCTGTTCACACTCAATGCAATTTTTATTTACCTGTTGTCGGACTGGATATTAAAACGCATCGAATCCGTCCGCGGCAAAGTACTGCCACAACGACAAATCGCTTTTTTTGTAATTTTTCTGGTGCTGGCGATGCTGAGCTTTTCGCTGTTACGCCAACTGTTGGAAACTCCGGCCTGATACAGAACCTTAAGTTAATCCAGAGCCCCGTGCATGCGCGCGTCAAAGCTTGCAAAGTGCACGCTGAACCAGTCTGACAAGCCGCGCTGCAGTCGCTCGCGGCCTGCCTCTGTATCACTCGCATAATCGTCCATCAGGTCCATTATCTGGTCCAGCAAGCGTTCGTGATCCTCTTTGTGCGCCAGATATTCAGCGTATCCTGCCTCCCGCATCAGCCGTTCTTCAAGCGCAAAATGCGCTGCGATGCCGGCATGAATTTCACCCAGCATGGCCTCGATAGCTACAGGATCGTCACGCTCTTCCAGACGGTCATAGGCTTCATTGATCTGCCCGATCATCTCTTGATGTTCAAGGTCAACTGACGGAATACCAAGCGCGAAAGAGGGTTTCCACTGTATCAGGTTCATTGCCATGGCCTAATTAAAGGTGAATGCGGAACTTGC
This sequence comes from uncultured Wenzhouxiangellaceae bacterium, assembly GCA_964602895.1. Taxonomy (GTDB): domain Bacteria; phylum Pseudomonadota; class Gammaproteobacteria; order Xanthomonadales; family SZUA-36; genus JAWXBM01. The sequence goes on from CAZRTG010000052.1 coordinate 11,423, forward strand.
CGCGTCAAAACTGATAACCAGATGCTGCTCCGGCTTCAATTGGAAATGCTGTTCGGAATAATAATCAAACCCACCCGGCTGATCCGTATCTCCGCCGCTGTCGTTCATGCCGATGGTCAGCAACTGCTCGCCTGCAGGTAAAGGAAAGCGTGCATAAATCGTGGAGGAACCATCACTCCAGATACCGCTGGGCTGAATGGTCTGCGAGTACAGCACTTCACCATTGGCGCTGAATTCAACCCGGATGGGGTGCTTTTCACGCGGGCAATCCGATGGCCTGCGCATATTGGGCGGCAATGCGTTCAGTTCTTCCTGAGTGAAGGTGCGACATTCCCCTATGCGCTGGCCGGTATGCGAAATCGACAGGGACACCATGGCCTGCCCGGGCCCTAACAGGCTGAAGGCCGGCCAGGCGGAGAACAGGGCAGCAACGACCATAAACAAACCATAAGCCATGGCACGCAGGGGCAAACGCCGCAACCAGAATTTTTTCTCCAGATTTGTCGTGGATACTTCAACCGGTGAACCGAGCGTCAACTGCTGACGAAATGCCGTCAGCCCACGTGCGGCCGAGTTAAAAGAGCTCCAGGGCTGTTCCCAGCCCTGCGCCAGTTTGGTCCGGTCGGTACGTTCACGTAAACGCGGATCACGCTCGCGTGCCACACGCTGGCTGGTCCAGTCGGCACCCAGGCGGTACTCACAACCGCCGTTAGCGCAGCCTGCCAGATAAATACCGTCGGCGTGGTTGCGGCTGAGGATGAAGTCAAAATATGAAGGCGGCAAATGCGCCATACAGCGCAGGGAAATCACCGACGTTTGCTGATCTTCGAGCTGCTTTAGTTCAGCACTGCCGTCACAGCCAAACACAATGACTCGCTGGCCCTCCTGCGAGTTGGCCTGCATGCGGGCACTTTGTTGCTCTATTTCGTCGCGCAACATCAGCGCACTGAGATCCGGCAAGTCGATGCCAGGTATCAGCGAACTGGCCTGACGGAAGGGGGTGGCGGTTGGGCAGGAACCGACACAGATACCACAACTTACGCACAGGTCTGCATCAACGATCGCTTCCTGCTCGTAACGACTGCCATCGGTACGGGGTTGCATCATCACCGCTGAATACGGGCAGTCTTCAGCACAGCGTTGGCAACCGTTGCAGTTATCCAGATCCACCACCACAACAGGCCGATCCACTTTCTTGCGCGATGCTTTGGGCGGTAACCAGGGCGCCACGAACAACAAAAGACTCAAGCCAACCAGTAGAGCCCACACCCCTGCTGGGCCCCACGCCTGAACCAGCGGATAGACCAACAGGTAATACCAGTCCAGATTCAGTTTCTGCGGCACGGTGGCCGGGTCGGCCTGGCCCTGACTGAGTGCCGGCCAAATCAGTGACAGGACTACCATCGCGATCAGAGTGCCTGCCATCACCACCCGTGGCGGGGTAATCCGGGGTCGACTGATGCGAAACACATGCAACCAGATGGCAAATACCAGAACCAGCGGTAACCCGATCAGGTGCAAAAAGGCCATCAGTGTGAAAAAACGGTCGCTGAGTTCGGCCGCCGTGAGGAAGTTGCGGGCCATGGAACCGGTAAAAATGGGCAGCCAGTCGATCAGTTCAGACGACGTAATCGCCACGTACAGCGCCAGCTTGTCCCAGACCAGCCAATAACCGGAGATTCCCAACGGAATAATGAGCCACAACAGCGGCGTGCCGGTCACCCAGCTGAACCAGCGTTTGCCACGGTGATGGCCGTAGCTCCACTCGCGGGCAATATGCAGCAACAGGGTGACAATGGCGGCATCGGAGGCGTAGCGGTGCAGGCTGCGCATCACCCCGCCGAAATACCACTGCTGATGGGTCATGTACTCAACCGATTCGTAGGCACCCTCAACGCTGGTATGAAAGAAAATGAACAACCAGATACCACTGACCAACACGATCCAGAAAAAGAAGATGGTCATGGCACCCAGGTAGTTCATGGGGTTCATTTGCGGCCCGAAACAACGTGCCAGGACTGCATCCAGCCAGGAAAAAACAGCTTTGGCGCTCATCAGACTGGTTTCCTGCGAACTGATTTCAATATTTCAAGTATCAACCAACCGCCCAGTAATAACAGAAAAATGCCGCCCACTGCAATTTGCACAAACAGCGAGTAATCAAATCGATAGCGGCCTGTAGTCGGGTCGTAGACAGTGCAAAACAGCTTGACCCGGTCGACCAGGCTGCCAGCCAGGTGTGGGCTCAATATCGGACGATTAAACACCAGATCCTTCAAGGGCTCGACCAAAGCGGGCAACTCGAAATCAGCACCGTAAACCTGGCGGTAAATGAGTCCTTGGCGATCAACCAGGGTTACTTGATTGATATGATCAAAGCCACGTGGTGTAGGGTAATAGCTGAAACCCAAATGCTCGGTCAGTTGCTCAATGGTGTCCTGGTCGGCACTCAGAAACCACCAATCGCTATCACGCACTTTTTGTTGTCGGGCAAAACTGGCCATGGTGGTCGGTGTGTCATTGGGCGTATCGAAGCCTATGGTCAAAACCTGAAAGCTGTCCTCGCCCAAGGCAGCTCGTGCATTACGAACGGCCGTGGCCAGGTGACGGGTAATGGCCGGGCAAACGTGGTGGCAGGAAGTAAAAATCATGCTGATGATGACCGGCTTGCCCTGCAAATCGGCCAGAGAAAACGGCAGGCCATTGCGGTCGGTCAGTACCAAATCCGGCAAGGGCTTGCCCAATACCGCCTGCGATCGGTTGATGGCATCGTCGGCACTGTACTCCAGCGTCATTGCCGCCGGACTTGCAGCCTTATCCTCACCATGACCTTCATCATGGCCAGCAGCCTGTTGGCTTTGCGCTGAACCAGCGCAAAGCAACAGGAAGAACAGAATGGTGATCGAGCGAATCAAAGCAATCAAAGGAAAAACCCGAAGTCAGGCCTCAATGGCACAGCCACTGATCATGCCACCAACTCACGACATTGGCCAGACCGATGCCAGATATTTCCAGTTAATCACGTAATACGCCACAAAGATGGCCAGGAAAAATATCGCCAGTACAAAGGTTCCAGGTGCCGCAAAGCCCCATTTGCCCGCTGCTGCATGGCCACCTTCCACGTGAACTTCAGGCTCGGCCCTGAGCAGACGGGTTGTAGCGGTTCCGTAGGGTGATTCGGACCCGACGCGTTTACCGAAGAACACCGACAACACGGTGATCAACACGAACACTGCGCCACCCACAATGGCTGCCATGCCACTGACACCTACCAGACCCATCAGGGTGTAGGCGCTGGCCGGATAATCAAAGCTCATCAGGGAATCGGCAAAAGTCATGTCCCAATGACGGCGTTGAACGCCCAGAGTGCCTGCTCCCATCATGGCCATGGTAAATACGCCCATACCAATACCGAACAGGTAGGGTTGCCACTTGGCCAGAACCGGGAACATGACCTGACGGCGGAACAGCACCGGGATCAGGAAGTAGGTCAGGGACATAAAGGCCAGGGTGGTTCCCAATACCACAGTCGCATGGAAATGGCCCGGGACGTAAATGGTGTTGTGAATGATGATATTGATTTGCTCGGTACCCATCACCACGCCGGAGATACCACCGATAAAACCGAAGCCTATCAACGACATGAACATCCCCGAGAATACCGGATTACCCCATGGCGCTTTGCGTAACCACTCAAACAGACCTTTGGTCAGACCCTTGCCACGTTGCGCTACTTCAATCGCACCCGGCACAGTCAGCCCGTGAATCATGCTGGCCAGTACCGCAAGATACATGGCATAGCTGGTATTGAAGATCTTCCAGGTTGCACTGATACCCGGATCCACCAGCAGATGATGGGCTGAGGCCAATTGCAGGAAGAAGATATAAAGCAGGAATGCGCCACGGCTGACTTTCTCAGACATGGGTTTGGCGCCAAATACAACAGCAGCAATGAGATACCAGACGGACACATGGGCCGTTACGTTGATCTGCTGTGATGAGTGACCAAAGCCCCACCAGACCAGACGGTACATGGCAGGATCGATCTGTGAAATCAGACCCAGCGACCACAACCAGGTGGGCACCAGAATGATGGCGCCTGCAGCGATGGTAAAAATGGCAATGATGCACGCGGTTAGCGCACCAAAAGTGACCAGTGGAATGGAGCCGTCATAGGTCTTCTCTTCCTTGGCCACCACCAGAGTGCCCATAAAGACAAAACAGGCCACCAGTGCACCTACCGCAAACAGGATCAAACCCAGATAAAAATTGGGGTCGGCCGGCATGGGCACATAAGACGTCATCATCACCGACGAACTGCCCGACAGCACCGTGTAATTGTTGAGGACTGCACCCACCACCATCAGCACAAAGGCCGCCCAGGCAATGCGCGGCGTTGCAATGCGCACTTTGAGCAAGGTCGAGGCGCAGAAATAAAGCACCGCGATTTCAAAGAAAATAATCCAGTAAATCAGCATATTGATGCCGTGAATCGTCAGTATCTGGTAAAACCGATCCGCCGGCAGCAAATGCACGGTAGGCCACCGCGTCAGTGTAACCAACAGCGCGGTGATACCTCCAACCAGCAGCATGACGACGGCGGTAACGGCGTTGGCGCGTATCAGCCACTCAGCAGATTTATGGAATTGCAGGCCTGATTCGGGGCAGGTACGGAATAATGGCTTTGCCAGTGACTTGGACTGTGATGCACTCATAGCGTGCCCTCCCCGCTCATTTCATCCTTGATCAGGATTTTGCCTACCATATTGTGGTGACCGATACCGCAGAATTCGTTACAGATTATGGTCTGATCGCCACTGGTATCGGGTGTAATGGTCAGCACCATTTCGTAACCCGGCAGAATCTGGGTGTTGATGTTGACCGGCTGTACTGAAAAACCATGTTGCCAATCCATGGAAGAAATGTGCAGGCGATAGGTCTGGCCTTTCTGCAACTCCAGAATGGGCCACCATTGCCACAAGCGCGCGATCAGGTAGACATCACTGCCTGGCGGTGGTGACACAACGGGAATCTGCTGGACGGTTTCTGTCCGGACGGTGTACTCATTCACCATGGCCATGGTTTTGGCCATATAGGCTTCCGGCGTCGTCCGATAGGCCTCACTGGAGAGGTTCTGTTTACCGTAGACATGCCATAAAGGCATCATGATGAACATGATCAGCGCCCAAACAAAAGCGATTGCGATCCAGGTTCCTTCGACTCGATCCAATGGTTGTTTCCACCAGAGGGTCTCGGCAGGCGGTTGAAGTGCGCTCACGGTTTATCCTTTTTTGCTGTAGTTGGCTGAATAAAAAAGGCTCTTGGCCCGGCTGTTGACCGCTAATTTGCGATCGGAATGGTCACCAGTTCCATAATTCCCCAGATGATGTAAAAGACCGTCGGAAAAACGACACCAATGAATAACAACAAAAACGGGTTTTCGAGAATTTTCTGCATTACCGGTACCCGTTCTTCAACCTCTTGCGTGGATTCCTGGCTCATATTGGATACACTCCGTTTGTAACAATAATTTCAGCGATTCTAAACAATGGCTTTTCATTTGCGGTTGATGCAGGTCAAATACATCTTCTTTTCTTCTCAATACTATGCGCCCATGCAAAAATTCAGACAATTATCTTTCGTTTCAGCTTGCGCCATGGCGCTGATGCTCGGCGGCTGTAATCGCGAATCCGGTCCGGGTCCGGAGATTCATGATACGAAGTACCGTGCTGTTGACGCAACAGGCCAGATTCTGGATATATCTGTGGCCCCTGGCAGCTGTACTTACGACGAATTTACCCACCTGACCTGGGAAGTCAAGAGTGCGGCAGCAGGCTTACAAAGCCGCGATAACACCTACAGCTGGTTCGACCCGGAAGAGTCACACGACGGTGAACTGGACTATCGCGGGTTGCCCGATGGCGGCGAGTGCACCGGCAGCGATTGCGACACTGCTTCTTATGTTGCTGCCATCAATGCCCTTGCATTGTGTGGCTACAGCGACTGGCGCATGCCTACTCGCGATGAACTGGGTTCGATTTCCGATCCACGCCTCAATCTGTCACCCCCAACGATCAACCCGCGCTATTTTCCCAATACGCAGAAAGGTGAGTACTGGTCTGGAAACGATTACCAGTTCCAGTATGATGCCGCCTGGGTGTGGAGCTTTCAGATCGGCCTCGACCGGGTAGAATGGAAGGCCACTCCACGCTATGTCAGGCTGGTGCGTGGCGAGGCGGTGCAGGTTATGCGCGTCAAAGACTGAACACAGCGCAAAGACTGCGGCCTTTACGGGCAAAGGAAGCTTTTAATGGATCTTGAATGGGATTACCCGGAGTTCCGGGACAAAGGCCACCCTGAGATGAGTTTTTTTAAAGACATATACCATTGAAATCCCTGACCGGACTATCGCTGCTACTGGTCATCCTGCTGGTATCGTTGAGCGCTTATCTGCGGCTGGCACATTCCGGTATCGGTTGTCTGGATTGGCCGGACTGTTATGGCCGCATCGGTGTACCGGAAACCAGCACGCCAGCGGACCGCAATCAACCTGCCTCGACAACGGAACAAATGGCCCGTGACGCCTACAAGCGCATCGTGGCCGAAGCCGAACAACCGCTCGCCTGGGCAACACCCTTACATCGTGCGGTTGCCAGTCTGCTGGGTGTTTTTATCGTGTTCCTGAATATGCTGGCATTTCACCAACGCCGCTATCGATGGGTAGCACTGGCATTGCTCGGGCTAACCGTCTGGCTGGCCTTGCTGGGCTTGCGCTCGGGCAGCCTGCATGACCCGGCAGTGGTGATCGGCAATCTTGCCGGCGGCTTTGCCATGCTGGGATTACTGGGCTGGTTGTGGTTCAGTCTGTCGGCCAAGCCCCCGGTACGATTTGACGCCTACAGTATAGCTACACCACTGCCAAGCCCATTGATCCTCATTGCGCTACTGGCCTTGTGTCTGCAAATCCTTTTGGGCGGTTTGACCAGTGCCAATTTTGCCGCCAATGCCTGCAAAACCCTGCCCGACTGTCACGGTGGTTGGTTACCAGGTCCTGAACTTGCTCAAGCCCTGGACCTGACCCGTCATCATGAAGTCACAGCCGATGGCCAGGCAATTGGCGGGGCTGAGCGCATTGCCATACACCGTACCCATCGTCTGATGGCCATTGTGACCAGCGTGTTGATTCTGTTGACAGCCCAGATGGCCTTGCGCCATCCCGGAACCGCACGCCATACCGGCGTGGTTTTACTGTTATTGATCGTGGCAGAGTTCTCGGTGGGCGTGGCTGCCGTGTTTTATGAATTGCCGATTGGCCTGGCGGTAGCACATAACTGGCTGGCTGGCTTGCTGTTACTGACGCTGCTGAAGTTGTTGAGCTTGCACCGAAGTCCGACCTGATACAATTTCTCCACAGTAACCATACTTGAAGCACCTCCCGGAGGGAGCCTCTGATCAAT
>CAZRTG010000053.1:0-18398 GCA_964602895.1 uncultured Wenzhouxiangellaceae bacterium
AGTGGCGGTTCCGGGGTTAATTTCATGCAGGAATATGGCACTACCGCAGCTCAACCCGGTACGGCTTTGTACGGAAAGCTGGACGGTTTGAGCACCTGGTTTCCTCCTTCTGCACAGCGTTATCTGTTCAGCATCCGCGGTACCCTGGCCCCTGGCCAGTCAGAACAGACGGTTCAGGAACGGGTCAATGATGCGTTTCAACAGGTGCGTGAAGGGCAAATCAGCGACGCTGCTTTGCAGCGCAGCAAACAGCGTGTACTGGAAGAACTGGTTTATGACCTGGGTAGCCATGAAGAGGCGGCACATCAACTGGCTTTTTTTGAGGGGCTGAATGCGCTGGATCAGTGGCTGGCTTTGCCGCAAACCGTCGCGCAGATCAGCAATGAAGACCTGATTGATTTGGCGAACAGGCGGCTGCAGCCCTGGCAACAAACCGGTGGCTGGTATCGTGCGGATGGAATGCCCGCAGTGACCGAAATGGTTTCAGCCGCCACCTCAACGGTCGCACCGCCTCGCGCTGCTGAACCTCGTGAATTACCAGAGCTTACCCGGTCCGATAGCTCAAGTCCCCGAAGCAGGCAAAGCAGTTCAGGGAAATTGCCGGCCCCACAGCAGTTTGTAATGGCTGAGGGTCTGCCAATGCTGGTACAAAGTAATCCGGCCTCGGCTGCCGCATTTGTCAGCCTGATTGTTGATGGCAATCAATGGCAGGGCAGCGCTCATTTGAAAAGCAATGATCCGCAATGGGGCGTCAGCAGTCTCAGTACCCAATGTCTGCCGGATCAAGTGAGTGAAAGTCTGGCTACTTTGTTAGCAGAAGTGGATAAATTGGTGCCTGACCAACAGGCGGCTTTGCAGAGCATGGATCCCGCCACTCGTCTGAATGAGGTTTTTGAGTCCATGCTGGGTATCCAATCAACACCGAGAAAGGCAGCGGAAATTCGCCTGACTGTATTGACCGGGAAGCTGGAAGCACCGGAAATCGCCCGGGCGAAAGCACGATTGAAGGGTCTGCGGGCTGCACCGATGGTGCCGTACCAGCCCGTACAAAATCCTGCCGATGATAGAAGGCTGAATTGGCCCTATCCGCTGGCACAGGCGCAATTGGGATATGTGGTCAAGGCACCTTTGGCAACTTCGGCTGACTATTTGGCCTGGCGAGCCCTGCAGTACATTCTGGCGCATGATTATGAAGGCCGATTGGGGAAGCGGGCGATCAGCAATAGCGGGCTTGCCTACTATATTGACAGCCAGTACCGATCCGACGGCCAACGTGCCTGGATCAGTTTGAGTGCAGGTGTGGACCCGGACAAATCTGCGGCTCTGGAGCTGTTGTTTCGCGAACAGATTGCGGATTTGGAACTGCATCCACCCTCGACAGAAGAAGTCGCCGAAGCCAGGGATCATCTGCTCGGACGGCTGGCGACACAGCGGCAAAGCAATGTCGAACTGGCAGCCGGACTGACTGAACAATGGCTTTGGTACGGCAGGCTGCTGAGTCATGGGGAACAGATCGAGAAAATCAAAGGACTGAAACGGCAACAGGTTTTGTCTGCCATACCTGCCTTCAGCCGGGGCGCTTTTGCCGTGATCCGGTTCGGCAAAGACGATGGGAATGTGACAGACTGAGTCGCTACGGATCAAGGAAACTCTGAAAAATTCATCCACGAATTTTCGGAGCACGCCAAACAAAAAGCGTGCCCAAAACGGAAATTGGTGTTTGGCTTCATTTCCAATGATTTACAATCATTGAAAATGTTGGCACACCCATGTACCAGGAAACCTCTGAATAAATCAGAGTTTCCTTAATTTTCAGGTAACAGGATAAAAGCCGAATCAATGATTGCCCCAACACGTAAGAGCTCATCCGCTGTCTCCACGACCCGTGAACCCTCGTTGCTTGACGCGCTGATTCCCATTCTGGCGCTCATTATCATGCTCTCAACATCAGTCTACCTTTATGGTTCTGATTCGAATGGTGGTGGCTCCCAGGTAGCCCTGTTGATGGCTGCCATGATAGCCGCGATAGTGGCTATCAAGAACGGCTATCGTTGGCCAGCCATTCAGGAAGCCATCGTAGAGGGAATTTCCACGGCCATGGGTGCCATCCTGATCCTGTTGGCGGTCGGTTCGCTGATCGGCACCTGGATGCTGGCCGGTACCGTGCCGACCATGATCGACTACGGTGTAAAAATACTGAACCCCAGTTATTTTTATATTGCCACTTGTCTGATCTGCAGCATCGCTTCGGTCAGTATTGGTAGTTCCTGGACGGTCGCAGGCACACTGGGCGTCGGTCTGGTTGGTGTTTCACAGGCACTTGGGTTACCGGTTGAAATCACCGCGGGAGCGGTCGTTTCCGGCGCCTATTTCGGCGATAAAATGTCACCCTTGTCGGACACCACCAATCTGGCACCTGCCGTTGCCGGCTCGGAGTTGTTTACCCATATTCGCCATATGGCCTGGACTACCATTCCTTCTTACACTCTGGCCCTGATCATCTTTTTGTTTATTGGTTTGAATGCCGATGTCGCAGCAGAGCAGACCATCAGCCTGGGCGCACTGGAGCATTTGCAGGATAACTTCAATATCAGCTTCTGGACATTGCTGCCGTTGATTCTGGTGTTTGCATTGGCGGTGAGGAAGTTTCCTGCCTTTCCAACCATAATGATCGGTGCGTTATTTGGTGGTGTGATGGCCGTGATCATGCAACCGGCACAGGTACTGGCTTTTGCCGCCGCGCCGGAGCTGCCTGCACCTTTGGCCATGCTCAAAGGGGTGTGGAGCGCATTTTCTAGCGGCTATGTTTCAAATTCCGGAAACGAGGCGATCGATTCGTTGCTGAGCCGTGGCGGCATGAGCAGTATGCTGTTCACCATCTGGTTGATACTGTGCGCACTGGCCTTTGGCGCCGTAATGGAACATGCCGGCCTGTTGGTGCGTTTGATCCAGTCCATTCTGAAAGCAGCCAAATCCACCGGGGCGTTGATTGCTTCCGTGCTGGTGACCTGCGTCGGCATGAATATCGTGGCTGCTGACCAGTATTTGGCCATTGTGCTGCCAGGACGGATGTACCGGGCCGAATTCCGTCGTCGCGGTCTCAAAGCTCGCAACCTGTCACGTGCCATCGAAGATGCCGGGACGCTGACCTCGCCATTGGTACCGTGGAACACCTGTGGTGCCTTTATGGCCAGTACCCTCGGTGTGGCCACTTTTGCCTATTTGCCTTTTGCCCTGTTCAATCTCATAAACCCTTTGGTCTCCTTGTTGTATGGCTTTACCGGATTTACAATTTTGAAAATTGACGAGCCCGCAGAAAAAGCACGTGAGTTTGAATCACCAGGATCCCTAGAGGCAACCGATGAAGTCCAGATCTGAAAGCCATCTGTTTTACCAGACCAGTGCACCCCGGCCCCGCCTGGATCGCGCCGAAGGCGTTTATCTTTGGGATGTGAACGGCAAGCGTTATCTGGATGCCTCCAGCGGTCCCATGGTCTCCAACATCGGCCACTCCAATCCGCGTGTGCTGGCCGCCATGAAACGGCAAATGGACAAGGCCACTTTTGGCTATCGTCTGCATTTTGAGAACGAACCTGCTGAAGAGCTGGCAGCGCTGACGGCTTCATTGATGCCGGCAGGCATGGACCGGATTTTTTTTGTATCCGGCGGTTCGGAAGCCGTGGAAAGCTGTTTGAAACTGGCCCGGCAATACGTGCTCACGCAAGGTCAACCCAAACGCTGGAAAGTCATTTCGTTGTTCCCTTCGTATCATGGCTCCACGCTGGGCGCTTCATCGGTTACCGGCATGAAACAATTCACCCAGCCTTTTGCGCCCATGATGGCCAGTATGCCCAAAATTCCTGCACCCACCTGTTATCTGGATCAGGACGACCTCAGTCTGGAACAGCGCGGGGAACGCTACGCGACATTGCTGCGCGAAAAAATCATCGAAGAGGGGCCAGAAAGCGTGTTGGCTTTCATCATGGAACCCATTGGCGGTGCCTCCACCGGCGCGCTGGTGGCGCCGGATAGCTGGCATCGCAAGGTACAGGCCATCTGTCGTGAGTTCGATATCCTGCTGATTCTGGATGAAGTCATGACCGGCGCAGGTCGTACCGGCAAATTCATGGCTGCCGAACACTGGGACTACCAGCCCGATATCATTGCCATGGCCAAAGGTTTTGCAGCAGGTTATGCACCTTTGGGCGCCATGGCGGCACAGCGATACATTGTTGATGCGGTCATGGCCGCAGGTGGTTTTGCCCACGGTTACACTTATGCGGGAAATCCACTGGCCTGTACCGCCGGCCTAGCGGTGTTGCAGGAACTGCAGCAGCAGAATCTGGTGCAAGCTGCTGAAATTCAGGGTAATAAATTAAAAGCGGGCTTGCTGGAATTGATGTCGCGTTATGAGTTTATTGGTGATGTGCGCGGCAAAGGATTGTTGCTGGCTTTTGAACTGGTCTCGGATCGGCAGACCATGAAGCCCTTGCCGGTCGGTCTCAATGCGCATGTCGAGTTGGTAGAAGAGGCCTACCGGCGAGGCCTTATCATCTACTCACGACGTACCCGCGGGGGCCTGGAAGGGGATCATTTCATGGTCTGCCCACCGCTGACTGTTAACGATGCCGAGATTGCCGAAATACTGGATGGTCTGGATGCCAGCCTGCAGGCTTTAGCGCAGCGTCATGGCCTGAGCCATAGCCCGGGTTATGGCCCGGATCATGGCCCGGATCATAGCCCGGATCATAGCCTGAATCAGGCCCTGGATCATGAATTGACCCATGGCTGAAATCAATATCCGCGTAGCTACTGCGCAAGACGCGACCGGCATTCACAGCATGATAAAAGCCCTGGCAGAAAGCTTGGGAATGGGTGAGCAGGTAAGCAGTACTCCGGATGATTTTTTACGACATGGTTTTGGAAACAGGCCGTGCTTTGAAGCCTTGATTGCCGAGCGCGATGGTTTGGCCATCGGTTTGTGTCTGTATTTTTTTACCTATTCAAGCTGGGCTGGAAAACGTGGGGTTTACGTGCAGGATATCTATGTCGATAACAGTGCACGTGGCACCGGGCTGGGGCGCCGGTTGTTGGCCGAAACCGCAAAACGGACAGCCGGGCAGGGCGCCGTTTTTATGCGCCTGGCAGTTGACCGGGACAATCAAACCGCCCGTGACTTTTATACCCATGCAGGCCTGATCCATGCAGACCGGGATTGCATTTATAAAGCCTGGGGTGAACACTTCGAATCATTGCAATCGTTTCAGCCATGTCTTCCAACAGGTGATAAACCGCCATGAAAGTAATTTTCTCGGAACTTCAGAAAAACCATTACCCACAACACTTCCTGTCATCCGGGGCTGCGCAGGAAAATCCCGAAGTTCCGGAACGGGCAGATCGTTTGTTGCAGGCAGCCTTGTCGGCAGGTCTGGAACGACTGGAGCCGGAAGATGCCGGCCTGGAGCCCATTGCCGCCATACATACGCCGGAGTATTTGCAGTTTTTGCAGAATATCTATCGACGCTGGTGTTATATCGATGGGGCATCCGCCGAGGTGGTGCCCAATATCCATCCGGACCGGCGGGATGGAGCCTATCCGGCATCGGCCGTGGGCCAGGCAGGCTTCCATATGCTGGACACCGGCTGTCCCGTCTCGGCGGAAACCTGGAACAGTGCCTTGACCAGCGCGCATACCGCAGTGCAGGGTGCTGCCTTGCTCATGGATGAAGACGACAGCGCTTACGCGCTGTGTCGCCCGCCAGGACACCATGCCGGCAAGGATTTTGCTGCCGGCTTCTGTTATCTGAACAACAGCGCCATCGCCGCACAGGAGTTATTGGCTGAGTTTGACCGGGTGGCCATTCTGGATATCGATGTGCATCACGGCAATGGCACACAGGATATTTTCTACCAGAGGTCCGATGTGTTAACGGTATCACTGCACGCTGACCCGGTGCGCTTCTATCCTTTTTTCTGGGGTCATGCGGCGGAACGTGGTCGGGGAGAGGGCCTGGGCTATAACCTGAACCTGCCACTGCCACGTGGTACAGGTGACAAGGACTATCTTGCAGAACTGGACAGGGCACTGACGCGCATCGAAGCGTTTGCGCCCGGTGCCCTGGTGGTGGCTTTGGGGCTGGACGCACACGAATCCGATCCGCTCAAGGGTTTGGCGATCACTACCCCGGGTTTTGGCAAAATTGCCAGCCGGATTGCTGCCCTGGAATTGCCTACCTTACTGGTGCAGGAAGGGGGTTATCTCAGCGCTGATCTGGGCGCCAACCTGATATCATTTCTGGAAGGTTTTCAGTCCTGAACAGTAATTGAATCGCTCCCTTATCCGAAACTTGGGTGCATGAGCCGATCAAAAAATAATTGCAAAGTCTTGGGTTGCATCACGATGGTAAAAATAACGCCGTAGGCTGCGCCCCAAAGATGTGCACTGTGGTTGATGTTACCTCCGCCTTTGCGGTCAAGGTAGATGGAGTAGCCGACATACGCCACTGCAAACAGAATCGCCGGTACCGGCAGAAAAAACACCAGGATCATGCTCCACGGTGCGATCAGGATAAAGGCGAACAGTACCGCCGATACCGCACCGGAAGCCCCCAGTGACCGGTAGCTTGCGTTGTCCCGGTTGGCCCGCCAGGTTGGCATTATCGACACCAGCAGACCAAGCACATAGAAGATGGCGAAACCCAACGGACCGAGGGTACCGGTGTACAGCGGTTCCATGGCTTGACCGAAAAAGTACAGAGTGAACATGTTGAACAGCAGGTGCGTGCCATCAGCATGCACGAAACCATACGTCAGCAGTCGGTAGTACTCGCCGCGCTTAACCGCTGGTGGCCATAGAATCAGAGCCTCAAGCCAGTGCCGATTGCTGAACGCGACAAAAGACACGACGCAGGTAAGGCCAATGATGATCAACGTGGTCATGCTGTGTCGCTCCGGCGCGCAAGTATACAGAGCATCATGCCATAAGTTTTTTCAGCCAGGAGCCTGTCGGACTCGACCTATCGTAGCGAGGGGACACACCAGCGGATAGGGGCAGCTCCGCATCCGGCGGTTTCTGAGTGACATTGCAAGCGTCGAGCGGTCTTTGACGTAAATGTTGCAGCCATTCATTCAAACCCGTCGTCGAAAATCAATTCCAAAATCGGCGACGCCGCATCAAAAGAGTCAAAGGACTGTCCTCCACGAACCAAGCGCACGTTGACTGCGGTCGACTTTATTTTGCCGAGCTCAACGCCATATTTGAAACTGATTTCCCAAGCGTAGGGGACATAGGAGCTATACGATGACGAAGACCAAAAATATGCCGCCGGCGTGGCTGGAAATACGTTCAAATTGATCGATGGATCCCAACCACACAACTCAACAATGGAGTTGAGTTCCTTTTTGTTGGGCAGTCGCCAGTCGCTATACCCGGCGGTATGATCCGTAACAGAGGCAGTCAGTGCGGCGCTCCAGGTCATGGTTGTTGCAGAGCCGTTGGCACAGCCCGCTCCGCTCAAACCTTGGACGCATTGCTTCCACATCAAGCCGGTCAGAGCATGGGTGACGGTGCCGTTGCCGTGGATGGTGAAGGCGCTGGTGGGTGTAGATTCAATCATGTTGGCGTTGGGGTTGGCAGCAGAGCAGGCGGCCTGGACTTGTGGCCCGATAGCCAGCGCAACCAGCGCGGTCAGCAGCGCGGCCGGGTTGGGAAGGTGATGGGACATGGCGGACTCTGAGGGTGATGCAGATTGAAAAGTGGAAGCAGCGTGGCCAAGCACGGCGTCGCGCCAAATGGGCAGATGGTCGTAGCATGTCATGATGAATAGAGACCCGACGGGCTTAAAACTGCCCGCTACGAACCAAGTGCACGTAGCTTTGGACTGACTTAATGTTGCCGATGTTATTGCCACCATAAAAGTCGACGTTCCACGCGTTTTTTGGAGCAGCGGCATACGACGACGAGGTCCAAAAGAACGATGCCTGTGTGTTGGGGAAATAGGACGGATCGATGCTGGGATTGGAACCATCGTCTAGTATCAGAGTGAGGAGTTCGCGCAGCGTGGGCAGGCGCCAGTCGCTGGCATTGCACAGGCCACTACCCGCATTAACGGCGGCGACAATCGCCTGAGTGTTGCAGCTCGCCAGGGTGCCGTTGCAGTTGGTGGTCGTGGTATCGAGCCCTGCATGACCACCGTTGGTGGCGCCATTGGTGCTGTACCAGGTGTATCTTGAGGCCATGTCGCGCAAGCCGCTGGTGGTTTTAACTTCCCAGGTTAATCCGGTGGTATTGTCGCGTGTACAGGCCCAGTCACCAGGGTTGCTGCCTAGTGCGGCATTGGTGGCAAGTTCGCTGCCGTCGTTGGCGATCTTGGTGTAGTCGAAGCCCTTGGCACCGGCGCCGGTCTTGGTCAGCACCCCAGCTACCGCTGCCGCGTCGCGCCCGTAGCGGCAATCCTGACGCGGATGGGTACCGCCGTCGCGGGCGATGCTGGCAGAATTGGATGCCGACACGCTGTCGGCAGCGGTGTCGTTGTAGCAGGTCGTCTGGCCGGTATCGGGCAGTCCAGCCGCATGCGCAGAGAAACCGACCAACAGCAAGGCGAGCAGAAGGGCGCAATGGCAGACTGCCAGCGGTAATAATCGGGTCATGATTGTCGCTCCGTGACAAGCGTGACTGATGCATGCAAGTGGTTGGTAGTCCCCGCAGCGGGTCGACAAAGGAAAATCCAAGGGAACTCGTTCTACATGATATTACTCTCCTTTTGCTATCTGTCAATTGTGTTTCAATGATCTTGCCGCTAATTGGGATGTCGACTTTCACTCTTTAAATGGTTGACGGCGTTCTTGGATATGTTGCCTTCCCGGCGGGGATCTACCAACCGGGGTTGGACGCATACTGATCCGGAAGGTTTTCAGTCCTGAGGAAACTCTGATTTATTCAGAGCTTCCCTGAATACTGATCGCGTTACAAATCGGAGCTGGCCAGTCTAAAGCCCGGTGACGCTTGAGTTGTTTTTGTAGGCCGTGTTGAAAGTCAGTTGGAAAGGCGGTAGTTCTGCGACTTCTTAAATCCACACCCGCGGTGATGTATTCGATGGTGCAGGCCAGTTGTTCGCGCGTGTCGTTGATGATGAAAAACATGCCGTGGAAGCGTTTTTGATTCATGGCCAGCAGTCGATTGAAGGTGCTGACGCTGTCACCTACACGGATTTCGGCACGAAAACTGAGGTGGTGTTCGAGGTCAAACAGTCCCAGGTGATTCTGCTCCAGGTAGTCGCCCCCCAAAGCCACCTCTTCGAGCACTTCATAGCCACCCAGTTCGTACAGTGTCAGATAGTACTGCACGTTGACATGGCCGTTACGGTCTTCCCAGGCAGCCGGTACGATCATATTCAGTTGTTGTGGCAGTTGACGCACCTGGTCCACACCGGGAAATACGGGACGTTTCATAAAGCACTCCCGGTAGCCGGATGATCAGCCATTATGGTCTTTTCCATGTCTTCCTCCTGTAATTCTTCGCGCCAATCCCTGACATTCATTTCAATGGCGAAGAAACCCAATATCCACAAAACCTGGTCCCAACCGTAAAGCCAGTGACCATCCCAGGTCCAGTAAGCCGCGTGTAGCGCTAACAAACCATAAAATACGTTGGCGGCATAGCTGGCCTGATGAATCAGGAATGGCCGGTATCCTGTTTTGGCAGAGCATCACGCAGAACGGAGCTTCGGGTGCCCAAAGCTTCTTCGGTCAATGTCAGTAAGTGCTTGCCGGTAATGTTGCCGTCGTCCACCAGCTGCTGCACGATTTCATCCAGATTGCCGGCATCATTCTGCACCAGCTCCTGTTGCAATTTGGCCAGCAATAAAACCGCCCGTGCGGTGTTGGCACCGGTTGAGGGCGAAACCAGTTTGCCTTTCTTGCGCCTGACCCAGTCCGCCAGCCCCTGCAGGGACTGGTCAAAACGTTTCTGGCTGATGCCACCGCTACGGCGCAAAATCTCCAGACTGTAGTATTCAGCCAGACCCTCAATCAGCCAGTTGTCACGGGTAGTGGCCGATGCGGTCGCTACATGAACCAACTCATGCACCAGTGTGGATGTGCTGTTCTCACTGATCAAAGGTCTTTCGGTATGCAAATAAATGGACGAAGGTCCGGACAGGCCGCCACGCCACATGTCATCGCTGGCACCCACAATCAGCAAACGTTCTGGAAAACGATCGAATACCTGCAACAGCTTGGGCATGGTCCAACGCAAAAATGCCAGAGTGTCCAGGCGGCGCATACCCTGGCCCGGCGGGCCTGCCACTACCACTTTCCGATCACGGATCAGATCGCGGCGTATGCCCAGTTTGCCGGCTGCCAGCCAACCGGTAGGGCGGTCAAATTTTCTTCCTTTGGTGCTGATTTCCAGCGTTTTGTTTACCGGCCCATAACGGCTTTCAAATACCCAGCCAGGCGGCCCTTTCAGGCTTAAAGAAGATTTTGAAGCAGCACCTTTCAGCGCTCTTACCCGCGTTGGAGGGAACAGGCTGTCCAGTCGTAAAACAGCCCAACTGTCGGTCATGCGGGCATCATGCGCATCGCCTTTACGGTGATCGATTTTAACCTGATACTCCAGCTTGCCGCCGCTTGCCGGAACGGTCCATAACAATCGATCCTGCTTGTGTTCAATCGTGCCGTCACCACTGAAGTTGCTGTAACGGGCCGCGGATGCAGCAAGGTCGAGTTGCCTGGCCAAAGAAGAGGCCTGCTTGATTTCTATGCTGACATTGGCAACGCCATGCTCTGGATCAAAATGTGCCTGGAAATGGGTCTGATAATAATCCGTTGCCTGGGCATTCTGGCCTGGCGCCAGGCTCAACATTACGACCAGCAGAATGAAACGTGGGTCAAAAAGTGACCCAAAAAATGAATGGGTGTTATTAATCAATGGTTACTCCACTGCATATAATTTAGGCTTGTCAGCAACTGTCAACTTGTAAGTGCCGAATTTGGCCAAATATCATGTTTTGTAATTAATGGTTCACGAATTTCATATGGTGAGTGCTTATGAACACCGCTGCAAGCCAGGTACGTAATAAAATAGCCGATCAGGCCGGGCCTGAACAGATTGAACAGGAGGCGCGTCGCTTGCTGACATCGCTGATGCACGTCGACTGTGCCAGTGGACGCAAGTGGAACCTTGATACCTGTCGGGAAATTGCGCCATTAACACTTGAAATCAATCAGCTCAAAAAACAAAAGAATGCGGTCGTTCTGGCGCATTCCTATGTCGAACCGGAAATCATTTACGGTGTGGGTGATTTTAAAGGTGATTCCTATTTTCTGGCTGATCGGGCGCGCGAATCAAAGGCCGATGTGATCGTATTTGCCGGTGTGGTTTTTATGGCGGAGACGGCAAAAATACTTTGCCCCGATGCACAGGTGCTGATACCGGATCAGGGCTCAGGCTGCTCTTTGGCCGATTCCATCACCGGAGAAGAGGTTCGCAGGCTCAAAGCGCTTTATCCTGAAGCAGCGGTGGTTTGCTATATCAACAGCACGGCAGAAGTAAAAGCCGAGAGCTATGTTTGTGTCACTTCAGGAAATGTGTACGACATCGTCGAGTCCTTGCCGCAGCAGCAAATCCTGTTTGTTCCCGACCGCCTGATGGCAGACAATCTGCGGCAGGAGTTGGCCAAACGCGGCAGCAACAAGGAGATCATTTCCTCCGATGGTACCTGCGTGGTGCATGAGGAGTTTACTGCAGAACAGATCAGCGAGGCGCGCGAGCAATTTCCCGGCCTCAAAGTGGTGGCGCATCCGGAGTGTACCGAGGAAGTAGCCAGCCTGGCCGATTATGTGGGCAGTACCAGCGGTATGATGAAGTATGTACGTACTACCCGGGCGCCTTATTTCCTGATGCTCACAGAATGTGGTCTGGTGGGCCGTCTGGCAATTGAAGACCCGGAAAAAGCCTTTATTGGCGGTTGCCGCCTGTGTCCCTATATGAAGAAAAACTCACTGCAGAACATTCGTGATGCATTGCTTGACCCCCAGCCCGAACAGATTATTGAGTTGGATGAAGACCTGCGCTTGCGGGCAGGCCGTTGTATAGACAGGATGTTTGAACTTGCACCCGCAAACTGAACAACTGATCACCCTGGCGCTACAGGAAGATCTGGCTTTTGGCGACCTCACCAGCCAGGCAATATTCCCGACCACACATCGTTCCACCGCCAAAATACTGGCACGCCAGGAACTGGTGTTGTGTGGTATCGCTGTAGCCAAACGGGTTTTTGAGCGTGTCGATCCGACTCTGAAAATCAAGTGTCTGGCCCATGATGGGCAAACGCTTAAAGCCGGCAGGACCGTCATGCAGATAGAAGGATCAACCATTGCATTGCTCAGTGCGGAGCGTACGGTACTGAACTTCCTGCAGCGCCTGAGCGGTATTGCCACGCAGGCTAGGCGCTATGCGGATGCGGCCAAAGCCGCTCAAACCCGGGCGGCCGAAGTAACGGCAGAAAAATCTGCCATCCCTTACGGTGACATACGGATTGCCGACACGCGTAAAACCACACCCGGTTGGCGCGCACTGGAGAAGCACGCAGTGCGCTGCGGTGGTTGTTTCAATCATCGTTTTTCATTGGGCGAACACGTGATGATCAAGGACAACCATGTCGCGGCAGCAGGCTCCATTCGCAAAGCCGTGGCTGCTGCACGCAGGGCGGCACCACACTTGAGCCGTATTGAAGTGGAAACGGATACCCTGAGCCAGGTTGATGCAGCGGTAGCGGCGGGCGCAGATGTTATCCTGCTGGACAATATGCAGCCCACGCAAATCCGCAATGCAGTCCAGCGCATCGCCGGCCGGGCGCTGGTCGAGATTTCCGGAGGCGTCACACTTGCCAACCTGGCCGATTATGTGTTGCCTGGTGTGGACGTGATCAGCATAGGTGCCTTGACCCATTCTGCGGTTGCGGCTGACCTGAGTATGGACATGGTGGCGCGCAAGGCCGTCTCTAAATCGGCAGCTGAATCTGCGCGGCAATGAGCAACAAGATCCTGCAAACGGATTGCCTGGTCATAGGCGCCGGCCTGGCAGGTTCGGCCTATGCACTCAAAGCAGCACGTGCCGGTCTGAAAGTACATATGTTATCCATGGGCAGCCCGGCCGAAGCCAACAGCGACTGGGCCCAGGGTGGCATTATTTATGACCACCGGGCAGATAACGGACAGACAGACAGTAGCAGCCTGGCCGAGGACATTTACGCTGCCAGCGACGGGACAGCCAACCCGGCCGCCGTCGAGCAACTGGTGCGCGATGGCCCGTCAGCCGTACGTGAACTGTTGCTGGATGAATTGAAGGTTGATTTCGACCGCAGCCCCGAAGGTGAGTTGGATTTCACCCGCGAAGGTGGCCACAGCGAACGACGCATTATTCATGCACGCGATCTGACCGGCCGGGCCATACATTCTGCGGTTTCAGCCAGGGTGGATGCCACCGCCAATATCCAGCGCATGACGGGCGCCATCGCCATCGATTTGCTTACCCTGTCGCACAACACCAATGATATAGCGGCCCGTTATGCGCCCTTGACCTGTTTCGGTGCCTGGGTGCTACCGCAGGGCGAAACCGAGCCGGTGGCCATCGTTGCCAGAAAAACCATTCTGGCTACCGGTGGTTTGGGTCAGATATTCCAGTACAGTACCAACCGGCCCGGTACCGTTGGCCATGGCGTGGCCATGGCCTATCGCGTCGGTGCGCGGGTGATGGATCTGGAATACGTGCAATTTCATCCCACGGTATTTTTTGCCAACAATGCACCTCGATTCCTGGTGACCGAGGCCTTGCGAGGCGAGGGTGCTGTGTTGATCAATGCTGCTGGTGAACGGTTTATGAATACCCTGCATCCGCTGGGCTCGTTGGCCCCCCGCGATCTGGTGGCCCGAGCCATCCACCATGAACTGGCGGTCAGCGGTGATCTTTGCGTCTATCTCGATACCTCTGCGATGTCGGCTGATTTCCTGCAAGAACGCTTTCCCGGGGTATTTCAGCGCAGTCTGGAATACGGCGTCGATATCAGCCGGCAGCCCGTACCGGTGGTGCCAGCGGCGCACTACTCCTGTGGCGGTGTGCATACTGACCTGAACGGACGCAGCAATGTGCTCAACCTCAATGCCATCGGCGAGACTGCTTGCACGGGATTGCATGGCGCCAATCGTCTGGCTTCAACTTCCCTGCTTGAATGTCTCACCGGTGCGCATGCCACGGCCCGGGCCGATATACAGGACATCGCAATGCAGAAAGAGCCGCTGCCGGAACCGCGCAACTGGGACAGTCCGTGCGAAATTCCGGATGCCACTCTGGTTCATCAGGATTTGTCACTGGTACAGCAGACCATGTGGAACTATGCCGGAATCGTGCGTTCACCACGGCGACTGGCACGAGCCAGACACATTTTACTGGGTTTGCGTGAAGAGATTCAGTCGTTCTATCGTGATTGCCGTTTGACCCGTGAGCTGATTGAATTGCGTAATGCGGTGCAGACTGCCTTGTTGGTGGTACACGCTGCAAGCCTGAATCCGGTGAGCAAGGGTTGTCACTTTGTCGCCGATATCCAGGATGAACAGCGGGAAAGTTGATCTGACAGGTGTCCGGCCTGGGTGACATTTTCTGTGGCACCTGCCTACAGCCACCGGTATCATGCCGCCCATGATTCGAGCACTCACACCGGTTGCCTCCCTGTTGTTGGGCGTTGCCATTCTGCTGGCAGGCCAGGGCCTGCAAAGCATTCTGATACCTTTGCGTGCCAATATGGAGGCCTTTTCCACCATCAGCATTGGCCTGATGGGTGGCGCCTATTTCCTTGGCTTCACCATTGGCTGTTTGCGTGGGGTCAAACTGGTACACAAGCTGGGGCACGTGCGGGTGTTTGCTGCCATGGCCGCCATTGCATCTGCTGCACCTTTGATTCTGGCCTTGTTCGTCAATATCTGGACCTGGTGGTTGCTGCGGCTGATTTCCGGCTTCTGTTTTGCCATTCTTTATGTGGTCATCGAAAGCTGGCTGAACGAAAAATCGGATAACGAAAATCGCGGGCTGGTTTTTTCAGCTTATACTTTTATCAGCCTGATTTTGATGGCGGTGGGCCAGCAATTGCTGCAATTGCATGATCCGGCTGACATGGCCCTGTTTGCGATTGCTTCTGTGCTGGTTTCGCTGGCGGCAGTGCCTGTGGTGATGTCGACCTCCACCACGCCCAAACAATCGGGTTCGGTGCAACTGGATATCAAGCGCCTGCTGGCCATTTCCCAAACCGGAGCCATGGCCTGTTTGGCGTCCGGATTGGCTAATGGTGCTTTCTGGTCTTTGGCACCGGTTTTTACCGCAGGCGTTTCGGACAAGGCGTCCACGGCAGCGGCTTTCATGACGGCAGCCATCCTCGGCGGTGCTGCCGGACAATGGCCACTGGGCTTCTGGTCCGATCGAATCGATCGTCGGATCGTCATGGCGGTGATCGCAATTTTTGCCGCCGGCATCGGTTTGATCATGGGCCTGGTGTATGACGGCCTGGGCATTACCGTACTGGTTTTGCTCGGCGCGGCCTGGGGTGCCACGTCCTTTCCGCTGTATTCCATCGCGGTCGCACATTCCAATGACTATGCCAGGCCGGGGGAATATGTGATGGTGTCCAGTGGGCTGCTGCTGATGTATGGCATTGGTGCCATTGTGGGTCCCTTCCTGGCCGGTGCCGCCATGACCCTGTTCAGCAAGAGCAGTCTGTATTTGTACACCACGGTGATTCACGTGGTGATTTTCATTTTTGTATTAACGCGCATACCCAAACGTGCGGCTTCACCGGCGGACCAGCACGTGCCCTTCAGCGAGGCATTGACTGCGGTTCAAACCGCTTCGCAAATTTATGAAGAAGAAGAGCAGAAAGCCGCCAGGCGACAATAGTTTACATGCTGTGACTCAATGCTGGCTTCAGCGATGTGTCAGGCCCAGGTGGATCAGGGCATAGCCCGACAGCACAATCTGCGCCATGGCCATGCCAATGACTTCGCCATCCGAGGTCGATTCAACGCTGGTTTGACGGTCAGTCAAAGGATCAACGATGGTACCCAGCCGATCACCTTTTTTTACTTTTTGACCCAGTTCTGCGGTGGGAAAGAAATAGCCACCCGAGCCGGATGGCACGCGGATCCAACTGGTGCGCGTATAAATACGGGATTCGGGAACTTCAATTTTTTCCGGACCCTCCACCATGCCCAGATGGGCCATCACTGAATCGATGCCACGCACACCCTGGGCGATTTGGTCGAGGTCAAAACGGGAGGGCTCACCGGCTTCATAAATGATCGATGGAATACCCATATCGTTGGCCTCACGACGTATGCTGCCCTTGGGGCCTTCACTGATCACCACGATGCCCACCCCAAAATGTCGCGCAAGCTCCAGCGCTCGCGGGTCGTCGCCGGTTACCCGGATTTGCGGATGGTTGGTGCGACTGAAGGACCCCGTGTGCAGGTCAATCAGGTAATTGCAGTTCTGGGTGATCTCGGTATACAGCATAAACGCGATGATGGCGGTGACGCTGCCGTTGGAACGGCCGGGAAACTCCCGGTTCAAATCACGTCGGTCCTGCATATAGCGATTGCCGGTACGCACTCCGGCGGCATTCACCATGGGAAAAACCACCACAGTACCGGACAGCGCCTGTGGGTCAATCCAACTGAAGGCGCGCCGGGCTATCTCGGTACCGTTGATTTCATCGCCGTGTATGCCGGCCGTAACGCACAGCGTCGGGCCCTGGCTGATGCCACGGGCAACAAATACCGGTGAGTCGAGATAGGCGGATTCGAAGCTGGTTTCGCCACCCCAGGGAAAGCGCAGGGTTTGTCCCGGCCAGATTTCCCGTCCGGCAATATTGATAGGCCCCCATTGTGCAGCCTGGAGTGCGCCTGGCAGGACGGTGGCCAAAAACAAACTGAACATTACTGCCGTTTTCAAACGCCGGATAATTTGGAGAAATGCAGACATGTGATTCTGAAGCAGCTCCTGGAAAATTTAGTGGTTCTGAATGATGGTTGAGAGCGTTCTGACCACGTAATGGCCCAGCGGTTCTCCCTGATGGTCTTTAAAACAGGGGCGATTATAGCCCGATTTCGTAGTACAGCCGGTGCTGCCCGTTAATTTGTGTTGCTTGCCCATAGCATCCTGCAAACAAGCCGGTATGATGTTGCGTTGCGCCAGTGCATAATTGACCAGAGGTTGCTCAAGCAAATGCGACTCGCCTCAAGCGCACCATCATTCACCCATCCACTCGCTGTTCTGGATGGCTGGCGAGCCTTTTCCATTTCGCTGATGCCAGCTGAGGATGGAGGTTTCCCGGGATGAACATTCGAAGCACCACGGATACGGCCGACAAAGACTGGCTGAGTCTGCGTGCCGAATTTTTTCCGGAAGATTTTGCCGGTGAACACCGGCAATTTCTGCAAAGCCTGGATCCCGACAGCCGGTTCACTGCATTTATCGCCAACGATGAAGCCGGCAAGGCCATGGGCTTTGCTGAAGTCGCCATCCGTCACGACTACGTCAATGGCTGCCAACACCGGCCGGCCCTGTTCCTGGAAGGTATTTTTGTACGGCCGGAACATCGCGGCAAGGGTATCGCTCACGCTTTGTGTCAGGCGGCTGCCAGTTTCGGTGTCCAACGGGGCTGTAAAGAGTTCGCCTCCGATGTTGAAATCGATGATGCCAACAGCCTGGCAGCACATGCTGCTTTGGGTTTTACGGAAACCGAACGTGTGGTTTATTTTCGAAAGTTGCTGCCTGCTGCAGCGGATGAACTGAATTCAAGACAGGAATTTGAGCCAGGGAGTTGAAAGAGATTGTCGCAACAACGTAAAAAAAGTTCGATTGAAGGTCGGGTGCTATTGGTGGTCAATACCGGTAATCGCAAAAAGCGCTTTACCCTCAAGCGATTGCATGAGCTGGGTTGTCGCCTGATCATCATGCACCCACAGGTTAACTGGGCACACAATTATGCCGAGCAGTGGATACTTACCGACACCGCTGACCACAGCGCTTCGTTGGCGGCCATGACGGATTTCTTCAAAACCCACCCCGACCTGAAAGCTGATGGTGTGATCACGTTCTGGGAAGATGACGTGCTCTTGTGTTCGCGCATTCGCGATAAATTGGGCCTGGTGGGTATCCCCTACGAAGTGGCGCGTATTGCCCGCGACAAACACCTGTTTCGTGAGTTTTGTACCAACAACAGCCTGCCAACGCCGGGTCACGCCATGATTGCCGAAGATGCCCCGGTAGAGGAATCGGTCGCCAAATTGCGATTTCCATTGGTGGTCAAACCGGTATACGGCAGCAGCAGCGCCTATGTGGTGCGGGT
>CAZRTG010000054.1:0-15517 GCA_964602895.1 uncultured Wenzhouxiangellaceae bacterium
TATCCAGCACGTTGATGTCGTGGTCGGCCAGAATAGACAGGACAGCACCCAGCACCCGCGGTACGTTTTCATTGGAAAACGTAATGCGAAAACCACCGTTCCGACGCATGCGCGTTTGCGGAAAATTCACCGAATTGACGATGTTGCCGTTCTCCAGAAAATCGATCAACTGGTCAGCGGCCATGACCGCGCAATTCTCTTCTGCTTCCACGGTGCTGGCGCCAATATGTGGCAGCAGTAAAACATCCTCACGACCCAGCAATTGGGGTATCGGAAAGTCGCTCACATAGGCGGACAACTGACCTTGTTCCAATGCGGCAATAACCGCCGCCGGGTCAACGATTTCCTCCCTGGCGAAGTTCAGCAAACGGGCGCCTGGACGGATTTTCTGCAGGGTTTCAGCATTCAGCAAGTGATGGGTTTGCGGAATGGCCGGAACATGCAGGCTGATAAAATCCGACGTGGCCAGCAGGGCATCCAGGCTGTCCATTTTCTCTACCCGGCTGGACAGGCGCCAGGCGGATTCAACCGAAATGGCCGGGTCAAAACCGGCCACCCGCATGCCCAATTCCAGTGCCATATTGGCAACCAGCGAACCGATGGCACCCAGACCCACAACCCCCAGTGTCTTGCCCGCCACTTCACCGCCGGCAAAACGCTTTTTCTCCTGTTCAAGCTTTTGCGCCAGTTGCTGTGGGTCGGTAATACCCTGCAAAGTCTGCACATAATTCATACCACCGATGATATTGCGCGAACTCAGCAACAGGCCCGCAGCCACCAGTTCTTTCACGGCGTTGGCGTTGGCGCCGGGTGTATTGAAAACCACCACACCCTGTTTGCCATAATCAGCCACCGGAATATTGTTCACCCCGGCACCGGCCCGTGCCACAGCCAGCAAGCCGGGATCGATGGCAGCGCCATGCAATTTGTGGGAGCGCAACAGCAAGGCATGCGGTTGGTCAACATCAGGCCCCACTTCATAGCGTGACGCAGGAAATGTCTCCAGCCCGCGGCTGGCAATGCGATTGAATGTCTTGATACGGAACATCAGACCGAACCTCCCGCAGCAGACACTTCCGCTATTCCCCACTCCAGCCAGGGCAGCAAGCGTTGCAAATCCTCACTTTCAACCGTGGCTCCACACCAGATACGCAAGCCGGCAGGTGCATCACGATAGGCTCCGATATCAAAAGCCACGGCTTCTGCTTCCAGCAGTTTGACCAGGCTTTTTACCTGAGCTTCGGGCAGGTCTAGTGTCAGGCAGACGCTGGTATTGGAGCGTTGCTCCGGTTTCGCGGCCAGAAAATGTACATCATCGCGTTGTTCCACCCACGTTTCCAACACGGCCAGATTGGCTTGTGAACGGGCGATGGTTGCGGCAACGCCACCGATGGACTGCACCCAATCCAGGGCATCGAGGTAATCCGCCACGCACAGCATGGAGGGTGTATTGATGGTAGAGCCCGTGAATATTTCCTCCATCAATTTGCCACCCTTGGTGAGGCGGAAAATTTTGGGCAAAGGCCAGGGTGGCGTATAACTCTCCAGTCGCTCCACCGCGCGCGGGCTGAGAATCAACATGCCGTGTGCGCCCTCGCCACCCAGTACCTTCTGCCAGGAATACGTCACCACATCGAGCTTGTCCCAGGGCAGTTCCATGGCAAATACGGCTGAAGTGGCGTCACAGAAGGTCAGGCCTTCACGTTGGTCGCTGATCCAGTCGCCATCCGGCACTTTCACCCCCGACGTCGTGCCGTTCCAGGTGAAAACAATGTCGTGTGCAGGATTTGCCCGGGACAGATCCGGCAACTCACCGTAAGGAGCTGAGTAGGTGTGTTGCTCCAGCTTCAACTGCTGCGCGATATCACTGCTCCAGCCTTTGCCGAACGACTCCCAAAAAAACACATCGATGGGCCGTGGACCCAGCATCGACCACATGGCCATTTCGAAGGCACCGGTATCTGACGCAGGGACGATGCCTATGCGGTAACCGGCAGGCAGCCCCAACAGTTCCGCCGACTGGCTACAGGCCTTGCCCAATTCAGCTTTGCCCAAAGCGGAACGGTGCGAGCGGCCCAGGGTATCCAGTTGTAAACGGGCGACGTCATAGCCGGGTCTCTTGCTGCAGGGGCCGGAAGAAAAATTGCCGTTGGCCGGTCTTATATTGGGCTTTGCAACGGTGTTGGGATGGGAACTCATGGGATAACACTCCTGGATCCATTGGATATGGATGCTCTGGTCAGTCAGGAAAATAAGGAAACTCTGACAAATAGAAAACTCTGGAAAATGGAAAAATCAGGTACGGGCTTTGAAAAATTGGGGTAACACGACTCTAAAGCAAGTTGGATATTATCTGCGCGGAGGCTGGCAGGCACAACCGTTATCAAACGATCTGCTATGATAAATGACATCAGCCCCGAGTTTTAACCCGGAGATTTATCTCCAAGGTTAATTCCGGAGGTTAATCGCTATGAAGAGGTGGTTTTCAAAAGGGTCCAGGTTCCGTAACCGGAACCACGGTACGGGCGCAAGTCCCCTGTTGCCCTTGTGCCTGCTGATTCTTTCTGTTGCTCTTTCCTGCCTGCTCGGTGCCTGTGCCAGCCATAGCCGGCACCTCAGCGCCCCGGCACCATTGATTGGCCATGAAATTCCTGTCGTAGTCGAACCGGATTTCCAGCACATCAGCCCGGCCATGGTCGAATTTCTCGATCGCTACGTAGAACAGGATCGTGGCAAGGACAAGGCATCCTGGAGCCTGGTATGGGCCGTTACCGACCGGAACATGCTGCATTTTCAATACGACTCATCTTTGACCCTGCCACCACTGCAGACGTTTGCACAACTGCGGGGCAATTGCCTGTCTTTTTCCAGCATGTTCATCCTGATGGCGCGCCATTTGGGGCTGAAAGCCTACTACCAGGAAGTGGAAATCCCACAGCAATGGAATAATGATAACGACACGCTGCTGGTGAGCATGCACATCAATGTTGTGGTTGAAGGCGCACATGGGAATTCCTGGGTGGTCGATGTCAGTGGCCGCGCCAATGCGGCCTCACGCCTGGAACGACGCATCTCTGATGAGGTGGCTATCGCACAGTATTACAACAATCTGGGTGCCGATGCGCTCACCGAAGGCGACCTGGGTACGGCCTTTGCCTACATCAGAAAAGCCATCGAAATCGCACCCAACCTGCATTATTTATGGTCCAACCTCGGCGTGGTTTACGTCCGCAATGAACAGCTGGATGAAGCCACTGAAGCCTATCTGACCGCGCTGAAAATCGATTCCAACAGCAGCATGGCCGCCAATAACCTGTATTTGATTTATCAGCGAACCGGTAATCTGCTGGCGGCTGCAGAATTGGAAAAAAAGGTGGAGAAAAACCGTCAGAAGAATCCATATTACCTGTCTTATCTTTCAGAAATCGCCTATGAAGAAGGCCGGCTGGAGGAATCAAGGCATTTGGCAGAACGTGCAGTCAAATTGCATGAAACCGAATACCGTTTTCACTACCAACTGGCACGCACACTGATGCTCGAAGGCAAACGTCAGGAGGCCCAGGCCAGTTTGCAGCGTGCGCTGGAACTGGGCGAGGAAGATTTACCAAAAGATGTGTTGAGCAGCATGGCGCAACTGGATCAATTGCCTGAACTGCGCTGATACAGAACTTATTGATCTGCCACTATGGGTCCCGGTGGCCGTTACAGGCTCCAGTGCTGCAAATGCTCATGCAACCGTTCAAATACCGTTTCGATCACGCGCGCTTCCGGCAACAGCGTAATGCGGAAGTGGTCCCGGTAGGGCACATTGAAGCTGGAGCCCGGCGCAACCAATACGTGACGGTCTTCCAGCAAGCTGAAGGCAAACGCCTTGTCGTCAAAAGTTACGCCGTTGTCTGGCTGCACACGGATGAAAGCGTACATCGCACCCTGTGGCGTCACCATCGACAACCTGGGGTTTTTGGCCACTCCGTCAATCACGGCCTGGCGCGATTCAAACAGGCGCCCATCCGGTGCCGTCAAAGCGTGGATGCTCTGGTAACCGCCCAGAGCCGTTTGTACGGCCCACTGCCCGGGCACATTGGCGCACAGGCGTAAAGAAGCCAGCAACTCTACTGCATGCTGATATTCATGCGCACGTGTACGATCGCCGCTGAACACGATCCAGCCCACCCGGTAACCGCAGGCCCGGTAAACTTTTGACAGACCATTGAAAGTGACACACAAAGTATCGTGCACCAGGGTGGCCATGGGCACATGGCTGGCATCGTCGTACAGAACCTGGTCGTAGATTTCATCCGATAAAACCACCAGTCCATGCTGCTCGGCAATCCGTGCAATCGCTGCCAGGCACTCCCGGCTGTAAACCGCGCCGGTGGGGTTATTCGGGTTGATGATCACGATGGCACGGGTGCTCTCAGTGATCAGTTGCGCAATTTCCTCCGGGTCCGGCTGAAAGCCATTTTCCGGCTTGCAGTTGTAATACACCGGTCGGCCACGATTGAGCGAAACCGAAGCGCTCCACAAGGGGTAATCCGGGCTGGGAATCAATACTTCATCGCCACTGTTGAGCAAGGCCCGCAAGGCCAGGTCGATACACTCACTGACACCGTTGCCCATCACCACATCTTCCGCGGTGAGATCCATCACGCCGCGCATTTGCTGCTGCATCACCACCGCTTCACGTGCCGGGAATATGCCTTTCTGATGGCTATAGGCTTCCGACTGGTACAGGTTTTCAATGATGGCCAGACGCATGGTTTCCGGTGTGCGGAAACCAAACAGCCCGGGGTTGCCGATGTTCAGCGAAATGATTTCATAACCCTGACGTTCAAGCAGTGCGGCCCTTGCGGCTAATTCACCACGAATTTCGTAGCGAACACCCTGCAATACCTCGTTGGTGCGTAATTCCATGGCACTCAATCCCATGCCTGCCGGCTCAGTCAGCCAGCATGAACTCACGAATGGCAAAAAAGGGCGGTGAACCGGCTCCCACCAATTTTTCATTGAACTCCTTGTAACGGAAGTTCTTGCCTTTTTTGGCCTTGTATTCAAACAGAATGTCTTCGATCGCCAGTTGGCCGGCAAAATAGCTGGCCAGTTGTACTGAGCTCAATTGCGCGCGAACGATCTTGCCCTGCGCCTCGCCTTCTTCCTGGTAACCCTGCTCCACCATCAGTTTGACGGCCTCCTCTAACGGCCAGTTGGTGCGGTGCAGACGGATGTCAATGATGGCATTGATGATGGCTCTTAAAGTCATCTTGCTATCGACCATTTTCTGCAACTGGTGGCCCACAGGATGGTCCGGGTAAACCGTGAATCCCTGGTCAATCATCTGGGTCACGATATAAGCCGCCCAACCCTCCACCATGGGGCCGTTCCAGAATACCCGCGGGATAATGCGTTCGGATCGATTGGAATATTCCAGCTGGACAAAATGACCCGGCACACCTTCGTGGATGTACACCGTGGCCAGCGCCGGACGGTTGTACTCCTTGAGGTAGTCTGGCGAGGTAGCCAACAACTCCAGATCCCAGAACCAGACCGATTCCAGTTCCGGCTCAAACGGTGGTGCGGTTTGGATCATGGCCACAGCATTACCGGCCAGGTGCGGCGGCACGGGTTCGATGCGCAGCTTGGAAGCGGGTGGCAGATCCATCAGATCCTGCTCTTTCACAAAACTGATAATGGAATCGGCCATGGCATAACTGTCGGCAATCAGTGTTTCCGGCGTGGAACGGTCTTCTGCCAGCTTGGCGAAAATATCCTTTACAACCTGCGGGTCTTCCAGCGTTTCGGCCTTTTTCACCGTGCCGGTGACGATCTCCTTAGCCAGGTAGGCATCATGAATCTCACGCCCGGTCTCAACCAGTTGATCACCGGTGACCGCCAGCCAACCCAGTGCCACCGCCAGCAGCTTTTCAGCATCCAGTGGATAGTCCATCTGCAAGGCATATTTTTCGTCGTAAAGCGTTTTACCCAGACGCCAATCACCATCGGGCCGCGGCACTATGCGCTCTTCAAACCAGCTGGCAAACCCGGCAATGGACTGAATTGCCCCGGCGCAGGCTTCAGTAACGGCCGCTTTTTGCGCAGCCGTCAGGTTTGAATCTACCAGCAGGCTCGGCATGGTTTTGTCATACAGCGTGCCTTCACGCTGCATGCCG
This sequence comes from uncultured Wenzhouxiangellaceae bacterium, assembly GCA_964602895.1. Lineage (GTDB taxonomy): Bacteria > Pseudomonadota > Gammaproteobacteria > Xanthomonadales > SZUA-36 > JAWXBM01. The sequence continues at coordinate 6,168 of CAZRTG010000054.1, forward strand.
GCGAGGCGCTGCAGTGTGATCTTTTTTTCCATTTCGGATGGCCGTACCGAATCGGCTTGTAACACGTCCTTTACCTGGTCCAGGAATGTTGGCGTGGCCGCACAACGGGCGCCAAAACTTTCCAGCCGCTGTTCCAGCGGCGCATAGTCACGCAGCAACAGACCGGACATGGCCTCACCCAAAGAAGTCACCCAGTTCAACGGGTTTTGCAAAGCCGCCAGTTTTTCTACACTCAGCTGCTCCAGCTTTACCCGCTGTGTGAGTATGTGCAGATCAATCTGATCCGGCCGGCTGAGCTTGCTGGCATCAATGGCTTGCAGCCGTTGCAGGAATGCCGCCCTGGTCTGTGCCGAGGCGGCCAGTGCCGCGGCCGAGATATCCGGCAGGCGTCGATCGTAATAGTCCGCATCGTCACCTTTACCATGAATCCCGAACGTACCACTGTTGGTCGGGTCCTCTTCCATCAGAAATTCGATATAAAGGCGACCCAACCGGTCAATGCTGGTTTCCGCCTGGGCGCGTTTCAGCCAGTCGTCAACGGAATATTCAGACGCCCAAAGTGGCCCCCAAAAAGATATGTACAGCACAACGGCCAACAGGCAAATGAGTCTGGGCGACATAAACTTGCTCCGAATACAATGCGGGCGGGAAGGATACCTAAGGTGGCCGGCCGAAACCAGTGCCCGAATTCACTCCTGAGGGCATACAACCGGCTGGAATTCAGCCCGGAAATGTTTCATTGCCCTGCATCAAAGCCAGTACACGTTGCAGAAACGCGCTGCTGCTTTGGCGTTCCATATTGCCGGTACGGCAAGCAGATTCACCAAACTTGATACCACTCACTGGCAGATCTTTAACGGGTGTGTACAACAATGCCGGCACCGGATCGGCCGTGTGTTTTCCGCTGTTACTGTCGGTGGAATGGTCGGCTGCACAGGCAATAATGATCTGCTGATCCATCAAAGGTGCCAGGGCAGCATCAAACTGTTCCAACACGGCCATTTTGCCATAAGGCTCCTGATCGTGGGCAAACAGATCCGGTGCCTTCACGTGCACAAACACCATATCGTGCTTCTGCAGTGCGTTGATTGCTGCCTGAATCTTGCCTGCAATATCGGTTTCACGCTTGGCGGTGAAGGCCGGGTTCCGGATAACGTCGAAACCGAACATGCGTCCCAGGCCGCGCACGGTATTGCAACCCGATACCACGGCAGCAGACAGTCCAGCCTGGGGTATGAGGTTGCCAAAGTCCCGTGCAGTGCCTGCACCCCGGGTGATCAGCGCATTGGCTGGCAATTTGCCCTTTGAAACACGCTGCAGATTCAGTTCGTGTTGCTGCAAAACCTCATGCACCGATTGCAGGAACTGGTTCAGCACATCTGCCGTATGCTGCGCCTCGGGCCGCAAAGGCCGGGCCAGTAAAAGCGGTGCAGGCAGTATTTCATCACTGGGGTCGGTATCGGTAATGCCGGCGTCGAGATTTTCACCTGACAACACCAGGACTGCCCGGTGCTGATCGGTTGCCTGTAATTGAATTGTGACATCATCGGGCGGCTTGATGGCCCGCAGCACTTCCATCAGCGCCGGTACTTCCTGCTCGACACGCCCGGCCCTTCGGTCGGTCACCATCAACTGACCATCGTTCATGTCGACCGAAGCAAAATTGGCCCGCATGGCCACATCGCCATTAGCCAATTTACAACCAGCACCCGCAGCTTCCACCGGACCCCGGCGCAAGCAATCAGCATGCTCGGCCTGCATGCCCATCAACATGCCGGTACCGGAATCGGTATTGGGCGTGACACCGGGTGCAATGGGGTCAACCTGCCCGTATAGACCGGCCGACGCCAACCGGTCCAGATTCGGGGTAAAAGCTGCTTCCAACGGGGTTTTGCCATGCAGTTCGTGAACGGGCAAATCGCCCATTCCATCGACAATTATGACGATGGCTTTTTTGTTACCTAATTGCACCGCATTTCCAGGCTTGTTGACATTCTGTTTTCCTTTTGTGTCTTTACTGATGGTGTTGGAACTTCAGACAGCAGCCTGTTTCACCAGCTGCGGCAATATGGCTTTCCAGCCTTTGCTCTTGCGTTTTGCACGTTTTACGATTTCGCCAAACACATCATCTACCGTGCCGTTAAAATGCCTGGCAAGCTCCGCATTGACCACTCCAATGATCTGGAAAATCGCTGCTTCCTTGTCATCATTGGGTATCACCGGTGTATCGTGACGCTCGGCTTCCCCTACCAGGAAACTCTGCAAGCGCCAGATGGAATCGAATTTGGTCAGATAACGTCGCGCTTGCCGCATCGGTTCGTCAACACCGCGGCCACGCAAACGACTGCGCAATTCCTGTTTGTCCATGACCGCCAGGGTTACGTGAACCACCAGCGCATCGGATTTCTGGGGCAGCCTGTGTATCAGCTCCGGATAGGCATGCACGCCTTCCAGTATCATGGGCGAGTTTTCATGTATGGCCCGCTTCAGCACGGCTTCGCAGGCCACCGATAATAATTCGGCCTGACTGCGATAACCATCGGCAATCAACAGGTCTTTGCCCCGGTTTTTCTTGTCCTGTACCGGGATGGTGTTCCAGGCGTCAAAAGAGGAGCAGTGTAAAACCGGCAACAATTTCTTCGAGACCATGGTGCGCATCACTTCGCGCAACATATCGGTGGACTGGGTACGAACGATATCCAGCCGGTGCGCGATTTCGGTTGTAATCGAACTCTTGCCACTGCCAACCGCACCGCAGATCAGCAACAACAGCGGCCGACCGCTGCGCTGGTATTCGGACCAGGCCAGATACTGCTTGGCGGCTTGAGCGCCCAATTCTTCTTGCAGGCACAAGTAGGTCAAGTAACCCAATTGGCCGCTGTTCATATCAATGGTTCCAGCCGACAGCAATTGCTCGTACAGCATGGTTGTGATGCGTTCCGCATCATCCAGTCGCACGCCACTGGATTGAAGATAACGAATATGACGGCCTCGTGAAAAAGCGCTGACTTCGCCACCCTGTCTGCGTACCAGGATCCGTGTGGGCGCTATTACCGGCGCCAGATAACGCTTCAAAATGGCGGTTTGCTTGTTTTTTCTCAGCAGGGCCAACACAATTTTGCGCAACTGTGCAGTGGTTACGGTTTCTTTGTCTGCGACCTGATCCCGTACCAGGGCTGCCATGTCCAGCGCGTCTTCAAACGACATCCCGGCGTCCAGCAAGGCACGTATCATGATACCGCGCAAAAATGGCGCCTGACTTTGATTCCGGGAACTGATGACAACTGTTTTCACAATCTGTAGGCCCTGGGGCGCTCCTGAGATGGTTGGTTGGAGTTAAGGCTTCATTATGAGTGGACGGACAAGAGACACGCAAGCCAAGGGAAAGCCGGCTTCAATGCAAGCCGATATAATCTGTCCATGACCGCTGCCAGTCCGTGTCTGCTTGAATCCTTTCATCAGGCACTGGACAATCAGTAACGAATCCAACGCAGGATAACCAAGTCCCTATGCTCCAGGACACGCCCGAAAACATCGCCATTGCAGAAACCTGGCCCTTGATCGGCCCGGACGACCCGCCACCCTTCACCATTTACAATGATTCGGGCAAAGCGCCCGTATTGATGGTGGCAGACCATGCTGGCCGGGGAATTCCAGCAGCTCTGCAGCAGTTGGGACTGGATGATGCGGCCCTGAACCAACACATCGCCTGGGACATTGGCTCAGCCGATGTGGCCCGAAATCTGGCCGATTTGCTGGATGCCCCGCTGATACTGGCCAACTATTCACGACTGATCATAGATCCCAACCGGCAGTTTGATGACCCATCAGCCATACCCGTTATCAGTGATGGGGTGGTCATCCCGGGCAACCAACTTGTCGATGAGGAACAAAAAAGCCAGCGTGTCGCCAGCTTTTTCAAGCCTTACCATGGGGCCATCAGCCAGCGCCTGGATCGTTTTGCGGCCAACCATATCACACCCGCGCTGCTCTCCATGCACAGTTTTACTCCCGTATATGGCAATCAGGAACGGCCCTGGCATATAGGCGTGATGTGGGATCAGGACTATCGAATCCCGGTACCTCTGATGACCAATCTAGGTCAGATGGAGGGAATCTGTGTCGGTGATAACCAACCCTATCCAGGCCGTCATCCCTATGACCATACGGTTGCATTCCATGCAGCCAGCCGCGGCATCGCGCATGTGGCCATAGAAGTACGGCAGGACCTGATTGGCAATGCAGAGAATGCCCAACACTGGGCCGGAGTGCTGGCCACGGCATTGGCAGAACCATTGGCCGACCCGGACACCTATATTTCCTTCAAACATGCAGCAGAGAATCCGGCATGATGACCTCGCTTATACGATCAGTTTTTTGCATTATGTTATGGCTGATCCCGACCGGCCTGGTGATGGCTGCAGATGATTCCGGCGAAAACCGGCCCACCACCCGCCTGCCCTACACGCCCAGCCTGAACCGTAGCGCCATGGACCGCAGTGCCAATCCCTGTGACGATCTGTACCAGTTTGCCTGTGGCGGCTGGATCAAAAACAACCCCATCCCGGCCGACCAGGCCAGTTGGAGCACCTACGGCAAGTTGTACGTGGACAACCAGCGTTATCTGTGGGGCATACTGGAAGAATTGTCCGACAACACAAAAGAACGCACCCGCAGCCAGGCGCAGCTGGGTGATTACTTTGCCGCATGCATGAACGAAGACGCGATCGATCAAGCCGGTGCACAGCCTTTACAGGGCGAGTTGGCCGCCATAGATCAACTGGCAGACCCGGCCGGTATCGCTGCCCTTTTGGGTGAGTTGATTGCCACCAGCGACACGCAGAATTACTTTATGGCCATAGGCTCCGAACAGGATGCCGAGGACGCCACCGAAACCATCGGTACGGTTTATGCCGGTGGTCTGGGCCTGCCCGACCGCGATTATTATCTGGAGGAAAGCGAAGACCAAAAATCGGTCATGCAGGCCTATCGGGACCATGTTGCTGCCATGTTCAGGTTGCTGGGCGAAAATCAGGATCAGGCCATCCAATCTGCCACCACGGTGGTACGCATCGAAGCGGCATTGGCAAAAGCCACGCTGTCTCTGGTCGAGCGTCGCAACCCCTACAACACCTATCACCGCATGAGCCTGACGGAACTGCAAAACATGGCTCCCGGGCTTGACTGGGCAGCGCTGTTTGATCGCACCGGACTCAAAACCGAGCCATGGCTCAATATCACGCAGCCTTTGTTCGTATTGGAAGTACAGTCCACCATTGAGCGCGAATCCCTTGAAAACATCAAGACCTATCTACGCTGGGCACTGGTCAACACACGTGCTGAATTGATATCAAAGCCTTTTCGTGACCAGAATTTTGCTTTTTACAGCAAGCGTTTGCGCGGTGTCAGTGAACAGCGGCCGCGTTGGCGTACCTGCGTCAGCCTGGTGGACCAGCAATTGGGCGAAGCGCTGGGAAAAGAATTTGTTGAGCGTAATTTTCCACCCAAGGTACGTGAAGATGTGAAACGCATGGCGGTACAGATACAACAGGCCATGGCCGAGCGCATTGATTCTTTGTCGTGGATGAGCGCTGAGACGCGCGCACAAGCGCAGATCAAACTGCGGAAAATGCGCGACAAAATCGGCTACCCCGATCAATGGCGTGATTATTCTGCTGTTGCAATCAAGGCAGATGATTTTTACGGCAATTTCTCGCGTGCCATCTGGTTCGACCTGCAGCGGCAAATGTCCCGAATTGGCCAACCGCTGGATCGAGGCGAATGGTTTATGACGCCCGCTACCGTCAACGCCTATTACAACCCGTCCATGAACGACATCAATTTTCCCGCCGGTGTATTGATGCCACCCCTGTACGATCCAAAGCTGGATGATGCGCCCAACTACGGCAATACCGGTGGCACCATTGGCCATGAACTGGTGCACGGCTTTGATGACGAAGGCCGCCAATACGATGGCGATGGCAATCTGCGCGACTGGTGGACTGAAGCCGATGCTACCGCTTTTGAGGAACGCGCCGATTGCATCCGCAAGCAATACGGCAGTTATCGCGTGATCGACGACATCTTTATCAATGCCGATTTGACCGCAGGCGAAGACATTGCCGATCTGGGTGGTGTGATCCTGGCCTGGGATGCCTGGCAACGCGAAACCGCCGGGCAGGATTTGCAACCGGCCGACGGCCTGACGCCCGATCAACGTTTCTTTGTTGGCTTTGCCCAATGGGCCTGTTCAGCCGAACGGCCTGAATCACTGCGCTTGCATGCCGCCACCGACCCGCACTCGCCACCGGCTTTTCGCATCAACGGTGTGGTGGTCAATATGCCGGAGTTTGCCAAAGCATTTAACTGCCCGGCCACAGCCGCACTGGTCAAGCCAGAGGCGGAAGTTTGCCGGATTTGGTAAGAAAGTTGGGGTCCGAGTAAAGTGCCAGAGTAAATCCCGAATTGCCAAGCGTATCGGTCGCTTTACTGTGGCACTTTACTCTGACCCCGTCACTCAAAGCGCCAATAGCCGCTCCGCTGCCTGGCTGAGCGTGTCGGCATTCTTGGCAAAACAGAAGCGCACGACTTTCTGATCGGGTGGGTTTTGGTAAAACACCGAAATCGGGATCACTGCCACCTTGGCCTCGCGGGTCAGGCGGATGGCGAACTCGGTATCGGGCTCATTACTGATGGCGCTGTAATCCGCCAACTGGAAAAAGCTCCCGGCGGTTGGCTGCATGCGGAAACGGGACTTCGCCATCAAGCTCACAAAGTGATCGCGCTTTTGTTGGTAGAAAGCAGGTAAGCCGCGGCAAAAGCCGGGGTCATCCTGCATGAAATCTGCCAGGCCGTATTGCATCGGTGCATTGGTACTGAAATTAATGAACTGGTGTATTTTCAGAAACTCGGCCATCAATGCCTTCGGTGCCACGCAATAACCCACCCGCCAACCGGTGGCGTGGAAAGTTTTGCCAAAAGAAAACACTACAAAGCTGCGCTCGGCCAATTCAGGTTCCGACAACAAACTGCGGTGCGGCTGCTGGTCAAACACAATATGTTCATAAACTTCATCTGAAAGCAGGAAGATCTCCCGCTCACGCACTATATCGCGCAATTCAGCAAAATCGCTTTCTGCCAGGCAGGCGCCTGAAGGGTTGTGCGGCGTATTGAGGATGATCAAGCGGGTACGCTCATTCACCGCAGCGTGCACCTGCTGCCAGTCAATCTTGAAGTCCGGATAGGTCATGGGGATATGACGGCAGACGCCGCCATTCAGTGTCACCGCCGGATCATAGGTATCATAAGCCGGATCAAACACGATCACTTCATCACCCGGATGGACTACGGCCGTGATGGCGCAATACAAAGCCTCGGTAGCGCCGGGCGTCACGGTGATTTCACTGGCCGGGTCCACTTCACGGCCATACAGCTCCGCCACTTTGATTGCGATCTGCTCGCGTAATTCGGGCACGCCTGCCAACGGTGAATATTGATTGTGGCCGTGATTCATATGCCAGCAAACCCGATCGCGAAGTGCGGCAGGCCCGTCAAAATCCGGAAAGCCCTGTGCCAGGTTGATGGCGTTCTCATCCTGTGCCATTTTCGTCATCACCGTGAAGATGGTGGTGGAGGCTCCGGGTAGCTTGCTGCGCAGTTTACTGATCATTCCTGTTTCCTGACTTATTTCCTGATGGCAGTATAGCGATGCACGAGGCTGTACTGGGTTTTTCAGATAAACTGCCACCATGACAACTTTTCGCCAACGGGTAGAACTTCAGATCAGCGACGGTATCGCCCGCGTATTGATGAACCGGCCAGACAAGCGCAACGCCCTGGATCTGGATATGTTCCGAGCGATTGTCGATGCGCAGAAAGCCATCGCCCGTGACAAACAGGTGCGGGTGGTGATACTCAGTGGCTCCGGTGTGGACTTCTGCTCCGGGCTGGATGTGAAGTCCATGTTCAAAAGCAAAGCCACTCCAGTCAAACTGCTGTGGAAATGGTGGCCCTGGAGCCCCAATCTGGCACAGCGTGTCAGCGTTGGCTGGCGACAGCTGAAAATGCCAGTGATTGCCTGCATACACGGCAACTGTTGGGGCGGTGGCCTGCAGATCGCCCTGGGTGCTGATTTTCGCCTGACACAAACCGATGCTTCTTTGTCCATCATGGAAGGTAAATGGGGCCTGATTCCGGATATGGGCGGCACTTTGGCTTTGCGGGAACTGATATCGCGCGACCAGGCCATGCGGTTGGCGATGACAGCCGAATTGCTGGCAGCGGAACAGGCTTTATCACTCGGTTTGGTGACCGGGGTTTACGAGGATGTCGGCGCAGCCAGTGAACAACTGGCACAAACGCTGCTGGAGCGTTCGCCTGACGCGGTCAATATGGTCAAACGTCTGTACAACAAAAGCTGGCAAGGCTACGAAGGTAAAAATGCCCTGGCACGTGAAACCCTATACCAAATCAAGGTGATGGCGGGTAAAAACCAGCGTATTGCGATACGGCGACAGCGTGGCGAAGATATTCCATACCGATAGTTCTTACCGAAAGCCTTACGTCAGGCATTGGACCCCTTGCCGCCCAGCTTGGCCATCACCCGCTGCATTTCGGCATCATCCAGCACGACCGGCTCGCCCAGGAGCAGCGCCTGGCAATAAGTCCGCGCCAGGTTCTCCACCTCGATGGCCAATGCCAGCGCCCGCGGCAGCGTGCTTTCCAGACAAACCATGCCGTGATTGGCCATCAAACAGGCTTTGCGATCCTGCAAGGCGGCAATGATGAGGTCGGATAACTCCTGCGTGCCATAGGTGGCGTAATCACAGCAGCGAATATCGGTGCCGCCGGCCACCGCCACCATGTAATGAAAAGCCGGGATGGGTTTTTGCAGGCTGGCCAGTGCACAACAATGCACCGGGTGGGCATGCACAATGGCGTGTGCATCGGGCTTTTGCAGATAAATATCGCGGTGAAAACGCCATTCACTGGAAGGCGTTTGATGCCGTGGCCAATTGCCATCGGCACTGCCATCCAGGGCGATGGGAACAATTTGCTCAGGTTGCAGATCGGCATACGGGATACGCGACGGCGTGATCAGCATACCCTCGGTACTGCGCACGCTGAGATTGCCGGCGGTGCCCACATTGATGCCGCTGGCGTTCATGGCTTGGGCTGTGGCAATCAATTCCAGACGCTGCTGCATGATCAACCGGACCTGCCTGCCTGCTTGCTCGTTGCCTCGGTCATTTCCGGGTACAGGTCCAGCAAACCGGCTTCACTGGCAGCACAGACGCCCCGTTCGGTAATCAAGCCGGTCACCAGTCGAGCGGGAGTAACATCAAAGGCGA
>CAZRTG010000054.1:15617-18313 GCA_964602895.1 uncultured Wenzhouxiangellaceae bacterium
CCCCGTTCGGTAATCAAGCCGGTCACCAGTCGAGCGGGAGTAACATCAAAGGCGAAATTCCGTGCGGTGATATGCGGCGCTGCAATGGCCACGGACTGCAGTTCGCCCTGGTGGTTGATGCCACTCACCTGCAGAACCTCTGACGGATCGCGCTCTTCTATGGGTATGGACGCGAGTCCGTCGCTAATCGTCCAATCGATGGTCGGCCCCGGCAAGGCCACGTAAAACGGCACCTTATTGTCATGCGCGGCCAGGGCTTTGAGATAGGTGCCGATTTTGTTGCAGACATCACCGCTGCGGGTGGTGCGGTCGGTGCCGGTAATGCACAGGTCGACTTCGCCATGTTGCATCAGGTGGCCACCCGCATTGTCCACGATCACATCATGCGGCACGCCATGCGCTGCCAGTTCCCAGGCGGTTAAAGCAGCCCCCTGGTTGCGCGGGCGGGTTTCATCCACCCATACATGAATTTTCATTCCTGAATCATGTGCCATGTACATGGGCGCGAGCGCGGTACCCCAATCCACGGTTGCCAGCCAGCCGGCATTACAATGCGTCAATATATTCAATATCTTACCAGGTTTTCTTGCGGCAATTTCTTTGAATACTTTCAGACCGTTTTCGCCAATCCGGCGATTGATCTCCACATCCTCATCGCACAGCCTGGCCGCTTCGGTATAGGCCGCGTCTGCCCTTTGCGCGATGGGCAATTCCTGCAATAAAGTTCGCATCCGCTGCAATGCCCAACGCAGATTGACAGCTGTAGGACGGGTGGCCAACAACATGTCGTGGTGTTTGAACAGGCTGCTGTCGCTGGCATCGTCGCGCATGGCCAGCGCCATACCATAGGCCGCTGTAGCGCCGATCAAAGGCGCGCCCCGAACGCGCATATAACTGATGGCTTCGGCCGCTTCTTCAGGTGTAGTCAGTCGGCGCCAGCGGAATTCATGCGGCAGAAATGTCTGGTCGATGATGTCCACCGACCAGCCATCCTCTGCCAGACAGATGGAGCGACAGGGTTTACCGTTGACGTTCATTCAGAGACCGTTCACTCAGAGACCGTTCATTCAGATGCTGGCTTCAAAGCTGGTAAACAAAATACCCAGCCCTTCTTCCAACTGGTCCAAAGGAATGGTCAGGGGTGTGAGTATGCGGATGACATTGCTGCGTACACCGCAGGAAAGCAGCAACAAGCCCTGTTTGGCCGCCTCAGCCGTCAAGGCTTTGGTCAGGTCGGGATCAGGCTGGTTTACATCGCCCTCTTTCACCAGTTCCATCGCCACCATGGCGCCGATTCCGCGCACATCGCCAATACGATCCGGATGTTTGCGTTGCAAATCCTGCAGCCCCGCCTTGATGCGAATGCCTACTTCAAGCGCACGTTCAACCAGCTTTTCATCTTCCATCACATCCAGCACCGCCAAACCGGCGGCACAACCCAGCGGTGAACCGGCATAAGTGCCGCCCAGTCCACCCGGATCAGCAGCGTCCATGACTTCACGTGTGCCGACGACTGCAGCAATCGGAAAACCGCCGGCAATGCCTTTGGCCATGGTGATGATATCGGGCTGGACATTTTCATATTCGCAGGCAAACATTTTGCCGGTACGGCCAAAGCCCGTCTGGATTTCATCGCAGATTAAAACGATGCCGTGCTGGTCACAAAGGCTGCGTATCTGGCCAAGAAAACCCTTGGGTACCGCGTAGAAGCCACCCTCGCCTTGCACCGGTTCAATGATAATCGCTGCAACACGCGAGGCTTCAATCGAGTTCTTGAACACGTCTTTCAGCGCCGTCAGCGACTCCTCTGCACTGATACCCAGATATTCAGCCGGGAATGGCACGTGGTAGATTTCCGGCGTAAACGGGCCAAAACCCTTTTTGTAGGGCACGACTTTTCCGGTCAGCCCCATGCACAGGTTGGTACGGCCATGGAAACCGCCACCAAAAGCAATCACGCCGGCGCGTCCGGTATGGGCCCGGGCAATTTTTACCGCATTTTCAACCGCCTCGGCACCGGTAGACACAAATATCGCTCTGCCATCTTTGACCGGAGCCGCCTTAACCAGTCGCTCGGCCAATTCCACCGCGTTGGTGTAGGGGGTAACCATGATGCAGGTGTGGCTGAACCGGTCCAACTGCTGCTTGATGGCTTCGACGATGCGCGGGTGACTGTGGCCGGTATTGACTACCGCAATGCCCGCCGCAAAATCAATGTAGCGCTTGCCTTCGACATCCCATAATTCAGCGTTTAAAGCCCTGTCTACATAAACCGGCAACATATTGCCCATGCCACGCGCAAAAGCGTTCTGCTTGCGTTGTTGCCATTTTGCATTACTCATGTTTTATCTCACTTGAAAAATTGTTGATTATGAATTTCCACAAATCTGCTGGGCCTGACCGATCGCATGAGCATGTTAAGTCAGGCAGGCTCAAAAATCAGGGTTGCTGGATAGCATGGATTTTACGCGTAGTTTCCAGCACTTCCCACTTTCATGCAAAACCTGCTGTGTTTGCTGCGTACGCGTACGGTGACGTCGATCTGTTCGAGTTCAAAGCCTGGCGGCAACAGCAACACACCGCTCACCTGCAACGCAGCGTGTTGTGGACGGTTAGGCGCGCGTGACGTGTCGGGTGCATGTACACGCTCGCCCAACCGTCCACAACCCGCCCGGATCTTCAAACAAAGGCGGCCG
>CAZRTG010000055.1:0-11966 GCA_964602895.1 uncultured Wenzhouxiangellaceae bacterium
TAAGTGCATCCCTGCACAAAATCGCGACCATGGGTCGCTCCCACAGCATGGCTCGCTTCTATATGTAGGAGGCAGCCATGCTGCCGACCATCCTTTGATCGCTCTCGCACATCCTGTGCTTCGCGATCTAAGTGCATCCCTGCACAAAATCGCGACCATGGGTCGCTCCCACAACATGGGTCGCTCCCACAGCATGGGTTGCTCCCACAGCATGGGTTGCTCCTACAGGCCTGGCGCAGGCCAGTCGATTACGAATGCGCCACGCAAGTCGCCCACTTCGAAGCCTGTAGCCTTATCCTCGGGATAGCGCTCCGCCAAAGCCGTTTGCACATTTTCAGGCAACGTACTCCCATGACACGCAAGACAGGGAGGCTGCATGATGATGGTTTGCATATAGCGGGCACTGCCATCAGGTTCGATGATGAACTTGCTCAGCGGTGGCTTTTCGCCGTTCGCCAGAGAAAGAGTGAATTGTTCAAGCACTCGCTGTTCTTGCTCGTCCGGCGCATTGTCCGGGTTGCGCACTTTAACTGCTGTACGCCCGACGCGGGTAGGTCCTCCCATAGACGAGAGTTCGTTGGCAATACGCGGTGCCTCAATTTGACACACTTCAATGGCGCTGACCGGGCCACCTTCCTGCATGGCGGTTTTGAGTTTCAAACTGAGTTCTTGCCCCAGCCGGGTGGCGTAATCCTGTGATGCCGCGATGCGTGGGTCTTCAGCCGCTGCAAGACAGGAAGACAGGGCAATACACAATATTCCCGTCAACCAGGGCGAAGCATTACGCCGGGTGCGGGTCAGACTCCTGTTTTTGCACAGGTCCATGCCATCAGGGATTGGTGGAAATACGACATTGAAAAATCGTTTGCTCATGATATTGCTCCCAGGCCGGGGTCCTGCACCAGGCGATCGCCCAATGCCTGCCGGGCCAGTTCGACATTGCGGGTTTCTAACGCAACGATACACAGGGTTTTATCTTTACTGACGATGTGCATGCCCTGTAAGTCAACATTCGCCTGCATCAGGTCACGTGACAATTTCGCCAGAGCGCCAGGCTGGTTTTCAAGCCGCACCAGCAGGTGTTCGTTCGATACTACCTGAAATCCCGCCTCGCTGAGTATGTGAAAAGCATCATCGTAAGGTTCTGCGCCAATACTGAATACCACGGTACCGGCTATGGATTGGCCGGCAAAATCCTGGATGTCAATACCGGCCGTTTCCAAAACTGTGGTGATGTCGGCCAGAAACCCCGGGTAGTCTTTGCCAATAACCGTCAGCATTTTCATTCGCTATTCTCTTTGATCCCGTCTTCTTTGGTTTTGTCCTCCCTGGCCTTGTCCTTCCTTGTCTTGCCCTCCCCGGCCTTGTCCTCCCTGGCCTTGTCCAGATCAACCATGAAATCATCGATTTGCTGTCGGGTGACATGCGGCATACAGATCAGATGGCTGATGCCGCCGCTGCTGGCAAGTTGCCATTTGCTACAGATTTCCCGGGCAGGTTGCGGGAATACAACCGTCAAAGCCGAAGGATTCCGCCAGGCATCCAGCCCAAAAGCGCGCATTCTTTGTTCGGCATATGCCGCAGTCTCCAGTGCATGTTGCAATCTTTCTTGCATTCCCTCAATACCCAGTGCACGTATGGCATACCACAACATCAAAGGCGTCAGGCCGTTGCGCGAACCGGATATCGTGGTATCTACACTGCCAATATAGGCCACGGCATGACTGATGCGCTCAACATGCTCGCGACGTGCCAGCACGATTCCGCAAGGCACCGGTGTCCCCAGGAACTTGTGCCCGGAAATCGCGATGCTGTCGGCTCCATCGGTGAAGTCCCAGCTGGGACGAGGTTGCAGCCAGGCTGCGAAACCGCCGCACAAAGCCGCATCGCTGTGAATATAGAAGTTTTCGAGGGCGAGTTCCTGCATGATGCCGCGGATGCGGCCAATATCGTCACGCGCCTCTTTCATGGTGGTGCCGATGTTGGCAAAGATAATGGGTGGAACATCGCGACGAATACGCATGGTCTCACGCAAATCTTCATAATCAATCTCGCCATGTGGCTGAGAGCGGATCATGATATGTGGCATTTTCAGGAAGCGCAGGCTTTTGGCTACCGAGTAATGACTGTCCTGTGAAAAGTAAGTAATTGCGTTTGGGTAGCGCTCCCGTGCCAGATACAGGCCGTAAAGATTGCCTTCGGTACCACCATTGCTCACATAACCCCACCAGCCGTCGTCGGGCGCGCGAGTCAGATCGGCATAGAAACTGACGACTTCACGCTCAAAAACATGTGTGTTGAGCTGGCAGGTTGAAGAGCCAAACGGGTCTCCAATATTGTTCAGGTTGAGACTTAAAAAAGGTGCAAGATCGCTGTAATCAAGATCCATTGCGCTGGGGTAACCCAGTTCGGTAGCTGCCGAGTGCCGCAGCCTTTCAGCCAGGAGATCCAGCTGCATTTGATCTGTGCGAGGTAACTTCATGAAGTACTCTCTCGTGGAATACAGAGAAAGATATCAAAAGCTTACAAAATGGATGTTGATCCGTGTCAGCGCACCGTGATTTGGCTGATCAGATGGGGCGTCCGTGTTTCTGCCGGTTCACGTCGAGATCAGTGTGGGTAAAGCCATAAGGCTGGTTTTCAGGACTTTGCCGTTGGTATCCGTAGTGATGCAAACCCGATGAGCGCTGGAAGAGAACGTCAGTCGCAGCTGGCCAGCATCCTGGCCTTCACCTCGTTCCAGAAAATGATTGATCTCGCCACTGCGCATTTTTTCTTTCAGTTCGCTCTCTTTTATCCCGAATGCTTTGGTCAACAGTGTCGCGTCAACCTGAATCTCATCGTCAGTGATTTCAATGGGTGCTGTAGCAGACTGATTCATTTGCAATATTTCATCCGGTTCAAGCTGCGTTATGCAGAGTCAAGGGGCCTGGCGAGGTACCTGGCCAGGCACACTCAGCAATGCTGGTGTGATCCAGTGATTGCAAGAAAGCCTCTTGTGCAGCCGCCAGCTGGGGTCGAAGTCGACATTGAGGCAGCAGTACACAATCAGAGCCTTCCGCCTTGAAGCACTCGACCAGCGCAAAACGCTGTTCAAGGTAGCGAACCACCTCACCCAAAGTAATGTCCTGAGCGTCTCTGGCCAGCCGGATACCGCCGCCGGCACCTCTTTGGCTGGTGATGAAACCGCCACGGACCAGATCCTGGACGACTTTGGATAAATGGTGGCGAGAGACCTGGAATTGCCTGGCCAATTCAGCGCTATTGAAACTCTGTGTGGGCGCATCCGCCAAACGCATGAGGATGCGCAAACCATAATCAGTAAAAGCTGCCATTCGCATGGTTTTTTCCTAATCGGTATTGACAATACCAATTATAGAGGCTTAAATCACCGTTGCAACACTTATTACATACTGCCTTTTGCCACGCATGCTGTACATCATATGGCTTCAGCAGAGTGATCAAAGGCCAATTAAGGCAATGGTCGGCAGCATGGCTGCCATTGTGCAGGGATGCACCGGTGCCGCGACGGGCAGGCTGCTCAAGAGCGGCCTCCTGCAATAGGAACAAGCATTGTTGTAGGAGCGACCCATGGTTGCGATAGCCCTGTTCAAAGAGGAATGGTTATGCACTCAATTCAAGCCATTTCGCCAATTCGCGATTTGGATACGCACGAAGAAGTCGGCGAGATGGTACGTCAATTCTACGCCAAGGTTAATGAGGATGAATTGCTGGGTCCGATGTTTAATGAGGTCGCTCAGGTTGATTGGCCTGAACACCTGGCCAAGCTGACTGCGTTCTGGTCGCGGGTCTTGCTGGGCATCAGCGGTTACTCGGGCAACCCGTTTGAGGCTCACACCGGGGTACACGCAAAAAGGCGTTTTACCTGGAGTCACTTTGAACGATGGCTAAAGCTGTTCCATGAAACCCTGGATAGCGGCTGGGCTGGACCGAATGCTGACCGTGCCTCTATGCTGGCCAAACAGGTTGCCAAAGTTCACAGCAAGCAGCTGTTTGGTCTGTCGCTCAAGCTGGATGAGGCCATGTGATGAGTCATTCGATTCAGTTGCAAAGAGCCTATGACCGACATGAGTCTGGGCATGAGTCTGGGCATGAGTCTGGTTCGCCTCACGGATACCGGGTTCTGGTTGACCGACTTTGGCCCAGGGGCGTTACCAAAGAGCAGCTGAAGATTGATGATTGGCTGAAGGACTGTGCGCCGAGCAATGAACTGCGTCGCTGGTTTGGGCATTCGGTTGATCGCTGGGACGAGTTTGTAGAGCGCTATCGTTCCGAACTCGCGGCAGGTGATGGTGTGGCCATTGATCACCTGGTCGAGCTGGCAAAAAAAGGCCCACTCACGCTGATTTATGGGGCCAAGGATGAAGCGCATAACAATGCGGTTGTTCTTCGAGACCTGATAGAGGAAAAGTTGTAAGAGGCCGCTCTTGAGCATCCTGCCCGTCGCGGCACCAGTGCATCCCTGCACAATGACAGCCATGCTGCCGACCTTCAGGTTATTGGTTGTAGGAGGCAGCCATGCTGCCGACCTTCGGGCCCAATCGCGAGCATGGCTCGCTCCCACAGCATGGCTCGCTCCTACAGCAAGGCTCGCTCCTACAGCATGGCTCGCTCCTACAGCAAGGCTTGCTCCTACATTGAGATTTACCAGCGGTTGGCGTTGGCCAACTCCCAATCCTCACGCCAATCTTCCGGAATGAAATCGTCTCTTAGCAGGCAAGATGGACTGATGCGCGGATAAATCTGTGCATAGTTGCGGATGAAGTTTCCCTTGACCCGATGGTTGATATGCTGGGGCTTCAGCTGATCCAGGTTCTCCAGGCCTGCTACACCCAAAAGTTCGGCCAGGTTTGCCACAGTTTCACGATGAAAATTGGCCACCCGTTGGGCCTTGTCTTCAACCACCAGCGCTTTGTAACGAGCCGGGTTTTGAGTGGCAATTCCGGTAGGGCACCGGTCGGTGTGACACTTTCGGGACTGTACACAGCCCAATGAAAACATCATGCCGCGCGCTGAATTGGCAGCATCGGCCCCCAACGCAATCACACGTAACAAGTGAAAAGCTGTGAAAATCTTGCCAGCAGCAATGATACGAATCTTGTCGCGAAGGCCGATACCGATCAAGGCTGAATTCACGAAAATCAAGGCATCACGTAGCGGCGTGCCTACCGAATTGGTCAACTCGGCCGGTGCTGCACCCGTTCCGCCTTCGGCGCCATCTATCGTAATAAAGTCGGGTGTTATACCGGTCTCCAACATGGCTTTGCAGATGGCAAGAAACTCGTCGCGCTTGCCTATACACAGCTTGAAACCCACCGGTTTGCCCCCGCAAAGGTCTCGCAACTGCTGGACAAATTCCAGTAAACCACGGGGCGAGTCGAAAGCCGTGTGTGCTGCCGGTGAAATTACATCATGACCCATGGGAACATGGCGAATCTCGGCTATTTCTTCGGTCAGTTTCACTGCAGGAAGCATGCCGCCATGCCCGGGTTTTGCACCCTGCGAAAGTTTGATTTCGATCATTTTTACTACCGGCAGAACAGCCTTTTTCTGGAAGATGTCTGCATCGAAATTGCCTTGCGGGTTACGACAACCGAAATAGCCTGTGCCGATCTGCCAGATCAGGTCACCACCGTATTCAAGGTGGTAAGGGCTCAGACCGCCCTCACCCGTGTTATGCGCGAAACCGCCTATCTTCGCTCCTTTGTTCAAAGCCAAAATGGCATTCTGGCTGAGCGAACCGAAACTCATAGCTGAAATATTCAGTGGCGATGCGTCGTAGGGTTGGGTGCAGGCAGGGCCACCAAACCGCACCCGTGGGTCGTGGTTGGTGACGACTTTAGGCGCCAGCGAGTGATTCACCCATTCATAACCATCCGAATTGACGTCAAATACCGTTCCAAAAGGCCTTGTGTCCCGATCACCTTTGGCGCGCTGATAGATCAGCGAGCGGTATTCGCGGCTGGCTGGCATGCCATTGGTTTCCGACTCAATAAAGTACTGTTGAATTTCTGCTCGTACCGACTCCAGCGTATAACGAATACGGCCGAGCACAGGATACAACCTGCGAATGGTCTGTCGCTTCTGCAACATATCGATAAAGCCCAGCAGCAAAACCGGTGCCAGCAGGACCAGCAGCCACCAGGCAGCTGGCCAAAATTGTGCCAGGCTTGCAATAATCAGAGGAAGGGTCACAGCCAATATCAAGAATTTCTGTCGAACGGTCATGCTGAGCTCCTGTTCGCGATCCACGCATTATCAGCAACGAGGTTGCCATTATGCCTGTTGCTTCGGTATCCGGTCATTCCCGATTTCGTAGAAAAAGGTGGCGGTTGTGGGTCCTGCCGGTTCCTGCGAATCACGCAGGCCGGTCAGTAACGACTCTTATAGCCTGTTAGTATCTCTGCAAGAATGAGTACACCGATGAAAGTTTCGAGGTTTGAATGAAAGCTTTGGTTTGTCGTGAATATGGGCCGCCTGAATCTTTGGTCCTTGCGGAAATGCCTGACCCCGTAGCTGGGATGGGGGAGGTTCTGGTTGAGATTGCTGCCGCCGGTATGAATTTTCCGGACGTGCTGGTGGTTGCCGGTAAGTATCAGGAGAAAACACCGCCGCCCTTTATTCCCGGCAGTGAGGCTGCCGGCACCGTCATTGCAGTGGGTGAGGGTGTCAGTCGCTACAAACCGGGGGACAAAGTCATGTTGCTGCCCAGGACCGGCGCATTTGCCAGTCATTGTTCAGTCGATCAGAACTATGTCATGCCGGTACCGGAAGGGTTGAGTCTGGAGCAGGCAGCAGGCTTCGCCATCACTTATGGCACGAGTTATCACGCGTTGAAACAGTCGGCACAATTGCAGGAAGACGAAACCCTGTTGGTATTGGGGGCCGCTGGAGGCGTGGGTATCGCTGCAGTTGAAATCGCCAAAACCATGGGTGCCGGGGTAATCGCTGCGGCCAGCAGCGATGAGAAAGTGGCCTTCGCTATGGCCGCCGGAGCAGATCACGGCATTAACTACAGGCACGCCTCATTGCGTGATGCAGTAAAGGAACTGACCCGTGGCAAGGGGGTCGATGTGGTGTATGACCCGGTGGGTGGCGAGCTTGCCAAGCTGGGTTTGCGTGCGCTGGGATGGCAGGGCCGGCATCTGGTAGTCGGATTTGCATCGGGGGTTATTCCCGAGTTTCCGGCCAATATCTGTTTGCTGAAGGAAGCCCGAATCCAGGGTGTGTTCTGGGGTGCCTGGGCGGCACGAAATCCAAAAATCCAAATGCAGAACATGGCTGAGCTGGCTGAAATGATCAAGCAAGGTTTGCTGAAGCCACAAGTCACAGCAGCCTATGCTTTGGAGGATTACCTGACTGCTTTCGGAGAAATAACCAGCCGGCGGGTGATGGGAAAAATCGTTTTGACCATGTCGTGACTGGTGGTTTCATGTAGAACAAATAAAAACACCGCCGGGATCACACAACGATGTGGTCCCGGCGGTGTTTTCTTTGCTCTGCGACTGATGCGCTGCCCTCGTCGATTCTCCCTTATTCCTTTGTCTGCGAGGACGCATTTTTCCAACGCCGGAAACTATAACACGGAAAAATTGCCATGGCCATGAGTTGGTTAAAGAATGCCCTGGCATACGGTAATCATTCTGTTACAAACCACCTGGCACCTATCGGTGCTTTAGAAATTCGCTTTCAATCAGTAACGCACCGTTTTGGTGCGTCAACCAAAAAAATGCCCTGTAGCAGCGCGTCCATAAGCCCTATGGGTCGAATCGTGTGCCTTGGGGATATTCAGAACTTCCTTGAGTTTCGAACCAACCCCTCCAACCCATAGGCCTCAGTTCGGTTCCGGGGCGAATCTGCGGTCGCTGGCATGAAATCTGCTTCTCCTTCCTCAGTTATGCACCGCATCTGGAGAAACAGAATGAAACTGATCACGGCAATTATCAAACCCTTCAAATTGGATGATGTGCGCGATGCGCTGCAGGAAGTGGGTGTAAGCGGCATCACGGTATCTGAAGTCAGAGGCTATGGTCGGCAAAAAGGTCATACCGAGCTATACCGCGGTGCTGAGTACAGTGTTGATTTCCTGCCCAAGCTGAAATTGGAAACGGCGGTGAGCAGCGACATGGTCGAACGAGCCGTTGAAGCCATCACGCAGGCTGCAGCCACCGGCAAAATCGGTGATGGAAAAATATTCATTACCAGCCTCGAAGAAATCATTCGCATACGTACCGGTGAAACCGGCGCTAAAGCCATATAAGGGGTGGAAAATGAAGAACTGGATGAATCTGCTGCTGAAGCCGGGTATTGCTGGCTTGTCCGTCATTCCGGGAATTGCTTTGGCCAAAGATGTACTGGACAGTGGTGACACCGCGTGGATGTTCACGGCCACCGCCTTGGTATTGTTCATGACCATTCCGGGCCTGTCTTTGTTCTATGCAGGTATGGTGCGTGCCAAAAACGCGCTTTCGATAATGATGCAGTGCTTTGTGATCACCTGTGTCGTGTCGGTCTTGTGGGTGCTGTATCTGTACAGCCTCGCATTTGGTAATGATGTGGCCGGCTTTGTCGGCGATTTGAGCAAGGTGTTCCTGCTGGGTGTGACGGTTGATTCGCTTAACGGTACCATCCCCGAGTCCGTGTTCTCCCTGTTCCAGATGACTTTTGCCATCATTACACCGGCGCTTATCGTAGGTGCTTTTGCCGAGCGCATGAAGTTCTCTGCCATGTTGCTGTTCATCATTCTGTGGGTCAGCCTGGTTTATGCGCCGGTGGCTCACTGGGTTTGGGGTGGCGGTTGGCTGGGCAAGAAAGGCGTACTTGATTTTGCCGGCGGCACGGTGGTGCACATCAATGCCGGTGTGGCGGGTCTGGTAGCAGCATTGGTATTGGGTAAACGACGCGGCTATCCACAACAGCCCATGAAGCCCAGCAATTTGGTGCTCACCATGGCAGGTGCCGGAATGCTTTGGGTAGGTTGGTTTGGCTTCAATGCGGGCAGTGAACTTGCGGCCGATGGGGTTGCGGGCATGGCCATGATGGTCACCCAGGTGGCCACCGCTGCTGCTGCCCTTGCCTGGATGTTGCAGGAGTGGATACGTTACGGCAAACCCAGCGCACTTGGTGTGGTTTCCGGCGCCGTGGCAGGCCTGGTTGCCATTACCCCGGCCTCCGGTTTTGTCGGGCCCATGGGCGCACTGACCATTGGCGCGGTTGCGGGCCTGATGTGTTATTTTTCAGTAGTCAAGCTCAAGCAGAAATTTGCTTATGACGATTCCCTGGATGCCTTCGGTGTGCATGGCGTGGGAGGATTCGTTGGTGCAATTCTGACGGGGGTCTTTGTTGACGCCGGGCTGGGTGGCTCGGGTCTGGCCGAGGGAATGAGCATGGAGAATCAGGTGCGTACACAGTTTCTTGGCGCCGGCGCTACCATGGTTTACTGTGCGGTAGTCAGCTACGGGTTGTTGAAATTGATCGATGTGGTGATCGGGCTGCGTGTTTCCGAAGATCAGGAACAACAGGGTCTTGACCTGTCACAACATGACGAGCGTGCGTATAACCTGTAACACTCTTGTGCGTCATCCCGGAACGGGCGCAGCCCGTATCCGGGACGTCATCTATCCGAATGCCCGATACGCCAGGGCGAATCGGGTACGGAAGACTCTTCGGCAACATCCAGAAAGGCTCGTGCCTGCGGCGACAAGTACTTGCCACGCCGCATCACCACACCGTAACTGCGCTTGGGAAAATAGGCGCTCATGTTTTTGGCTATCAATTTGTCGTCTTCGCGCAGGCAAATGCCGGTTACGATGGAAATACCAAAATTCAGCTCTACGTAGCGTTTGATTACTTCCCAGCCACCAACTTCAAGCGTCACATTGAAGGGTACCTGGTGCTGTTGGAACACCCGGTCAACCATACGCCAGGTGGTCAATCGTCTTGGCGGCAAAATCAAGCCAAACGGCGCGATGTCTTCGATGGTGATGCCTTCCTTGTCTGCCAGTGCATGGCCCATTGGCATGATCAAGGCTGGCTCAAAAGAGCAGATCGGCTGATAGCTGATGTCCGATGGCACGTCCAGCATCGAGCCTATGGCAAAATCAACTTCATCGTCACGAATCATGGCCAGACCGTCGCGGCCGGTCACATTACGCAATTGCACATGGATGTTGGGGAAATTTTCACGGAATTGCGCCACCAACCGCGGCAGCAGATAAATGATGGTGGACTCCCCCGCCGCAATGATGACTTCACCGCTCTCCAGATCACCGCGTATTTGCCGGTTAAAACGATGGTTGAGCGATTCCAGGCCGTCAACCAGCGGTCGGGCCATGTCGTAAAGCTCCTGGCCCTCGCGGGTCATGTTGATGCGCGGGCCGTGTCGCTCGAACAACATCGTGTCCAATTCCTGCTCCAGAGCTTTGATTTGCAGGCTGACCGCCGGCTGGCTGAGGAACAATTCTTCTGCGGCATCGGTCATCGTGCCACTTTTTGCAACAGCACAAAAAGCGCGTAATTGTTTAAGTTGATTGCCCTTATAATAGAAACGTGGGGTTTTATCGTTCATTTTCAATCACTTATAAGTATTAACCATGCTTATATTAAACATTGAAATATTTGTCTTGTCAAAGATGAAGTTTACAACATACCGTCAGTCTTGAAGCGCTCACTTTGAATCAAGATGGGCTTTTGCTTCATTTCACGAAATTCATCGAACAGGATACTCATATGAACACGGAACACGCGATTAAATGCATTCAAGCCGACTGGAACACCAACCCACGCTGGAAAGGCGTCACTCGGGGTTATTCTGCGGCTGATGTGGTGCGTTTGCGCGGTACCGTGAAAATCGAATACAGCCTGGCGCGTCAGGGGGCAGAAAAACTCTGGAAGCACATGGCCACCGAGCCTTACGTCAATGCGTTGGGTGCACTGACGGGCAACCAGGCTATGCAACAGGTGAAAGCCGGCCTCAAGGCCATTTATCTTTCCGGTTGGCAGGTAGCCGCCGATGCCAACCTGGCCGGTGCCATGTATCCGGATCAGTCTTTATACCCGGCAGATTCGGTACCCAGTGTGGTGCGTCGGATCAATAATGCTTTGCTGCGTGCAGATCAGCTTCATCACGCTGAAGGGGATGACTCAATCGACTGGATGCAGCCTATTGTGGCAGATGCGGAAGCTGGCTTTGGTGGTGTGCTCAATGCCCACGAACTGATGAAAGCCATGATTGAAGCCGGTGCTGCGGGCGTTCATTTTGAAGACCAACTGGCTTCTGCGAAGAAGTGCGGTCACATGGGTGGCAAGGTATTGGTTCCAACCCAGGAAGCGGTGCAAAAACTGATTGCTGCCCGTCTGGCGGCCGATATCATGGGCGTTCCTACCGTTGTGCTGGCGCGTACCGATGCCATGGCGGCGGGATTGATCACATCTGATGTCGACCCTTACGACAGTGAGTTTGTTACCGGCGAGCGTACCGTGGAAGGTTTCTATACAACCCGTGCCGGTATCGATCAGGCCATTTCACGTGGTTTGGCTTATGCGCCATACGCCGATTTATTGTGGTGTGAAACTGCCACGCCGGACCTGGAGCAGGCCAGGAAATTTGCCGAAGCCATTCATGACAAGTACCCAGGCCAATTGTTGTCCTACAACTGCTCTCCTTCATTCAACTGGAAAGCCAAACTGGATGATGCAACCATTGCCAAGTTCCAGCGCGAACTCGGTGCCATGGGCTACAAGTTTCAGTTCATTACCCTGGCCGGTTTCCATGCGCTCAACTACAGCATGCATACGCTCGCACGTGGTTACAAAGATCGCCAGATGTCAGCCTACGTGGAGCTTCAGGAAGCGGAATTTGCTGCTGAAGAGTTTGGCTACACCGCGACCAAGCATCAGCGCGAAGTGGGTACCGGATACTTCGACAGCCTGACGCAGGTGATTGG
>CAZRTG010000055.1:12066-18271 GCA_964602895.1 uncultured Wenzhouxiangellaceae bacterium
AAATCATTGACGTTGGTATGGGTTATTCCGGTAACCAACAGACTGCCCACCCGTTGCAGGAAGGCAGCGGAGTTGTCCTGGTCGAGAAATTCTTCAGCATGCAGGCGGGCCTGTTTTGCCCGTTGCAGAATATCCGGATCGATCTGTGCACCCGCATGTCCACCCACACCGTCAAAACCATCGGTATCGGCAGCCAGAGCCCAAATACCCGGTTGGCCATTCAATTCGATAGCCAAAGCCAGCGCATAACAGGAATTGCGGCCACCGGTACCGGGTGATGGCCCCAGACTGAGGCTGGTTTCGCCCCCTGACAAAATGCAAACTGCCTTACCCTTGCGCAGCAGCTTTTTGGCCAGCCTGGTGTGTTCCACGGCCAGGGTCACCGCATCGCCTTGCACGGTATCGCCCAACATTAAAACCTCAATGTGCTGCTGATGGCATACGGACTCGGCTGCTCTCAAGGCGGTCATGCCGCTGGCAACAATCCTGCAAGAACTGCGATGGGCTTGCGTGTGCACTCCCTGCTCTTTGTGCTGCTCACCTTCCAGAGCTTTGGCAACAGCAGGTGGTGGATTGACACGGTAGCGTTTGAGTACGGCGCGTGCCTCTGCCCGGCCGGAACTGTGGCGTATGGTTGGTCCCGACCCGATCAAAGCCAGGTCATCGCCCGGCACATCGGAAATGGCCAGAGTGACCAGAGGTGCAGGGCAAACCGCAGCCAATCCACCACCTTTGATTCGGGAAAGGTGTTTGCGAACGCAGTTGATCTCCTGGATGGTTGCGCCTGATGCCAGTAAGCGGCGAGTGACCTCGCGTTTTTCCCCCAAAGAAATTTCTGCCACCGGCAGACACAGCAGCGCCGAACTGCCACCCGACATCAGCACCAGTAACAAATCGTCTGCAGACAGGTTTTCAGCCACTGAAAGCGCAGCATAAGCTGCTGCGACCGAGCTGTGATCCGGTATCGGGTGACTGGCGAAGCACACTTCGAATCCGGCCAGATCGATCGCATTGTCCCGGTGGGTATTGGGCGCGATGATCAGACCGGTGGCCTTATCGCCGTAGTGATCGTGGGCGGCTTTGGCCATGGCCATGGCCGCTTTGCCACAGGCAACAACGCGCAGCTTGCCCTTGGGCAGGGCCGGCCAGTGGCCTGCCAGGCACTGTTCCGCTTGCGAAGCAGCAACTGCGGTGTTGAAAAGGCCCAGCAGAAATTCATTGGGGTTCATGATCATGGGGAAAGAGGTCATGGGGAAAGAGGTCATGGTGTAAAGATACCTGCCGGCATCGTCGTCTGACCAGTATTAAACGAAAAATGGCGCTTCCAATGCGCGCTGCTGACCGGCAGCGCGCATAATGCCTGTCAGGCGGTGCGCAAATCTGCCGGCAAAGGCAGGGAACGAATGCGTTTACCGGTCGCCTGGTAGATTGCATTCACCAGCGCAGGTGCATACGGTGGTACGCCCGGTTCACCCACGCCGCAGGGCAGTTCGTTCACATAGTCTTCAATCAGGTGCACGTGTACATCCAGCGGGCCTTCACTGAGTCGCGTGACCCGGTAATCGTTGAAATTCGATTGATCTACGGTACCCTGGGTGGTGGTGATTTCACTGAAACAGGCAATAGAGTGACCGAAAATACAGGCCCCTTCAATTTGTTTGCGTATGCCTTCCGGGTTTACATAGCGACCACAATCAATCGCAACATCAACCCGGGGTACCGACAGCTCGCCGTTGTCATTGACGCTAACCCGCACAGCGGTTGCCACGTAACTTTGGAATGAATGGTGTGCCGCGAGCCCGATGCCTGTGCCTTTGGGGAGTTGCTGACCGTAATCTGCCGCTTTGGCTACCCTTCGCAGTACATTCGACAAGCGTCTGGGGGATATCGGATAGTCTGTTATCGGGTCGCCATAGGTGGTGTCGCCTTCGACACCATCCTTTGCCAGGTCCATGACCTCTGCATCACCTATGCTTTCGAGCATGAATTCCAAAGAGTCACGATTGGCGGCCACGGCCAGTTCATCAGCAAAGCTGTGTGTCGCAAATGCGTTGTGAATATTATGTACCGAGCGCAACCAGCCTATTCTCAGCTTCGCCATTGCAGGAGCTGTTTCAAGCTGCAGATTGGGTATCGAATGGTAGAGTAGATCGGTCAGGCCCATGCCGGCCTCAAATGCTACCAGCCTGTCCTGGGTCGGATTCCACAGACTTATGATGCTGGGAGCCGCGACACGTTGCTGCCAGGCGATGATTTTTCCCTTGTCGTCCAAAGCACCTTTCGCGAAATGAGCAGCAACAGAGTGATAGTAACCATGTTGGATTTCATCCTCGCGTGACCACTGCACCCGCACTGGAGCCCCAACTGCCTTGGAAAGAATGGCAGCTTCACAGGCAAAGTCGGGTTTGGATTTACGTCCAAACGAGCTGCCGAGCAGGGTAACCTGGCAGGCAACCTCATTTTCATCCAGACCCAGTGCAGCGGCTACATATTGACGGGTTTCATTAGGTGCCTGTGTTGAGGTAATGACGTTAACCGGCCGGGAATTGGCATCCACCAGTGCCACCGGCGGCTCCATGGATGCATGCGCCAGATACGGCACAAAGTATTCGGCTTCAATCACCTGGGCGGCATTGGCAAAAGCATCATCTGTATCACCGCGCTTGCGGAGGACCGTACCTGCCTGTCGCGAAGCTTTCCGTAAGTCTTCGTCGTAGCTGCCAGAATCGTTGTCCGCAAACGGGCCACTTTCCCATTCGATCTTCAGCTTGTTACGGCCTTGCATGACAGACCAGGTGTTGCTGCCAATGACCGCCACGCCCCCCAATGCATGGAACTCTGCGGGTTTGTCATCGGCCAGGGCAGGGATTTCAATGACCTGCTCCACACCCGGCACTTTGAGAGCCTCGCTGGCATCGAACGACTTTAACTTGCCACGATAAACCGGAGGCCGGGCGACCACGGCGATCTTCATGCCGGGCAGGGTGTAGTCCGCTCCGTAATTGGCTGCACCGGTTGTCATATCGAAGTTATCGACCCCCGGCATGTCCTTGCCGATATAGCGCCATTGTGAAGGGTCTTTCAGTTTGGGTTTTGGCGCATCCGCACCCGATGGAACATCCAATTCCGCCGCAATTTCGACAACTTCGCCAAAATCCAGCGAACGATCACTGCCGCGATGATACAGACGGTGATTCTCGGCGTAGACCTCGTCGGCATTCACCCCCCATTGCTGTGCCGCCGCTTTCTCCAGCACTTCGCGTGCCGAGGCGCCCAGTTCACGCATTACCTGCAGGCCATGACGTGTGCTGCGCGAACCATCGGTGTTCTGCTGGTCCCTGCCAGCCGGGTCGTATTTGCTTGCATCGCCGGGAGCCTGCCAGATTTTTACACGGCTCCAATCGGCTTCCATCTCATCAGCAATGATCATGGGCATGCCGGTACGCACTCCCTGGCCCATTTCAGAGCGACTGCTGGTAAGCGTGACCGTACCGTCAATATCGATGGCGACAAAATAGTTGGGCCGGGCCGTGGTTGCCCCTGACATGGCAGCCAGCAGCGATCGCGGCGCAATATGTGTACCCAAAACGAAAGACGCACTCAGGCCGGTGGCTTGCAGGAAGGCGCGGCGGTTGATTTTGCTGATATGGGCCATCTAAAACCTCCTGCGAAGCGACTTTGATCGCCGAGACTATGCGTTGGTAGGTGCCACAGCGGCAAATATTACCGTCCATGCCAGCAACGATTTCCTCGTCTGTAGGGTTTGGGTTGGCAGCCAATAATGATGCAGCTTGCATGATTTGCCCGGATTGGCAATAACCGCATTGCGGTACATTTTCCTTGCGCCAGGCCTTTTGCACCGGATGATTGCCTTGCGGGTGCAGCCCTTCAATCGTGGTGATGGATTTATCGGCGGCTGCACTGACCGGAACCACGCAGGCACGCACTGCGGCGCCGTCAAGGTGCACGGTACAGGAGCCACACAAAGCTGTGCCACAACCGAACTTGGTTCCTGTTAGCCACAGTTCATCACGCAAGAACCAGAGTATCGGCATTGCTGCGTCACCGTCAAACTCTCGGACACTACCATTGACCGTCAAAGAAAGCATATTTTGGCTCCTGTCTGGAACAGACTCATCGTTACCGGTAACAAGTCTTCTATCCTACCGCGTTGTGGGTAATTTTAAAGAAACCCTGATAATTCATGGATGAATTATTCAGAGCTTCCCTTATTGTCTGCTCGCCCGGTTCAGTGGCCGTAACAGGCTGGAAGTATCCCAGCGGCCTCCGCCCATGGCCTGCACTTCGGCATAAAACTGGTCAACCAAAGCAGCTACCGGTAACAAAGCACCGTTGCGACGCGCTTCGTCCAGTACCAGACCCAGGTCTTTGCGCATCCAATCCACCGCAAAACCAAAATCAAATTGGTCTTCCAGCATCGTAGCGGTGCGATTTTCCATCTGCCAGGATTGTGCTGCGCCTTTGGAAATAACCTCAAAAACCTGTTTGCCATTCAGGCCGGCTTTTTGTGCAAACTGCACACCTTCAGCCAGGCTTTGTACCATACCGGCAATGCAAATCTGGTTCACCATCTTGGTCAATTGTCCGTTGCCCGAAGGTCCCATATGGGCATGCATGCGAGCGAAGCAATCCACCAAAGGCGTGATCTGTGTCACGGCTTCAGCTTCACCACCCATCATTACAGTGAGTTGGCCGTTTTCGG
The DNA here is from genome assembly GCA_964602895.1 of uncultured Wenzhouxiangellaceae bacterium. Classification (GTDB taxonomy): domain Bacteria; phylum Pseudomonadota; class Gammaproteobacteria; order Xanthomonadales; family SZUA-36; genus JAWXBM01. The sequence goes on from CAZRTG010000055.1 coordinate 16,790, forward strand.
CTCCGGCCTGTCCGCCGGAAACGGGTGCGTCTACGAAAGAGAAACCCGATAACTGAGCCAGCTTGCTCATCTCGCGTGCCACTTCGGCTGAAGTAGTGGTGTGGTCCACAAAAACGCTGCCCTTGGCCATACCGGCAAATGCACCGTTTTCGCCCAGGCAGATTTCACGCAGGTCCTGATCGGCTCCCACACAGCTGAACACGACCTCCGCACCTTCGGCTGCTGCACGGGGTGTAACGGCCGACTGTCCGGCAAACTGTTCCATCCATTGCTGCGCTCGTGCGGCGCTGCGATTGTATACCGTGACCCGGTGTCCGGCTTTCGCCAGATGCCCTGCCATGGGATAGCCCATCACGCCGAGACCGATAAAGGCAACTCTGTATTTTTCTTTCAGCCGTTCCATCAAGAAATACTTCCATCAACTACATTTGAGCAAATCGGCAGCATGGCTGCCTCCTACAATGCCACCACATGTTGTGGGAGCGAGCCATGCTGTGGGAGCGACCCATGGTCGCGATGTCATACCCATGTCGGCAGCATGGCTGCCTCCTACAGTCCGAACCATGGTGTGGGAGCGAGCCATGCTCGCGATTCTATGCCTTAAAGCAGCTCTATACCCAGGTAAAGCACCAAAGTCAGCAACAAGCCCATGTGAATCACCCCTTTTACTGAAGTGAAAGGGCCGGTTTTTCCCTTGATGGCATTGAGTTCCAGCAACAGGATCAAACCAAACACCACGGCCAGTGACACAATGCTGGCGCTCATCACCGGCTCGGCCAATTGGCGCAAGTGCATGGAAGATGCCATAAAGAACAGCATGGGTATGGAGAACAGCGTATTGGTACGTGATGCCAGGCCTGCTTTGGCCAATGCGCCGGCTACGGCCGGGTTAGCCTCACCGCCGGCTGCGACTTTTCCAGCTGAAGCGATGGCAATCTTCTGCGCAGGCCAAATGATCAACCACACATTCAGGAACATAAGGATGCCCAGAGTGGAGCCGACAAGAATGCCATAGCCATTCAGGTGCTTGACACCCAGCAGTGCAATACCGCTGAGGAAGGTGAACATGGCGCCCCAGCGGAACCACCACATGGCCCGGGGAACCAGATTGCGAAAAGCATCATTTTTGCTTGCGGCCTCAGCCACCTTGAAATATTCGCCCTGCACAAAATTGAAGTACCACAGCAGGCCGATCCAGGCCACGCCAGCGAGCAAATGTATCCATCTGATGAGAAAGGCAAGCCCGTTGCCTTGAAAAATTGCCAGATCCACGATTTTACTCTCCCAATGTGTTTATTTTTTATACTTCAAGCCCGATTGCACGATTGTTGCAACCCGCAACATAGGGTACACCCGTTGGCGTCCGATCTGAACCCTTGTGATCCAGCTACAGTTGGGAGGCAGCCATGCTGCCGATCCGGTATGGCAATCGCGACCATGGGTCGCTCCCACAGCATGGGTCGCTCCCACAGCATGGCTCGC
>CAZRTG010000056.1:0-5795 GCA_964602895.1 uncultured Wenzhouxiangellaceae bacterium
TTCATCCTGTGTTTATGCACGTTGCCTGAGAGCACACCGTGGTTCCTGCAGAATTTCAGAATTTCTGTAGCAAAAGCTTTCAGCGGTTTGCCACGTTGTAAAAGCACCTTGCGCGCGAGCAGATCCAGGGCCTGGATGCCGGTAGTTCCTTCGTACAATGTTGCAATCCGGGCATCCCGAACAATCTGCTCAAGACCCGTTTCTTTGATATAACCATGTCCGCCAAAAACCTGCAGGCCATGGTTGGCCGATTCAAACCCGATCTCGGTCAGGAAGCCTTTTAAAACAGGCGTAAAGAATCCCAATTTGTCATCGATGCGGCTTCTGTCCGCCTCGTTATCAGCCTGGCTCAGTTCATCGATCATTTTTCCGGCGTAGTAAATCATCGCCCGGCCGCCTTCGGCAAAGGCCTTTTGGGTCAACAGCATTCTTCGCACATCCGGATGCACAATAATCGGATCAGCTACTTTATCGGGATACTTCTTGCCGGATAAGGAGCGCATCGACAATCGTTCGCGGGCGTAAGGCAAGGAAAGCTGATAGGCCAACTCGGAGTGACAAAGACCCTGAATCGCAATACCGATCCTGGCCGTGTTCATATACGTAAACATGTACTCAAGACCCTTGTTGGCTTCACCAATCAAATAGCCTTCGGCCTTGTCGAAGTTCAAAACCGCCGTGGGCGAAGCTTTGATACCCATCTTGTCTTCGATAGACCCACAGCTCACCAGATTGCTATCGGCCAGCGATGAATCCTCGTTGACCCGTATTTTGGGCACCAGGAAAAGCGAAATGCCCCGCGAGCCTGCGGGTGCATCAGGCAGTCTTGCCAGTACGATATGAATGATATTTTCCGTCAGGTCGTGTTCACCGGCGGAAATAAATATTTTGCTGCCGGTAATTTCATAAACACCATCACCCACCGGAACGGCTTTGGTACGAATCAGGCCTAAATCGGAACCGCATTGTGCTTCGGTCAGGCACATGGTCCCACTCCATACACCCTGGACCAATTTTGTCAGATAGGTTTTCTTTTGAGCTGCGCTACCATGCTCAATCAGGGTATTCATCGCACCCAGACTGAGGCCCGGACACATGGACCAGGACCAGTTGGCTGTGCCGATCAATTCAGTACGAATCAAACCAATGGAATTGGGTAAACCCTGACCATCATATTCAACAGGATGTGAGATTCCCTGCCAGCCGCCATCAATGTAATTTTGATAGGCCTGCCTGAATCCTTTTGGAGTGGTGACCTTTCCGTCCTGCCAGTGACAACCTTCTTGATCACCACTTTGATTGAGCGGGGCGAGCTCTGTCTCGCAGAATTTGGCACATTCCGTTAACACCATATCAACCACATCAGGTGTCACTTCCTGAAAGTCGGGATATTTTTGGTAGTGCTTATAGATATCCAGCAGGTCTTCCAGTACAAACCTGATGTCTTCAATGGGCGCCTTATACACAGTCACTGCAGTTGCTCCGCATTCATGATTAACATACGGTTACGTAATGGTAACCTACCATTGCGTAAGTTACGCTACCGTAGTAATCTTGTCAACATGAAAACCAGGAATAAACAACGGGGGCGGCTGACCGCGGCAGCGCGACGTGCCCAGTTGATCGAAGTAGGGCGTGAGGTATTCGCAGAACGCGGTTATGGGGCGACTTCCATTGAAGAAATTGCCGCTCGTGCGAAAGTCTCAAAACCGATTCTTTACGATCATTTCGGCGGCAAGGAAGGTCTGTATGCCGTGGTGGTCGACCGCGAAATGGAGCTCATCCTGAACCGGATAACCAAAGCGGTGACATCCGGATCGCCGCGCGCACGCCTTGAAGGGGCTACAGTCGCCTACCTTGACTATGTGCGCGAACGTCCACAGGGTTTCGCGGTTTTACTGCGTGATGGTCCGCGGCAGCAACTCAGTGGCGGGATGCCGGCCTTGATGTACGAACTGGCGGATCGTATCCGTGATGTTTTCACCGAGCAGTTCCGTGAGGCCGGTTATGACCCTGAAACTGCACCCATTTACGCCCACGCGCTGGTAGGTATGGTAGCTTTCGTGGGCCAGTGGTGGACGGAAGGTAACAATTCACCATCGGTGGAAACCGTTGCCAGTCATATCGCCGCACTGGCGTGGAGAGGGCTGCGTCAATTACCCAGGAAACCAAGCCTGCTGAAATGAGTACTCAATAGCGCCGGTACACCCGCACATCACCGATATAATCAAGTGCCCTGGCCTGCTCCTGTAAACGCTGGCTTAATTGCCCGGTGTCGGCATCGCCAGCGTGGCTGTTGTGCACCAGATCCACATGCACTTTGTCGTTCAGATAATGCAAGGTCACCTCATCCAGGCCGGATGAGTCCAGGCTTTTGGCCCATACTTTACGCAGATCTGCCAGCACTTCGCGTCGTAATGGTAAGTCAGCAGACGATTTCTCGACGGTTTCATCCTCAGCATCAATATGGACCAGAGCGTTGATAATATCCTCGTGAGAATCAATCAGCTTCAGGCGCACATATTCCGAAATTGTATGCCCTTCAGACACACTCAAACGCTCGTTCACGACAATGTGCACATCAATCAAAAAAGCACCGCCCATGCGTCGGCTGCGCAGCATATGCACACCGCGTACACCGTCAATCGTTTCAATGATGCGTTTCAGCGCGGCGGCTGTTTTGGGTTCCATGCCCGTATCAACCAGTTCTCGAATAGCGCCCCAGGCTTGATCCCAGCCAACCTTGCCGATCATTAAAGCCACGCCGAGGGCCGCAAAGGCGTCCAGATAAGGCAAGCCAAGTAAACTGCCCGACACGCCAACCAGTACGACTATCGAAGAGATGGCATCGGAACGGTGATGCCAGGCATTGGCCGTAAGCAAACTTGAATGAAACTTGCGCGCGATGCGCACGGTGTAGTGATAAAGACCCTCGTTGGCAAAAATCGAAATCGCGGCAATCAAAAGTACAATTGGGGTTGGTTGCAGCAAGGTTTCCGGATTGAGCAAGCGCCGCGCGGAGTCAACCACAATACCCATCGCGGTAATGATCAATACCACACCCAGCCCAACCGTGAAGGCTGTTTCAATCCGGGCGTGTCCGTAAGGGTGCTCTTTGTCAGGGGGTTGATTGCTGTACTTGGAAGCGAACCACACCATCAGGTCGGTGCTCAAATCCGCTAAAGAATGCACCCCGTCGGCGATCAATGCATGGGACTGACCAATAATTCCAAAAACCACTTTGGCAATGGTCAGGACCAAATTAACGATGGCACCGACGACACTGGTTTGCCGCATCGCCTTGTCACGCGCCTGAGCAGACTGCCGAACGCCCATTAATAACTCTCCGGATAGATCAATGTATCGGTGGTTCCTGCCGGCTTTTAACCCTGCAGCCCGGCAAGAATATCAAATGAACGCAAACGGTCCTGGTGCTCATACAGATCACAGGTAAAAATCAGTTCGTCCGCCCGGGTATGTTGCAACAATTCCTGTATTTTCTGCTCGATCGTGGTCGCGCTGCCGATCATTGCCATACCGAAAAACTCCTTGACCGTCTGCTCTTCATGCGGTTGCCACAGGCCTTGCATACTTTCAACGGGTGGCCGCATCAGCATGCTTTGGCGACGAATCATGGCCAGAATGCGCTGGTAGCTGGTGGTGGCCAGAAACGCCGCTTGTGCATCGGTGTCGGCTGCAACCAAAGGTATACCCAGCATCACATAAGGTTGATCCAGCACTTCCGATGGCCTGAAGTGGTGGCGATAGACCTCGATGGCTTGCATCATCATGCGGGGTGCGAAATGCGAAGCAAAGGCGTAAGGCAAACCCATCTCTGCAGCCAATTGCGCACTGGTCAGGCTGGAACCCAATAACCAGATGGGCACGTTGCTGTCCACACCGGGCATGGCAATGATTTTCTGCCCCGTGCGACGCGGTCCCAAATAGCTTTGTAACTCGACGATATCTTCAGGGAAATCATCAGAACTGCCGCTGCGGTGTTTGCGTAACGCCTGCGCGGTCAGGGGGTCTGTACCGGGAGCCCGTCCCAGGCCCAAATCAATTCGGCCGGGATAAAGCGCCTCCAGGGTGCCAAACTGCTCGGCGATCACCAAAGGTGCATGATTCGGCAGCATCACCCCACCCGCACCGATTCGAATCCGCTCGGTACCTGCTGCAAGATAACCCATCAATACCGCAGTAGCTGAACTGACAATGGCATCCATATTATGGTGTTCAGCCACCCAAAAGCGGGTGAAGCCGGAACGTTCAACATGTTGAGCCAAAGCCAAGGACCGCTGTAGTGCGGGCGCAGGGCCCTGATCTGTGTCTTTACGCGAGGCCAAATCCAATACCGAAAATGCCACTTTTTGTTGAACCTTCATACCATTGCTTCTCTTGTCTGTGTTATTTGCGTACTGCTGTAACAGCATCACATAGACACACATAGGGGTGACATCGCAGCTACCCAATGGGTAGAGCGTGTTTGTAGCCGCATATCCGGTACGCAGCGGCTTGCGAGAACTCGGCAAGGGACGTTACCATCGTTGAAACTGTTGGCGCATCCAGCAGCCTGTCTGACTTAAGGAGTTTACGACCATGATGGAATGCGATCCTGTAACCGGCGCCTGCCTGCTGCCCGACCTGGACAATTCCGCCGATTCCGCTGCGTCTGCTGCGCGACAGAGTTGGGCCGTCCGCTATATTGGCGATCCAATGTGCTCCTGGTGCTGGGGCATCTCGCCCACCGTTGAGGCAGTTGAAGCTTTTTGCGCAGCAGAAGGTATAGCCTTCTCGATCACCATGGGCGGTCTGCGACCGGGCGGCGGCGACCCGTGGAATGCGGCATTCAAGGACTTTCTGCGCAAGGAATGGCGACACATCGCCCAGGTCACCGGGCAGCCCTTTGGCTTTGCGCTGTTGGAGGCAGCGCATTTCGACTACGACACCGAGCCGGCCTGCCGCGCCGTGGCGACCGCCAAGTTGCTTCAGACCCGTAATCAGCTTCCGGATACAACCGCATTGAAATTCTTTTCGGCGGTCCAGCACAAGTTCTATGTGGAGGGACAGGACACCAAAGTGGTGGATTTCTATGCCAGCATCTGCGCCAGCCTGGCACTGGATTTTGATGAGTTCCGTACCCTGTTCGATTCGCCGGAAGCCCGGCAGGCGGTTCAGCAGGAATTTGTTCGCTGTCGGCAATGGGGCGTGCGCTCTTTCCCAACGCTGCTGCTGGAGCACGATGGCCAAACGGAGCCGTTGGCGGTCGGGTATGTCACGGCAGAGCAAATATTCTCTCGACTGCGCCAGGAAATCGCCGCCTCAACTCCGGGGTCAGAGTAAAGTGCCAGAGTAAAAGAGTATTTATGTCAGGAATTAATCAGACCACAGACTGTACTCTGGCACTTTACTCTGACCCCACCCTTAAAGGAAATGCCTTATGAGCTACATACTGCAGGTTGATTTTCCCTTTGCCGGCCCTTGGGGACAGGCCATGGCCGAAGCCCTTGAAGGTCTTGCACGCTCGATTGCCGAGGAGCCCGGGCTGGTCTGGAAAATATGGACGGAAAACGAGGCTGCTGGCGAAGCGGGCGGCATCTATCTGTTCCGGGATTTACCCAGTGCCGAAGCCTACCTGACAATGCACACGGCACGCCTCAAAAGTTTCGGAATTCCCCGGGTAAATGGCAAAATCTTTGCCGTAAACCAAACGCTGTCGCAGATAGATCGTGCACCACTAAAAGGGGACCAATAAAGGGGACCAATAAAGGGGATGGGGCAAATTAATTTTTCGT
>CAZRTG010000056.1:5895-18215 GCA_964602895.1 uncultured Wenzhouxiangellaceae bacterium
CGCCGGCTGATCAGCCCGATGACACGGTCATTCTCAACCACCGGGTAGCGCCGGTATTTGTGGTCAATAAACAGACGGGCAAGCTGGAAAATATTATCGTCCGGTTCGACGAACTCCGGATTGATGCTCATAACATCCTGCACCAGGCCACCTGGCATGGCGTGGTACTCGGCCTCCACCACAACACGCATACAGTCCCGTTCTGTCAGTATACCCACCAGCCGCCCCGCATCATCCACCACCGGAGCTCCGGAAATGTCATTGCGGATCAACAGGTGTGTGGCACGAACGATTTCCATATCCGGTTTGAGTAGCACCAATCGGGTAGCCATGTGGTCGCGCACCCGGGCAGTTTTCAGATTGTTCATGGCCGCGACTCCGGCCAAGGCTCCGACCTGGATTCTGGCCTGGATTCCGGCCAGGATTCTGGACTGTGCACCGACCGGCATGATGGGGTACGACGGCGGACGGGGCAGAACAGACACTTCAAGCGGCTTGATCCAGCCCCGCCGCAACTTCCTTTCAGGGGTTCGCCCCCGAACAACATGCCCAGGCCAAGCGCCAGGGCACAGAGGGTAAAAACCATTAGGGTGCCGATGAATAACGTCATGCGATCAATCTCCGAAATCGTCGAACAGGATACTTTCCTCATCGACACCGAGTTCATACAACATACTGTTGACCGCCGCAATCATCATCGGTGGTCCACACAGATAATACTCACAATCTTCAGGTGCAGAATGAGCGCCGAGGTAGTGTTCATGAATCACCTCATGAATCAGCCCGGTCGGGCCGGTCCACTGGTCTTCCGGCAGTGGCGCGGATAGCGCCAGGTGAAAGCTGAAATTGGGGTTTTCCTGTGCCAGGCGCGTGAACTCCTCGATGTAAAAGGCTTCCCGCAGGCTACGGGCGCCATACCAGAAACTGATGATCCGTTGGCTTTCGAGTCGCTCCAGCAAATCGAGGATATGGGATCGCAGCGGCGCCATACCCGCACCGCCGCCGATATAAATCATTTCAGCATTGCCGCCCTGGTGGAAGAACTCGCCAAATGGTCCGGCAACTTCCACCCGGTCTCCCGGTTTGAGCTGAAACAGCCAGGACGAGACTATTCCCGTTGGCACTTTGTCAGGAAGATTGGGAGGCGGTGTTGCAATGCGCACGTTGAGTACCACCACGTCGTTCTCCAGCGGACCGTTGGCCATGGAGTAGGCCCGCGTCGTGGATTGCCGGTTTTCCGATTCAAGTTCGAAAAGACCAAAGCGCTCCCAATCAGCCCGGTAAACAGAGCCAATATCAAAATCGGTATAGCGCAGACTGTGTGGCGGGCACTCGATCTGCACATAACCTCCAGCCTGGAAATCCAACACCTCGCCGGTCGGCAACTCCAACACCAGTTCTTTGATATAGGTCGCAACATTCCTGTTGGATCGTACCGTGCAAATCCATTTTTTTGATTCCAGCAAAGCTTCCGGTAACAGCAGTTGCAGGTCATCGAGAACGGTAAACTGGCAGGCCAGGCGGAAGCCCTCGGCGGCTTCCTTACGCGTGATCAGCGAGGATTCGGTCGGTAACAAGGGACCGCTGTCCGGTACCCGAACCAGGCACTGACCGCAGGTACCCTTGCCGCCGCAGGCAGTAGGCAGCAAAATGCCGTGTTTGGCCAGTGCTTCGTGCAGCTTACCGCCTGGCGATACGCTGACTTCCTGAGAGTCATTGATGCGTAAGCGTATTTGCCCGCTTGGCAGCAATCGACCCCGGACAAACAGGATGGTCAGCGTCAGCAACCAGGCAATGCCGGTCAGCAGGGCCACGCCCAACAGGATTTCTCTCAAAGCTACCATTGGGCACCTGCAATACCCAGGAAGGCCAGTGAAATAAGGCCCGTGGTGATGAAGGTGATGCCGAGTCCGCGCAAGCCCTCCGGCACATCACAGTATTTCATCCGCTCGCGCAGCCCGGCCAGCGCGACTATGGCCAGTGTCCAGCCCACACCGGCACCCAATCCATACGACAGGCTTTCGACGAAATTGAGGTTGCGCTGTGCCATGAACAAAGAGCCACCGAGGATGGCACAGTTAACCGTCAACAGCGGCAGGTAAACACCCAGGGCATGGTAAAGCGCCGGAAACAATCGATTCAGTATCATCTCCAGCACTTGCACCAGTGCTGCAATAACCGAGATTGCACACAGCAACCAAAGGTGGCTGAAATCCAGGTCTCCCAAACCCGCCCAGGCCAGAGCGCCTGGACGGAGCAAATGATCCAGTATCAACTGGTTGATCGGTACGCTGATTCCCAGCACCACAATAACGGCCAAACCCAGCCCGAAGGTAGTGCGCACTTGCTTTGAAACGGCAAGAAAAGTGCACATGCCCAGGAAATAGGCCAGCGCGAGGTTCTCCAGGAAAACTGCGCGAAAAAAGATGTCTGCCAGACCCTGCATCAGCGTTGCCCGTTTCCTGGCAGATCAAACGGCCGGGTTTCTTCTGCCTCAACCTGTTCGGGCTGGTAAGTGCGAAACACCCAGACGATAAAGCCGATCAGGAAAAACGCACTGGGAGGCAGCAACAGCATTTCGTTCGGGTGATACCACCCGCCATCCCGCGCCAATTGCAACAGGCGATAGCCCATCAGCGATCCGTTACCGAACAGTTCTCGAACAATGGCAACGACAACAAGAATCAGGCTGTAACCCAGGCCATTTCCCAGTGCATCCATGATGCTGGCGCGAACCGGCTGGTGTATCGCAAAGGCTTCGGCACGGCCCAGAATGATGCAGTTGGTAACGATAAGGCTGATATAGACACTCAATATGCGCGCCATCTCCGGCAGGTAAGCGGTCAGCAGTTGATCAATGATGGTGACAGCCGAGGCTATGATGATGATCTGCACGATCAGGCGGATACTCGGCACCAGATACTTTCGAATCAGGCTGATGGCGGCGCTGGATACCACCAGCACGGCTGTCATCGACACACTCATGATCAATGAAGAGGTCAGGGAGTTGGTGATGGCCAGTGCCGAGCAGATGCCCAGCACGTGCAGGGTAATCGGGTTTTCACGGACCAGTGGATGCAGCAACAGTTTACGCAGGCTGCTCATGAGTCACCGCCGGCCTGATCAAGTGGTTGTGGGGGATGTTCCCGCAGATTCTGCAACAATGCCTGGTAGCCCCAAGGACCAAACCAGAACCGGATCAGTGCCGTAACGGCATCGGTGGTCACGGTAGCTCCGGTTATGGCGTCAACACCGTGCAGTGCGGATGCGGATCCTGGATCCACTTTGCCAGAAGCCACGGCAAACTGGGGTATCCCGTCATCGTCGTATATTTTCCTGCCTCGCCATTTAGCCAACCATTCGGGCCGGGTTATCTGGTCACCCACGCCGGGAGTCTCTCCCTGCTCGTAAAAACTCACATCCGCAATGGTGTTCAGATCAGGTTCCAGTGCCACGTAACCCCTCAGCGTAGACCACATCCCCATGCCGACCACCGGCACAATAATGCGCTCCAGCCCGTCTGTGCCCCATACCAGATAAACTACCACCCGGTTGGCGCGGGAGCCCAAGCCTGCCAAATCATCTGCGGTGGGGAGGGCGGTACTTTGCGGTGCGTGGCTGGCGCTGGGTTCCAGGCCTGGATCGTCGTCGTCGGTAGCGACCAGAAAGCGACCACTGGCAAAATCAACGATGCGGGCATCCAGTGCCCGGAATTGATTCAGCAGCAGGTCGTTGCTTGCAGCCGGAGCCTGGCCTGAATAGCCGTTATCTGACGACCAGGCCAGACCCACCACGTTGCGGGCCTGTTGCAATGCGCGGTTATCCTGCTGTATAGGCCTTAACAATACCACTGCGGCCGATACCAACAGGGCAGACACCGTTACCACCAGTGTGACAACGGTCAAGGCCCACAATGGTGATTCGCGATTCATAACTTACTCAGCTTTCTTGAGCGCACGTGGCGTGCAACCACCGCATAATCGATCAGTGGCGCAAAGGTACTGGCCAGAAGTATGGCAAACATCACGCCCTCATAATAGGACGGGTTGGCCAAACGGATAATCACGGTCAAAAAGCCCACCAAAACGCCATAACCCCAACGGCCCACATGGGTCAGCGAGCCTGCCACCGGATCGGTGGCAATGAAAACGGTGGCAAAGGCAAAACCACCGAGAACCACATGCCAATACCACGGGATCGCGAACAAAGGATTTTCAAGGCCAAGAAATTTGAACAGCAGCACCGTGCAGGTCAGGCCTGCGAAAGAACCCAGGATAACCCGCCAGGAGGCTACACCGATGGATACCAGCCAGATCGCGCCAAGCAGAATCGCCAGCACCGAAGTGGTACCAAAACTGCCGGGTTGATTGCCCAGAAAAAGCTGCAGCCAACGGTAGTCCAGGGCTGCCAAAACACCAAACCCGCCTTCGTCAATGACCAGTTCCAGAACCGTCGGCTGGTCGTAGCCCGGAACGGGCACCCAGGCGCCTTCACCAAACACCATGCCGGGGTAGGAAAATACCAGGAAAGCCGCCCCCAGCAAGGCCGGGTTGAACAAATAACGGCCCGATCCTCCAAAAACCAGCTTTCCCATGATGATGCCGAAGGACATGCCCAATACCACCTGGAAAAGCGGCACTGTTGCGGGCATCAGCAAGGCAAAGAACCAGGCTATGTACAGCAGGCCAGCGTCAACCGGCCGCTGACGAAATCGTGCAAACACGGCCTGGCACACCGCCCCGGTCAGCAAAGCGGTGACGAATACCGGCAAAAACCACAACAACCCGTGCATAAAGCAGGCGAATGCGTTGTTTGCTTCGAAACCGATCCCGGCGTGTTGCAGTATCGTGGCTCGCCAGCCGGGCAATTCCCGTAACCGCAGTTGGGCAATGGCAAGGTTGGCCTGATGACCGACACTCCACAAACCTGCCAGCCAGGCGGGCAGACTGGCGATGACAAAAGCATTCCAGTAAGCCTGCACGCTTGCATCGCTCCGGATATGCGGCGCCTTCAGGGTGGGCGGAGCCGGAACCCGTAACAGGTTCTGTAGTTGCGCCCGCAACGGGGCACTCCATGGTTTTATTTGCCGCACCAAGCGGAACCAGGCCTGCATCTTCAGCCCTCCCGTTCGATGTGCGCCAGCGCATTGCGCAGCGCGCCGCCGTAATCACACTTGGCCGGGCAAAGGTAAGCACATAACGCCAGATCTTCTTCGTCCAGCTCAAGACAGCCAAGCGCCTGCGCCTGTTCGATATCGCCGGACATCAGAGCGCGCAGCAGCGGCACGGCAAGAAAGCCGGCTGGCAAGACACGCTCGAATACTTCCAATGAAAGCATGCCGGATGGACTGCCGTGCAGAGTCGTGGTGGGATTGGATAGTCGGTTGGACCCCAGGCGTCGCCACAGGCCATTGGAACGCTTTCGGTGATTTCCCTCGGGCACAAGCGATACCTGCAGATGGTAGCGTCCGAGGAATCTTTGGTCGGCCGGCTGTGCACGACCGGAAAGCAACGACCCTGAAACGATCCGGACGCTGTGATCTGCCGCGATTTCTCCATCCAATAACTCGTCCAGTGAAACACCCAGTCGTGTGCGCACCAGCCGCGGCTGCAGTAGCGGCTCACCCCCAAGGGCGACGATCCGTTGAAAATCCACCACACCCTCGCCAAACAGTTTGCCAATGGCAATCACATCCGCATAACCGATATGCCAAACCACACGATGCGGGTTGACCGGCGCAAGCTGGTGAATATGCGTACCCGCAAGACCAGCCGGATGCGGCCCCTCGAATACGGCATGATGCACCCGTTCGATATCGGGCTCGCCCAATGTCCAGCCGGCTGCAGTGCACAACCACAGATTCCCGGACGTGAGGCGGGTGAGGACCCGCAGGCCCATCCTGAAACTGTCCATCGCAAGCCCGATAGCGACAGCTGGATCTGCCGCCAGTGGCTCGGTATCCATGGCGGTGATGAATATCGCCGATGGCTGTTCTTCACTGTGGGGCACCCGGCCGAACGGACGCCTGCGGAATGCTGGCCAAAGGCCCGATATGGCCAGAGTGTGAATAACCTCCTCCCGTGACATGGCCTCAGTTGGGGCGCTCGGCAAGGAGTTGGCAAACAACGGCCGCTCGTCTTCCGCGGCCAGTCGAATGATGATCGATTCCAACTGGCGACGTTGCCCCCGGTGGATGGCCAGGATGGTTCCGCTGCCCGGGGCTGTGTACATGACGGCCGGGTCGCGCTTGTCAAAAAACAAAGCCTGGCCTGCCCGAACGGTGTCACCCGGCTTGATCAGTACGCGAGGCTTAAGGCCCGGGTAATCGAGGCCACAAAGTGCCACGTGTTTTGTGTGTCTGGTGGGCTGGTCTGCGTGAACCTCCTGCGTGGGAGCACCGGCTAATGCAAGTGCAAGGTCACGACTGGAGGAAAAGCGCTGTACTTTCATCGGCTCCGATTCATCGACTGTAATTGACCCGAAAATACCCATATGCCCGGTCTGAAAATAGCTCAAAAATCAAAATCAAAATCATTTTCATCATCCTGCGGCGCGGGGTGCAGATCATGACAATCACTGCAAGCCTGCTGACTGAAATCGACCGATCGCCCCCGAACCTCAGGGTGCCCTGAACGCATACTGCGATGACATTCAAGGCAGATTTCAGCCTGGCCGGCTGGGCTTGAAAGCGGCTCGACTGCAACATGCATGCTGTGGCAGGTCGAGCAATTGATAAAACGTGAGTCGTGGGCACTATCGCGAAAAGCGATCCTTGCCGGTCCTTCCGCTTCGTTGTTATGACAGCTTTCACAGGCAGCGAGCTGTTCTTCCCGCGTCGATACACCTGGACCGGCACCAAACAGGATCAACCCGGGTCTGCCTTTGCCTCCGAAGGCTCGGGAAACATGAAAGCTGCCGGGGCCGTGGCAGGATTCACAGCCATGCTGCCCGTACGGGGTGGCCGGGTTGGTGGCATCGCCATGCGGGGATGCAGCGACGGTCTGGTTAAAGTCGCCCGCGTGGCAGTAGTGGCAACCCTTGACACCATCCCGGGTAAAAACGGGACTACGGGTATCCTGCAGCCCGGTTGTGCCCGGCGGCGGCTTTGCCTCACAGGCCACAAACAAAAGACAGGGCAGTACCACCATCAGTCGTCGAAAGCCGGATTTATTGCGTGGCCACTTGCGGATATTCTGCATTGTTTTAATCAGGTCCGGACCTCCCCCGAGGTGAGCGCAAATTGTGAGGTCTCAGAATCGCCCTCAGAATCGATAAGTATAAGATCCTGTGATGAGGATGATGTTGTAATTCGCGGCGCTCTCGCCCAGGGTCAACACATTGGCGAGCGTGTCGGGAACCACATTGTCGAGGCTAAAATCATCTGTCTTGAGGTCGCTGCTTTCCAGTGAGAAGCGAATGCTGGAGTGTTCACCGATGGCCAGGCTGGCCCAGGCACTGACCGAGCTGAGATCGCTGCGCAGGTTGGGCAGCGGTGCGGCACTGAGTGTAACCGCTGTTACATCAATGCGGCTGGTGGTGTCAGACACGGTGTAATCAAAGCCGAGGTCAAAGTCCTTCCAGCCCCGATCGGCACCCAGCCCGGTGAAGGTCAGGGACAGGTTGTAGCTGTCGACATCATCCTTGCTGCCGGCAAACCAGTCGCGATTCGGATCTGCAGCCATTGCGACGTTATTGAATGCACGGCTGGACTGGGATGAGTCGTATTGTTCCACCGTGTAATAAGCCACCAGGGCTATGTTTTCAACCGGGTACCAGCCCAGGTCGAGGGTATATGACTGCACTTTGGCCTCGTTCAGGCCGAAGTAACCCGAGTCATAATCATCTTTGAAGTAACTCATGGAAAAACCGGTGTTGACCTGCGTGATCGGGAAGAAATCAGCACGGAAACGAAACTCCTCGCGATCCCGGTCGGTCAGGTAATACTTTCTGAGCAATGGATGGTTTTCCCACTCATCTTCGCCCACCGTGCCTGGCAAGTGTGACTGGATAAAAGGCACATTGCCGATGTATGCAGTCACATCACGGCTTGAATCGCGGTAATCCAGCTTGAAGGAAGTGACACCAAAAGCACCGAACCTGATACCGGCCAGCCAGGAAAACTCGTCGGAATCGGAAACTTCAGAATACTCTCGACTGTAATCTGAATACTCTACACCGGCTTTGAGGCGGACATTTCCGGACAATCGGTAGGTAAAAGTCGCTTCGGCAGTTTGCTCCCGGTAGCTGTAGGGCAGGTTGATGCGGCCCTGTTCGGCCGGCTTTTGATCCTGCGAGTCAGCGCCAATGTATGGATAGGAAGCGCGTGGCGTCTTGTTGTCCCGGTCATCGTAGCGGTAGTTCAGGTATAGCCCCAGCCGCCGGGCCAATTGACTGGTGAGGCGGGCGTTGAACAGTGTGGTATCAATTTTGGCATCCAGGCGATCCAGCGGAACCGGAGTATGTACGACCAGGTCCGGATTGATGGTGTAGGGCAGCAGGGGCTCGTCCTGTTCCATCTGGCCAAACGCCACATCCGCCGTGAGACGGGTTGAGGATGTCAGGTTCAGTCCGCCATAGGCCTTCACCTGCAAATAACTGTTATCGGGCTCAAGCGCCAGTTGTCCCTGTGCGCCTGGAAAACTGACACTTTCGGCCCAGCCGTTGACGCGCCCGAACGCATTTTGCCAGACCAGGGTGGTCTGATCGTTGCTGAAAAAAGACGCATAAGCACCGAAACCGAACTGCATTCGCGGGTTCCCAAACTCGAACATGGCTTCGATATTGTCAGTGGCATAGTCCACCGGTGCCGGCAGGATCACCCCCCGCGGATTGCCGCCGGTGTTGCCAAATATGCTGGCGAAGGTCTTTTCACCTTTTTTGGTTTCGTGGCGGTAATCGATGTTGATGTTCCAGCCCTTGCCCAGTTCACGGTCATAGCTCAGGTCCATGCGCCGACGGAGTGTATCTACCTTCAGGTTGGCCAGGCTTTCGTTAAGCGTCAGGAAACCTGCCGTGTTATTGCTGCCCGGAGCAATTTCCCAGCCAGGCGCCAGGGTCAGCGTGCCCGACCCGGCACCCCGATAGGGTGTCATTCCATCGCTGAAGCGATTATTGGGAATTTCGCGATAATCTGCATTGAATGTTTGTTTGCCCTGCTCCTTGATGTTGAATTCAATCCGGCGTGAATCCAGTCCCAGTCGCCATCCCTGCAAACTCCAGCGAACCGTGTCATCACCGTCCCACTGCGGGCGCCGGTCAATACGAAAATCGAGCAGTGGTTTCACCCCTTCATCCGTGATGCCGCTGTACTTGCCATAGCGGTAGGAGTCGTCGTCAAGGTAGTAAAGGCCAATGGAAAACTCGTCTTCAATCACGGGCTGTTCGTCACCTGGCTCCTCGACGCCTTCCAGTGCGAACGGATCCTCGTCCTGGCTCCACGCCAGCAACGGCAAAGTCAGGCTCACCAGAGCGATGAGTTTTGGCATGGTGTTTCGCATGGTTTTCATGATGCTCCTCACTTTTCCGGTCGGCTGCGTCAGCGCGTCAACCGGATACCCGACGGATGATTGGACCCATGTATCTGTGAATGGCAATTCAGGCACTGCTTGCCCAACACGCGTTGGTCGGCACCATCGGGTGGAATGCCGGTTCCGCTGTAAACCCCGCTTGGATGAAACTGTGCAATGTGGCATTGCTGACATATCCAAGGCTGTCTTGCGATCAGCAGATTTTCATGATTGGAACCATGCGGGGTATGGCAGTTGGTGCAGTCTTCGCGAACCGGTGCGTGCTCCCACAGGAACGGCCCGCGCTTCTCGGCATGGCAGTCGTAACAGGATTCGTTGATGGTATTCCGCGTCAGCAGTGACGGGCCGTTTCCGCCATGCGGGTTGTGGCAATCGGAACAGGACAACAAACCGGTATGTGAAAACATGTTGGTGCTGGCCTGCACCGGGTGACGCGACTGTTTCAGGAATTGTGCCCTTTGTTCCTGGTGGCATTCAAAGCAGACTTTAGGCTGGGTTTCCAGCGCCAGCACAGGATCGTTAACCGAGTGGATGTCGTGGCAGCTGACACAGGCAACGGCCTCGATGTCGTGGGTGCTGCCGGACCAGTGGAAACGGTTGGCGTCTTCATGGCAGGTCAGGCAGACCGAGTTTTGTTGCTCGGCGGTGGTGTTTGAGTCGAATTTAAAATCCGCAGGCGGGCGACTGCCATCTTCGTTGCGGCTCAAATGCGCCTTGCTGGGGCCATGGCAGGTCTCACAATCATGCGCACCTTCACCGAATGGTGAGCGGGAGTCTGCCAACAGGGCATGAGGCGTTGCAAGTATTTCATGCGTGGACTGCCTCTTGCTGTCTGCACCATGGCAGGTGATACAGGACTGGACTCCCTCGTCGGAGTACGCGCTGTTGCTGCTTGTGACGGATTCATTCTGCGCCGGAAGGGGGGATGCCAGCGTCAGCAGCAACCCGGCCAAGCCAGCTAATGCAACAAGGACAACGCAGGAGGTCCGGGCTTTGCTTCTCGGTTTTTTGTTCATGGACTCACCTGCTCCTCATTTGATCCGGACGACCCTGGCAGAAGACATGGCAGGCTGCTACCTGCGGCCTGCGTTCAACTCGGCTTCACCTGCCCCCAGTACAAAGCGCATCGGGAATGAGGTGTAATGGTGCCGGCCTGAAGCGTGGTTCTGGTGCAAGGCAACAGCCAGGGTGTATTCAATTCCCTCGCTCAAGGCATGGCGTGATTTACCGGCCGGCTTCAGTGGCCGCACAATCTCTACCGTCCATTGCTTATCGCTGCGACTGGCGGTGGCGGTTACTGCGGAATCATCATTGGCCACCCGGGCATCCAGGAAGTAGCCATCACGTGCTAATTTCAGGCCGTCATCGTTCAGCACGACCTGCCAGTACTCCAGGTACTTGTCTTCTGCCAGTTGGGCATCCAGTTCAGCCGCCGTGCGGATGTCAGAACCACCGCCCGTTCGGGTCATTTTGTTGCGGGATCCGGGTAGATACTTGGTCAGTTTTGTGGCCGCCGGATCGGACATCTCAGGCAGGTCGCTGTGACACGCAGCCCAGCAGCCTGCGATCGGGGCAACATTGAGTTCGGGACTGCCGATACTGACCGTCAGGTGGGTGGCCGAGCCTTCGTCTCCCCAGGTGGCAGGTGGTGCATCGACCCAGCTCATGGTCAGGTAGACATTCTCGTCATCATAGGCTGCCTCCAGGCTCATACTGATAAAGCCAGGCATGCCGGAAATGGGTTGCGGTTCAAGCTTCTTGCCCGACACGATCAACTCACCGATGGCCTTTTCTTCGCCGTCATGACAGTAAAGGCAGGTCTTGCCTTCACGCATGCGCTTGCCCCCATCGTGTGATGCAGGGACCAGTAACCACTCCCATGAAGACTGGCCTGGCTGGAACAGGATGAGTTCACGGGCTTGTACGTCGGCCGGTGACAGGGCAAAGCCCAGGCTTGCAACCAGTACCGATTGAAAAAAAAGTCTTAGGTTTGTGGACAAGGTATTCTCCTTAAAATCGGTCTATTGAAAATCAAACTCCACTTCTTCCGCTTCTTCAACAAGCATGGATGCGGGCAGCTGGTGGGCAATACCCTTGTGGCAACTGATACAGGTCTCACCTTTGGCGAAGCCTTCCTCGTGTTCTCGCCTGGCGCGAAGGGCTTGTTCTTCAAACGCCATGTGCTCGACGTTATGGCAGCCGCGACAGGGTGCAGAATCATCTGCTTCCATACGCGCCCAAACGCGGTTGGCCAACTCTTCCCGCTTGGCTTCAAATTTTTCCTGTGTATTGATCGTGCCCATCAGATGAGACGGAATTTCGACAAAGGTAGCGCGAACTTTCGCGTACATTTTGGGGAAGAAACTGGGGGGGACGTGGCAATCACCACATTCCGGCAGCACACCGCTGGCACTGCTGTAATGGGCCGATTGCTTGTACTCCTCGTACACGAAGGCATTCATTTCGTGACAGGAGGTACAGAATTCCTCGGTGCTCGTGACCTGGACAAAAGTTAGGAAGCCGGCCCAGAACAGGATGCCGACGATAAAGCCACCCACTACCAGCGTTCCTGCACCCCAGCGAACGCTGGGCTTGCGAAGCACATCACATGCTTTCTGCCAGGAGTTACGCTTGGGCGTGGCCATAGTGAAACCCTCCTTTTACGCATCCATCTTAGGCACATTTGTTCAATATCTGTGTTGACCTGAGTCAAGTCACCCGCAAGGGCGGGGCCAGTGTGCAGTGCCAGAGTACGGTCTGTGGTCTGATAAATTTCTGGTACAAATGTTCTTT
>CAZRTG010000057.1:0-6240 GCA_964602895.1 uncultured Wenzhouxiangellaceae bacterium
ACAAGTCCTGATCTTTTTTGCAGGAAGTAGTGAAAACCCCGGCCTAAGCCGGGGTTTTTTGTTTATGGCCAGGAGTAGGGATTGGTGCGAATTTCGGATCTGCGGGGAGTTTTGCGTCTGGCGGTGCAGGCCACGGCCGGTGTTACGCGTATCACCGAAGGCGTGCACCAGTCGGTATGGGCAACCCTTGGCCGCAAGGGCGGAAACAGGGAAGGCAGCACACGCGGTCTGACGGGCGCAATCTACCGCCTGATTGAAGACATTACACAGATCACGGGCAAAAGTGCAGATGTGGTACTGGCCATGCTTGAGTCCGGTCTGGAAGCGGACAGAGATATTGAGCCCCGTTCCGAACGGGCTGAAGTCTTATTGTCTGTGTTAAACGGTGTCATGGGTGATCGTCTGGCAGCAGACAAAAGCCCGTTTGCCATCACCATGGACATCCGTCACCGGCGAATCGCAACCAACAGCGGACACCCACAAAAACGGCCACACGATCTGGCAAATAGCGGACACCCACAAATTCCAAATAGCGGACACCCACAAATTCTGCCACACAAATTGACGGGGGTCGGCGGCAAACTGGTGTTATTGATTCACGGGCTGTGCCTGCCGGATCTGGACCAGCATGCCAACCACAATCTCTATGCAAACGAACCGGGAGCCCTGCTTGCTGCCCGATCAAATTATTACCCACTCTATTTACGCTACAACTCCGGTTTGCATATTTCCCAAAACGGGCAGCAATTGTCGGTGCAGCTGCAGCGTCTGATCGAAAGCTGGCCCGATGCGGTAGACGAACTCAGCGTGGTTGCACACAGCATGGGTGGCCTGGTGATGCGCAGCGCCTTGCAGCAGGCACAGCAGCAGGGTCTGACTTGGCCAGAGCACCTGAAGAACATCGTCTTCCTCGGCACTCCGCACCACGGCGCGCCGCTGGAACGGGCAGGAAACGGGCTGGATTTGATTCTTGAGCAGACGCCCTTTGCCAAGCGATTCGCCCCGTTGGGCCAGCTGCGCAGTGCCGGCATTACCGATCTGCGATTTGGTAACCTGCTGCAACAGGATTGGGACGGTCGTGGTCGATTCGAGTTCAAAAGCGATGATCGACACATCGTACCCTTGCCCGCAACGGTCAGATGTTTCACGGTGGCTGCAACTTTGGCCGGAAAGCGCAATCTGCTGACCGATCGTTTGTTGGGTGATGGTCTGGTGCCCTTGCGTAGCGCCCTGGGTCTGCACGATCAAGCTGAACGAAAGCTGGAATTTCCAGCGCAAGCACAGCATATCGCCTATAACACCGGGCATTTGGAATTGCTGCAAAAGGCAGAAGTGATGCAGCAGGTTTTGAAATGGCTGTCTTAGCCCACAGCATTAACCGGTGAATCAGGCCGCAAAACCTGGCCCGGGCCGGGCTTTTGATTGGCGGCAGCTCTGCAACCCTTGATTTTCAGCAATAACAGCCTCACCTCTGCTGCATCAAAAAGGAATTTCTGGCATGGCAAAACGCGATTACTACGAAGTCCTCGGCGTCAAAAAAGGTGTGGGTGATGCGGAGCTGAAAAAGGCTTTCCGCCGCCTGGCTATGAAATATCATCCGGATCGTAATTCAGATGAAACCGCGCAGGAACAGTTCAAGGAAATCAAAGAGGCCTACGAGGTCATCAAAGACCCGGAAAAACGGGCTGCCTACGACCGCTTTGGCCACGAGGGTGTAAAACACGGACCGGGCCAGGCAGGTTTCCAGGGCGACGTGGGCGATATATTCGGCGATATATTCGGCGATATTTTTGGTGGTGGCCGTCGTGCCCAGCAGCGGGCGCGTGGTGCTGACCTGAGGTTCACCCTGGACCTGGAACTCGAAGAAGCGGTCGCTGGCGTTTCACGTGATATCCGCGTGCCCACCCTGGGGGCCTGTAAAATCTGCAATGGCTCGGGTGCCAAAGACGGCAAGAAAGAACAGTGCACGACCTGTGGCGGAATCGGCCAGGTGCGTATGCAGCAGGGTATTTTTTCCGTGCAGCAGACCTGCCCGACCTGCCATGGTGCCGGTGAGCGTATCAGCAACCCCTGCGGTAGTTGCAATGGCCAGGGCCGGGTGCGTGAAACCCGCACGCTGGCAGTGAAGATTCCGGCGGGTGTGGATACCGGCGATCGCATACGTCTCTCTGGTGAGGGTGAGGCAGGGCGATATGGCTCCGGCAACGGCGACCTGTACGTAGAAGTGCGCGTTACACCGCATCGTATTTTTGAACGCGATGGTGATGAGTTGTATTGTGAAGTGCCCATTCCGTTTACCACTGCAGCCCTGGGTGGCGAGCTGGAAATCCCTACGCTCAACGGCCAGGTCAAACTTAAAATTCCCGCAGAAACCCAAACCGGACGGGTATTCCGACTCAAAGGCAAGGGCGTCAAGTCGGTGCGTAGCCGCTCACAGGGCGATTTGATGTGCCGCGTGACGGTGGAAACCCCGGTCAAACTCAGCCGCAAACAAAAAGACCTGTTGCGGGAGTTTGAGCAAAGCAGCCCGGACGGTAGCGATCAAAACAACCCGCGAACCGCGTCATGGCTTGGTAACGTGAAAGAGTTTTTTGAGCGTATGACCTCGTGAACGACCGGATATGGTGATCCCGATTGTCCTGTTCGGTGCCGGCCGCATGGCGCAGGCTTTTGCGGAGCAGGCCAGGCAATCCGCTGATGTGAATCTGGTTGCCATCGTGGCGCGCCGGGCTCCGGAGTGGATCGCAGACACCGCGTATGTCAGCCAATTGGAAGATTTGCCCACAACGCCGCGAATACTGGTGGATTTCACCTTGCCAGCGGGAACGGTACAGGCTGCGCAGTGGTGTGCAGCCCATGGCGCCGCGCTGCTGAGTGGTGTGACGGGGCTCGAAGCCGAGCAATTTGAATCTCTGGACCAGGCGGCTCAGTCCGTTGCTGTGATGTGGTCGCCCAATCTCAGCCTGGGGGTCAATTTGCTGGCGCAACTGGCGAAGCAAGCCAGTGCGGCATTACCGCGGGAAACCCGCGTGCATATCGACGATGTGCATCATCAACACAAGAAGGATGCACCCTCCGGCACCGCACTGTTGCTGGGGAGTGCAATCCAGTCGGTCGATGCAGACCGCCTGCCGAGTTATTCGTCGCAGCGAACCGGTGAAGTGATCGGCGAACATGAAATCTGTTTTGCGTGGTCTGGGGAACAGATCACGCTGGCACACAAGGCTACCGACCGCGCTGTATTTGCCCGTGGCGCTTTGTCGGCTGCCATCTGGTTGGCACAGCAGGCTGCAGGCCGTTATGGCGCCGACGACTGGTTGCGTGGTCTGGCGCCCGGTGCAGCCGGCAAAGGAAGCTCTGAATAATTCTTCCGTGAATTATCAGAGCACGCCAAACAAAAAGCGTGGTTTTTGTTTGGCTTCATTTTCAATGATTTACAATCATCGAAAATGTTGGCACATCCATGTGCCAAGGAAACTCTGAATTAATCAGAGTTTCGCTGACAAAGGATTCGGTAAATTCCGTGGAATTTAGCACGGGTTGTTAGACAGGGCCGGGCTGCTCCGGTAAAATCCGAGCGCTTAGAGTCCCATCACCCAGGGCGGTTACCTTGAACGCGTAGCCAAACGCCTGCGGTAAAGGCCAGATTATCGAAGTTTCTAAGCGGGAATAGCCTCAAAAGCTTTCCCGTTTTTTATGTCCGGAGAACAAAACGTGACAGAGTTGGCAGTACTTGCACTACAGGACGGTACAGTGTTTCGTGGCCGGTCCATTGGTGCCCCTGGGCAGTCCATCGGCGAAGTGGTTTTCAATACCGCCATGACCGGCTATCAGGAAATCCTCACGGATCCTTCCTACGCGCGCCAGTTGGTTACTCTGACTTATCCGCACATTGGCAATACGGGTTGCAATGATCAGGACGATGAATCCGATGGCGTCAAAGCCGCGGGTTTGATCGTGCGTGATTACCCTTTGTTGGCCAGCAGTTGGCGTATGCAGGAAACCCTGGCTGACTTTCTGCAAAGGCAGGGCACGGTTGCCATTGCCGATATCGATACCCGCAAACTGACCCGTATCCTGCGCGAGCAGGGTAACCAGCATGGAGCCATTGTTTGTGGTCCCGACGCCACGGCAGAAGCTGCTCTGGAACTGGCCAACTCGTTTCCTGGAATGATCGGCCTGGATTTGGCCCGGGAAGTCAGTTGCAGCAAGTCGTATCCTTGGGAGCAGGGCGTTTGGGATCTGGACAGCCAGCAATGGGGCGAGTGCAGTGGTCAATTCCACGTGGTGGCTTATGATTTTGGCATCAAACGCAATATCCTGCGTTTGCTGGCCAGCCACGGTTGCCGTGTGACGGTAG
Source organism: uncultured Wenzhouxiangellaceae bacterium (assembly GCA_964602895.1). Taxonomy (GTDB): domain Bacteria; phylum Pseudomonadota; class Gammaproteobacteria; order Xanthomonadales; family SZUA-36; genus JAWXBM01. The sequence continues at coordinate 4,361 of CAZRTG010000057.1, forward strand.
TGCCGGCGACCACCTCTGCCAGTGAGGTGATTGCGCTGCAACCGGACGGTGTGTTCCTGTCCAACGGTCCGGGCGACCCGGAACCCTGCGATTACGCCATCGAAGCGATCCGGATACTGTTGAAAACCGGACTGCCCATATTCGGTATCTGTCTGGGCCATCAACTGTTGGCGCTGGCCGTCGGTGGCAAAACCGTCAAAATGAAATTCGGACACCATGGTGCCAACCACCCGGTACAGGATCTGACCACCGGGCAGGTATTGATTACCAGCCAGAATCATGGTTTTGCGGTTGACGAGAGCAGCTTGCCGGAACGGATTGAAACCACGCATCGCTCGCTGTTCGATAACACCTTGCAGGGCATGCGGTTTAAAGATGCGCCCGTTTTCAGTTTCCAGGGCCATCCCGAAGCCGGCCCCGGTCCACAGGATATTACCGGCCTGTTTGACGGCTTTGTCCAGTCCATGGTCGAGGCCGGGAAACAGGTACCACCGCAAGACCAGGTTACCGTATCAAGGGAAGCACGCTGATGCCAAAACGTACCGACATCAAAAGCATCCTGATCATAGGCGCCGGCCCCATTGTGATTGGCCAGGCCTGTGAGTTTGACTACTCCGGTGCCCAGGCCTGCAAAGCCCTGCGCGAAGAGGGTTACCGCGTCATTCTGGTGAATTCCAACCCGGCCACCATCATGACCGACCCGGAAATGGCCGATGCCATTTACATCGAACCGATTGAATGGAAAACCGTGGCGCAGATCATTGCGCGCGAAAAACCGGACGCCCTGTTGCCCACCATGGGTGGCCAGACGGCGCTGAACTGCGCGCTGGACCTGGCCCGTGAAGGCGTGCTGGAAGAACACGGCGTGGAAATGATTGGTGCATCGCGCGATGCCATCGACATGGCTGAAGATCGAGAACGCTTCCGTGACGCCATGCTGGAAATCGGCCTGGACGTACCCTCTGCCGCCATTGCCCACAGCCTCGAGGAGGCTTTGCAGAAGCAGGGCCGTATTGGTTTTCCCACCATCATCCGGCCGTCGTTCACGATGGGCGGGTCCGGTGGTGGTATTGCCTATAACCGCGAAGAATTTGAAGAGATTGTCGCCCGCGGAATCGAACTTTCGCCAACCAACGAAGTGTTGCTGGAAGAATCGGTGCTGGGCTGGAAAGAGTTCGAAATGGAAGTGGTGCGCGACTGCAAGGACAACTGCATCATCATCTGTGCCATCGAGAACTTTGACCCCATGGGCATTCATACCGGCGACTCGATCACCGTCGCCCCGGCACAGACTTTGACCGACAAGGAATACCAGCGCCTGCGCAATGCCTCCATTGCGGTGCTGCGCAAAATCGGCGTGGATACCGGCGGCTCCAATGTGCAGTTCGCCATCAACCCGGCCGATGGCAAGGTGGTGGTGATTGAAATGAACCCGCGTGTTTCCCGCTCATCCGCACTGGCTTCCAAAGCAACCGGCTTTCCGATTGCCAAGGTGGCGGCCAAGCTGGCGGTGGGTTACACCCTGGATGAATTGCGCAACGAGATTACCGGTGGGGCTACGCCGGCTTCCTTCGAGCCTTCCATCGACTACGTGGTCACCAAGATTCCGCGTTTCGCATTCGAGAAATTTCCTGCTGCCAATCCGCGTTTGACCACGCAAATGAAGTCGGTGGGTGAAGCCATGTCCATAGGCCGTACCTTTCAGGAATCGTTACAAAAAGCCCTGCGCAGCCTGGAGACCGACCGGGATGGCTTGAGCCCCATTCTGGAGGGTGATGATGCCGAGGAGCGCAGGTCGGAGCTGAAACGCGAACTGCGTGAAGCGGGGCCCGAGCGCATCCTGTATGTGGCCGATGCCTTCCGCGAAGGCCTGAGCCTGG
>CAZRTG010000057.1:6340-18038 GCA_964602895.1 uncultured Wenzhouxiangellaceae bacterium
GGGCCCGAGCGCATCCTGTATGTGGCCGATGCCTTCCGCGAAGGCCTGAGCCTGGCTGAAGTGCACAGCTGGACCTATATCGACCCCTGGTTCCTGGCGCAGATCGAGGAACTGGTACGGCTGGAGCAGGGGCTGCAGGGTCGGAAGCTGGCGTCTTTGGGTGCCACTGAATTATGGCAGCTCAAACGCAAGGGCTTTGCTGACAGTCGCCTGGCGGGCCTTTTGGGTGTGAAAGAAGCGCAAATGCGTGACTACCGCCACGGCCTGGGCGTATTCCCGGTGTACAAACGGGTGGATACCTGCGCTGCCGAATTTGCCACCTCAACCGCCTATATGTATTCCACTTATGAGGAAGAGTGTGAGTCCGAGCCCACCGACCGACAGAAAATCATGGTACTGGGTGGCGGTCCGAACCGCATCGGCCAGGGCATTGAGTTCGATTACTGTTGCGTGCATGCGGCCCTGGCGCTGCGCGATGACGGTTATGAAACCATCATGGTCAACTGCAATCCGGAAACGGTTTCCACCGATTACGACACCTCCGACCGCCTGTATTTCGAGCCGCTGACACTGGAAGACGTGCTGGAGATCGTGCGCAAAGAAAAGCCGTCCGGCGTCATCGTCCAATACGGTGGTCAGACGCCTTTGAAACTGGCACGCGCACTGGAGGCTGCGGGTGTGCCCATTATCGGCACCTCACCGGACTCCATCGATCTGGCTGAAGACCGCGAGCGTTTCCAAAAGCTGTTACAGCGCATTGGCCTGCGTCAACCGCCCAATCGTACCGCCACCAGCATCGAAAGTGCGGTCCGGGGTGCTGAAGAAATCGGTTATCCCCTGGTGGTTCGCCCGTCTTATGTTTTGGGCGGCAGGGCCATGGACGTGGTCCACAGTGAAGAAGAGCTGCGCCGCTATATAACCATGGCGGTCAAGGTGTCCAACGATTCACCGGTGTTGCTGGATCGTTTCCTCGATCATGCCATCGAGGTGGATGTGGATGCCATCTGTGACGGCGTGGATGTTTTGATCGGCGGCATCATGGAGCATATCGAACAGGCCGGGGTACACTCGGGTGATTCGGCCTGTTCCATACCGCCTTATTCACTGGGAGCCGATATCCAGGACGAGTTACGTCGCCAGATACGTCTGATGTCTTTGGAACTGGGCGTGATTGGCCTGATGAATACCCAGTTCGCCATCCGTGGCGATGAAGTGTATGTGCTCGAAGTGAACCCACGGGCTTCGCGTACCGTGCCGTTTGTTTCCAAGGCCACCGGTGTTCCGTTGGCCGGTATTGCTGCACGGGTAATGGCTGGTAAATCTCTTAAAGAACAGGGATATACAAAGGAAATCATACCTAATTTCTTTTCTATCAAAGAAGCCGTATTCCCGTTTATCAAGTTCCCCGGAGTAGACCCCATTCTGGGGCCGGAAATGCGTTCTACCGGAGAAGTAATGGGCATCTCCTGGACCTTTGGGGGCGCACGTGCCAAGTCCATGAAAGCCGCCAACTATGGCCTGCCCAAACCGGGTAAAGCCTTCCTCAGCGTTCGGGATGGCGACAAGGAAGGCCTGGCCTTCATTGCAAGGGAGTTGATCGTACGTGGATACGAATTGGTAGCCACCCGTGGTACCAGCAGTTTCCTGAATGAGCATTCCATTCCCTGCCATACCGTCAACAAGGTCATGGAGGGTCGGCCGCATATCGTTGACCTGATCAAAAACCAGGAAATCAGCTTTATCGTCAATACCACTGAAGGACGTCAGGCTATTTCCGACTCCTTCTCCATAAGGCGTGAAGCGTTACAACGCAAGATCAGTTACTCAACTACAATTGCAGGTGGCAAAGCCACCCTGTGCGCACTGGACTATGAAAATGATTACACCGTGCACAGCCTGCAACAACTACATAAAGGTCTCGAGAGCAATAACAACAATAAAACTGGCGAGACAGAATCAAAAGGACAGACATGAGCAGAGAACCGCTTACAACCAAGGGCGCAGAGCGCCTGCGTGAAGAATTGGCCCGTTTGAAGAAAACCGACCGGCCAGCCATCATCGCTGCCATTGCGGAAGCACGGGCACACGGCGATCTTAAAGAGAACGCCGAGTATCATGCGGCGCGGGAACAACAGGGCTTTATCGAGGGCCGTATCCAGCGACTGGAAGCAGGCCTGTCTACCGCCCAGATCATCGACCCCACCACGCTGAATGCGGGTGACAAGGTCGTGTTTGGTGCACGTGTGACCATCGCCGATGAGGAAACCGGTACAGAAACCACCTATCAGATCGTGGGTGATCTGGAAGCCGATATCAAGGAAAACCGCATTGCCGTCAGCTCACCGATTGCACGGGCCATGATTGGTCGCCACGAAGGCGATGAAATCACGGTCAATGCGCCTGGCGGCGAACGTCAGTATGAAATTGTTGGAGTCGAATACAGCTGACCTCGGGACTGTGCGCCAAACCAACCTGCTTAATTCAACCAAAACGGCAATCCTGTTACCTCGTTTATCGGGCTGGGCGCAGCAACTTGCGCCCGAAGAGCGCTTTCCTTTGCTGGAAAGCTTTCTCGCCAGAGCCAGCGTAAGCCGGCCGGTCGCTATCGAACTGGATCGTCTGCGCCTGCGCTTGTTCGGCTTGCCGGCCGATGGGGAAGTGCCGGTAGCTGCACTCAGCCGGCTGGCTGCAGGTTCGGCAACCGGTTTGAACAAGGTCGACGAAAGCAGCTATTACCTGCGTATGGATCCGGTTACATTGCAACCGGATATGAGTCGTTTGCTGTTGATGCACAGCGGTTTTGCAGGTTTTCCCAATGATTACCAACAGACCGTATTGCAGATTGTCCGTGAAGTCATGCAGGCGGAAAATCTGGATTTGCAAACTGCAGACGACTATTGGACCCTCCGTTTGCCACAGCACCCGGGAGTGCAATTCACTTCTTTGGATGAAGCTTTGGGTGCTGATGTTTTTGAATGTTTGCCTGAAGGGAAGGCGGGTCGTTACTGGAAAAAGTTGCAGAATGAAATCCAGATGGCTTTGCATGCCAGCCCGGAGAATGAACAACGCCGGGAGCGGGGTGCTGCTGTCATTAACTCGGTTTGGTTTTGGGGTGGCGGCCGTTTGCCCAGGCCCGCTGTCCGCAATCCGTTTGAGCGGGTTTATTCGGCGGACCCACTCAGTCGGGGTTTGGCCATTTTGCAGGGTATGCAACTCAACGATCTGTCTGAGCTCCCCGCAAATGGTGAACTGTTTGAACACAATGAAGATCACCCGGTGCTGGTGGATTGGGCCGTAACGCCTTCAGCCTCGGAAAATGCTGCACAACCGGTGACACCGATTCGTCTGGACGTGTTCTGCCAGGGCTTGTTGGCAGAGTTGAAACAAAGGCGTGGCCGGGTTTGTCTGTTCAGCCCGGAACGGAGCTGGTGCCTTGGAGCAGGCCATCTGTGGCGGTTCTGGCGGCGGCATAAGGCTCTGTCGCTGCAACTGGCGGCATTACAAATCCAACCATGAATACTTTGACCATCAGGCAGCGGGGTCCCCTGGTTGCCGACCATTTGCCTGCAAGCCTGCACCCTGCAGTGCGTCGTATCCTGTTGGCGCGTGGTGTGGGCCGCGCAGAGGATTTGGAACTGGCACTGCCTGCATTGCTGGCACCCGACAGCCTGGGCGGAATCGGTCTGGCCGCAAAGCTGTTGGCCAGGGCAATCACTACCGGGCAGAGCATTCTGGTGGTGGGTGATTTTGATGCCGATGGCGCTACAGGCACTGCTGTTGCGGTGCTGGGATTGCGCGCCATGGGCGGTCAGACAGTCAACTATCGCGTACCCAATCGATTCGAATTTGGCTATGGGCTGACCGTTCCGCTGGTGAACACCCTGGCCGATGCACCGCCGGATCTGTTGATTACAGTCGATTCGGGCATAGCCTGTCTGGCCGGTGTCGCCCGTGCGCGTGAACTGGGTTGCACGGTCGTCGTCACCGACCATCATTTGCCGGGTCCGGAACTGCCCACAGCCCACGCTATCGTCAATCCCAATGTCCCGGGTGACAGCTTCCCCAGCAAAGCGACGGCGGGTGTGGGTGTAATGTTCTATTTATTGAGCAAAGTACGGCAGGTGTTACGTGAACAGGGGTGGTTCAGCACCCTTCGCAAAGAGCCCAATCTGGCCAGCCTGCTGGACCTGGTTGCGCTGGGCACCGTGGCGGATCTGGTGCCGTTGGATAGAAATAACCGCATATTGGTGAGCCACGGACTGCAGCGCATTCGACGTGGATTGGCCAGGCCCGGTTTGTTGGCTTTGTTGCGGGCAGGTAATCGCGACTACCGCTTTGCGGCTGCATCAGATCTGGGTTTTTCTGTTGCGCCAAGACTGAATGCCGCAGGTCGTTTGGAAGACATGAGCGTGGGTATACGTTGCCTGCTGGCTGCAGACCAGGATGAAGCCGACGCATTGGCGCGGCAGCTGGATGAGCTGAATCAGCAGCGCAAAGACTTGCAGGATGAAATGCAGGTCAGTGCCATGCAGCAAATAAATCAATTGATTGCCACGCTGGGAGCTGATTTGCCCGATGCCGTCTGCCTGTTTGATCCGGACTGGCATCAGGGCATCGTCGGGCTGGTGGCGTCCCGAGTGAAAGATGCGGTACACCGTCCGGTGATTGCGTTTGCGCCGGAGGCGAGCGGAGCCAGCGCGATCAAGGGTTCGGCGCGTTCGGTTCCGGGTTTGCATATCCGCGATGTGCTGGCTCTGGTGGACAGTCGCTGTCCGGGTCTGCTGAATTCATTTGGTGGTCATGCCATGGCTGCCGGCATGAGCCTGCCGCTGGCTCGGCTGGATGAATTCAAACAGGCCTTGTCAGTCGCCGTACAAACCGTGCTCGATGGGGAAAGCCTGAGCGCCGAATTGCTTACCGATGGCGAACTGGCACCGACCGAGCTGGGTATGGAATTGGCTCACCAACTTGAAGATCTGGGACCCTGGGGGCAACGATTTCCGGAGCCCCTGTTTGACGGTCGCTTTGCGATCGTCGATCAGCGTGTGGTGGGTGCAACGCATATGAAACTGAATCTGCGGCCGCAGCAATCATCTGCAGTGCTGGAGGCCATCGCATTCAATTGCTCAACAGAAGACCTGGGCACCAGTGGTTCGATACGGGCCTTGTATCGCCTGGATATCAATCGCTGGCGCGGCCAGGAAGTCTGTCAACTGCGTATCGAGCGCATCCTGGCAGTGTGAGGAAGATGCCAATGATCAGGCCATAACGTATAGCATCAGTACTTCTGCCACCATGGCCGGTTTGCTGCCGCCTTCGATCTCTACGGTCACTTCAATTTTGGCCAGCCAGTTCGACTCGCCCCGTTGGCTGACATCCAGAATCTTCTGCTGTGAACGGATGCGACTGTCGACTTTTACCGGAGCCAGAAAGCGAACTTTGTCCGAGCCGTAATTGACCATCATTTGCATGCCTTCGGGTCTCAATGCAGATTGTGAATTGAGGTGTATCACCAGGGATAAAGTCAGGAAACCGTGGGCAACGGTACCGCCAAACGGGGTGGCGGCAGCACGTGCAGGATCCAGGTGTATGAACTGATGATCCAAAGTTGCATCGGCAAACTGGTTGATGCGCTCCTGAGTAATTTCCAGCCAGTCAGAAGGCTGCAGAACGCGCCCGGCGCTGTTGCGGAATTCTTCCAGGGTTACGGTGGTGCTCATATTTCATCTCCTATTAATAAACGGTTGTAGGAGGCAGCCATGCTGCCGACCGGGCTTAATCGCGAGCATGGCTCGCTCCCACAGCATGGCTCGCTCCCACAGCATGGCTCGCTCCCACAGCATGGCTTGCTCCCACAGCATGGTGGTCTCCTACAGTCCCAATTCGATTCCCGGTGTTCTAAACGCCGTCATCCCGCCATCCAGCGGGATGATGGCTCCACTGATGTAGGCACCACCCGCCCCACACAAACACAGCACCAGCCCGGCTATGTCTTCCGGCATGCCCATGCGGGCCAGTGGTATACCTTGTACCACGGCTGCAGAAGCTTTTTTGCTTTCGGTAAAAAATTCAGTCATGTGACTTGGAAAAGGGCCGGGCGCGATGGCATTAACCGCAATTTTTTTGTCTGCCAGTTCATTGGCCAGAATACGCGTTACATGATGAATCGCAGCCTTGCTGGCCGAATAGGAATAGGCCGGAAAGCCGTGTGGCATGGTACCCATTACCGAGCCGATATTGATGACCCGCGCAGGTGATAGTTCATTGCCGGCAGCACTCAGAAGAGGAACCAGTTGTCGCGTCAGCGTGAACGGTGCAGCCACGTTCAGAGTCATGACATCATTCCAGGCCTTCCAGGGAAACTGCTCCAGGGGCGCGCCCCAACTGCGGCCGGAATTATTCACCAGAATGTCCAACTGCTTGCAGTGTTCACCCATGGCCTGGGCCAACAGGTTTACACCCTCCTCGTTCTGCAAATCAGCCTGCAGTGGTATGCATTGGCCCGCAAGATCCTGCATGGATTCGGCGGCCTGTTCACAGACTTCCAGTTTGCGCGAGGCGATATAGACTTCAGCTCCGGCACTCACCAGTGCGCGACTGATCATCAGCCCCACGCCACCGCCGCCACCCGTGACCAGTGCTTTGCGGCCACTCAAGTCAAATAATGCTCCCAGGTATTCATTTACTTGGCTCATATTTCCAGATTTCCGGATCAATAGCGACGCTGTTGGGCAAACCGGTCCACATGATAATAGCGGTCCCCCAGCAGGGTTTCGAGTATGCGCGCCCGTTTGTAGAAAAATCCGATCTCAAACTCGTCTGTCATGCCGATACCACCGTGCATTTGAATCGCTTCGGCAGTTGCGCGCATGGCGACTTCACTGAGCTTGGATTTGCACAGACTGGCCAGTTCAGCCATGTCTTCAGTACCTTCATCCAGTTGCTGCAGGGCATGGAGAACCAGCGATTTGCACAGTTCCAGTTCGCTGTACAGATCCGCCGCACGGTGTTGCAAGGCCTGAAAACTGCCGATGGGTACACCAAACTGTTTCCGCTCGCGCAGATACACCATGGTGCGTTCGAAAGCTTCGCCGGCCACGCCCAACAATTCGGCACACTGACCGATGCGGGCGATGTCCAGCAGCCGATCCAGTTGCCGGTTGCTGCAGGACTTGCCGCCCAAACGGGCTGCGGCATCGAGCTCGACACCATCCAGTTGCAGCGTAGCCAGTACATGGGTATCCAGTGCCGGGCTTGCTGTTCTGATCAGTCCGGCAGCCTGTGCCGGAACGATAAACAGGCTCAAATCCGTTTCGCCTGCAACTTTCGCACTGATCAGGAAATGGCTGGCACCCATGCCATCGATGACCGCCAGTTTCCGGCCACTCAAGCGATAGCGGTTGCCATCAGCAGTTGCCGTGCTGCTGATCGCATAAGGCTGATAACGTGAGCTTTCATCCCAGGCCAGACTGAAAATCGCTTCGCCGTTGGCGATTACCGGAAGGTATTGGGCCTGTTGTTCGTCGCTGGCCAGCATAAGAAAGGCACTGGCACAAACCAGCCCACTGGAAAACAGGGGGGTGGGAGTCAGGCTGTGGCCGGTCTGTTGCAGGACCACCCCCATGCCGGTAAAACCGAATGCCAGGCCGCCCTGATTTTCCGGAATGATCATGGCCGGCCAGCCCATGTCGGACATGTCCTGCCAGATATCGGCGCTGTATCCGGTTTGGCTGTGCTGATCGCGCAAGGTGCGCAAGTGGCTGACCGGGGCTTTTTTCTGTAAAAACTCGCGTGCAGATTCCTGCAGCATGGTTTGTTCTTCTGTGAGCACCAATGGCATGGCTTACCCCGGCAGGCCAAGCAGATGCTTGGCTACAATATTGAGCTGGATTTCCGAAGTACCGCCCTCAATCGAATTTCCACGTGAACGCAACCAGGTTTTTGGAAGCAGGCCATCCGAGCTTTGCGGCCCCGACCAGTCCAGTGCATGGGCCCCGTGAACCGACATCAGCAGCTCCTGGCGACGCTTGTTCAATTCGGTACCCAGATACTTGAACATGGCTGAACTGGCACCCAGGCTGGCACCGGCTTGTGCTTCGTCACGGGCACGTTCCAGAGTCAAAGCCAGGGCTTTTTCATCCATTTCCAACAAGGCAATATCGCGGCGCAAAGCAGTATCTGCCAGCCGCTGGTTGTCGAGGCCGATGATTTCTCGGGCAATGTCGCCCAATGCCCGGTTGCCGGCCTGGCCCAGACCGGATTCGCCGATCATTTCACGTTCGTGCGTGAGTAAATATTTGGCCACTGCCCAGCCACCGTTCAGCTCACCGACCAGCTGGTTTTTCTCAACCCGAACTGCATCGAAAAACACTTCTGCAAAAGGAGACTTGCCACTGATCAAGCGAATGGTCTTGGTACTCACTCCTTTACTGGCCATGTCGAACAAAACCAGACTGATGCCGCCATGTTTGGGACCGTCACGGTCGCTGCGTACCAGGCAGAACATCCAGTCGCCCAGGTCGCCGTAAGAAGTCCATATTTTGGAGCCATTGAGAATGTAATAATCGCCGTGGTCTACCAACGAAGCTTGCAGGCTGGCAAGGTCGGAGCCTGCATTGGGTTCGCTGTAGCCTTGAGCCCAGCGGATTTCACCACGAACAATGGGCGGCAAATGCTGTCGCTTCAGCTCCTCGCCGCCATATTTCAACAGGGCAGGACCTATCATCGAGATGCCGAAACTGAACAGTGCCGGGCGGGCATTGAGGCGCTGAAGCTCTTCCTGCAATACCTTGATCTGCGCCCGGTCCAGACCACCACCCCCATATTCTGTCGGCCAGCCCGGGGCGGTCCAGCCTTTGCCGGCCATATTGCGCAACCAGCGTTCCTGTGCCTCGCTTTGGAACACAAAATGGCGTCCGCCCCAACAGACGTCCGCCTCTGTAGCAATGGGTTTACGCATTTCCTGCGGACAATGCTGCTCCAGCCAAAGCCTTACTTCCTGGCGAAAGCTTGTTGATTCACTCACGACATTACCCCTGTAGGATTTCCCCGGCCTGTTGGCCGGGGCCGATATTGATTTCAATCTTTGCCGGATGACAGATCAGGCCGGTGGATCCAGAGGGTATAGCTGGAAGATTTAACGCCAGAGGAAATTTCTTCCATCAGTTCGGCTGCTTTGTCTGCTCCCATTTGCTCCGCCAGGAAAGTGGCAAACTGCTGCTCACCCGGTGCCATGTCGGCGTAATTATTGAACGGAATGACCAGGCCTGCTGTCGGCTCACCCCCAATGCGATCAAACCAGCTCCAGTAATTGCCAGCGGCTGACCAGCCCTGGTTGATTGCAATCTGGCTGAGTTCTGCCCTGGCGGCATGAAATTGCGCCACTTTACCTGCGGCCATCGTGAATTCAGTGACGCCGAGCAGCCTGGGTATGTTCTTGTTTTCCGGCCAGTGGCTGTTGGTAATATCCATCTCATAATAAAAATGCTCCATGGACTCAAGATGGATGTCGACCTTGTCTTCCCAGAAGGACAAAAGATCGGGGTTCTGCTGGACCCAGGTGGTATAGGTATCCTGGTCCGGCCAGGCAAAACAGCAATGTCTGATCGCGTAGCGACTCAGATTGGAGCCGGTATCCGGTATGAATACGTCCCAATTCCTGGGTTCACCCTGTTGCTCACTCATACGCATGTATTCGCCGAAGGCCGCTTCGAATTCCGTCACATGGCCGTTTTTGACCTGTACGATCCAGGATTCGGCCAGGTTGCCGGCATTGGCCTGTGCGAAAAGCGTGAGTGGCGAGAGTGCCAACAGGATAAATGAAAGGGTTTGCAAAGCACCGGTGAATCGTCTGTGCATATTAAAGTCCTTGTGGCTGTGACTGATGAACGGATAAAACCATGATACCGCTTAAACCCTTGGGCTGTCTTGCAGGCCAAGCCTGTTTTGTCGGACCTGTTTTGCCGAACCTGTTTTGCCGAACCTGTTTTGTCTGTCATTACAAATACTCAGCATGGTTGGCTTTGGTGTAAAATGCAGCGCTTTGCCGACTGGTCGTTAATGGCCAGCAAGAAACATGGGAATTATCGTGGAAACAAATCAATACCAGTATCAGATTGAAGACCTGCAAAACCGTTCGGAAGGGCTCAGGGGGTACCTTTGACTTTGATGTCAAACGTGACCGCCTGGAAGAGGTCAATCGCGAGTTGGAAAACCCCGGGGTTTGGGATGACCCGGAGTATGCACAGTCTCTGGGGCGTGAACGTTCTCGCCTCGAGGGCATAGTCAACACCCTGGAAAAACTGCAACAGGGCCTCAGCGATGCAGCCGAGATGCTGCAACTGTCCAGGGAAGAAGACGACGAAGAAGTATTGTCTGCCGTGGCAGAAGATCTTGAGCAAATGGAAGCGGATGTTTCACAACTGGAGTTCGAACGGATGTTCGCCGGCGAGATGGACCCGAATCCCTGCTATCTTGATATCCAGTCCGGTTCCGGTGGCACTGAAGCACAGGACTGGGCTGAAATACTGTTGCGCATGTATTTGCGCTGGGCAGAACGCAAAGGTTGGGAAACCGAGCTGACTGAAGTGTCGACCGGAGATGTGGCCGGTATCAAGAGCGCGACCATTCATATCAAAGGCGAGTACGCTTACGGCTGGTGCCGTACCGAAACGGGCGTGCATCGCCTGGTGCGTAAATCACCGTTTGATTCCGGCCATCGTCGCCACACCTCATTCGCGGCAGTTTTTGTTTCGCCCGAAGTGGATGACGATATCGAAATTGACCTCAACCCGGCCGATTTGCGCATCGACATTTATCGTTCGTCCGGTGCGGGCGGTCAGCACGTGAATACCACCGATTCCGCGGTACGCATTACCCACGTACCCAGCGGCACTGTGGTGCAGTGCCAGAATGAACGTTCGCAGCACAAGAACAAAGACCAGGCAATGAAGCAAATGCGGGCCAAGCTGTACGAACTGGAAATGCAGAAGCGCAATGAAGCCAACCAGGCTTTGGAAGACAGCAAATCCGATATCGGCTGGGGCAGCCAAATCCGCTCTTATGTGCTGGATCAATCGCGTATCAAGGATTTGCGTACGCTGGTGGAAACCGGCAATACGCAGGCCGTACTGGATGGCGATCTGGATCAGTTTGTTGAAGCATCCCTGAAACACGGCCTTTGAAATACCAGGAACAGAAGAATTATGAGTGACAGCAAGTCCGACACCGTCAGCCAGACCACCGAACAGGATGAAAACAGGCTGATCGCCGAGCGCCGGCGCAAACTGGGGGAGTTGCGTGAACGCGGCGAAGCCTACCCCAATGATTTCAACTGCAACAGCAATGCCGGTGAATTATTGCAACGTTTTACCGACGATACCGCAGAGCAACTGCAACAGGTTAACGAGACCTTCGCCGTTGCTGGCCGAATGATGGCCAAACGCGTGATGGGCAAGATCGCTTTTGTGCGTTTGCAGGACCACAGCGGTGACATTCAGTTGGTTATCCAGCGCGATCATTTGCCGGCAGGCGTGTTCCAGGAGTTCAAGCACTGGGATGTGGGCGACATCGTTGGCGGGGTCGGAAAAATATTCCGTACCCAGAAAGGCGAGTTGTCGGTCAAGCCCGATGAATTACGGTTACTGGCCAAGGCGCTGCGTCCCTTGCCGGAAAAATGGCATGGTTTGACCGATACCGA
>CAZRTG010000058.1:0-18033 GCA_964602895.1 uncultured Wenzhouxiangellaceae bacterium
TGCCATCCTTGAGATGCAGAATGCGCTCGGCATGCGCGGCAATGTCATCTTCGTGTGTGACCAGGATGATGGTGTGGCCGCTGTTGTGCAGTTCATCCAGCATGCCCATGATCTCCTTGCCGGTCTTGCTGTCAAGGTTACCGGTCGGTTCGTCCGCCAGGATGATGGCCGGGCTGAACACCAGCGCCCGGGCGATGGCAACACGTTGACGCTGGCCACCCGACAATTCGTTGGGCTTGTGGTGCATGCGGTTTGCCAGGCCCACTCGTTCAATGGCCTCTTCGGTCAGGCGCTTGCGCTCGGCCCGGTTGACCCCGCCATAGACCAGCGGCAACTCGACGTTGTGAAAGACGGTTGAACGGGGCACCAGGTTGAAAGTCTGGAATACGAAGCCGATTTTCCGATTGCGGATATCGGCCAATTCGTCTTCATCTTTGTCACTGACCGGCTCCCCGTCGAGCAGGTAAGAACCGGTGGTAGGAACGTCCAGGCAGCCAATCATATTCATCAGGGTCGACTTGCCGGAACCCGATGGCCCCATGATGGCCACGTATTCGTTTTCCTCGATCTCCAGCGATACGCCATTGAGCGCGTACACCTTCGAGTCGCCCATCGAATAGATTTTGACCACGTCCTTGAGGGACAGGATGGACCCGGCAGCTTCTGTCTGTCTCTTTGCTGAGCTGCTGGCCACCTTATTCGGCTCCTGCCTCTGGCGGGTCGTTGTTCACGATGACCGCCGCGCCGTGTACCAGATCACGGGATATCAGCCGGTAACTGCCGGACACGACTTCGTCGCCTTCCGACAATCCGCTGACCACTTCGATCAGCTCATCACCCTGGATGCCGGTCTCGACCTGCCTTGCCATGACTTTTCCGTCTTCGACCACCCAGGCGATTTCAACAAAGCCATCTTCTGCCGGTTTGAAATCCTTCTCGGCGTTTTCGTCACCTTCTTTCAATTGTTCGATGGTACGTACGGTGACGCTCTGGATCGGGATACTGAGCGCCGCATCCCGAGTGTCCGTGATGATGTCGGCGCTGGCCGTCATGCCCGGCCGCAACTCTTCTTTGGGCTCGGTAACGGCAATGGTGACTTCGAACTCGGTTTTCTGTGAGGTGGTTCCCGGAGCAGCGATGTTCGCGCTATTGGCGATTTCGACCACCGTACCGGCCAGTATCTGATCCGGCAAGGCATCTACTTCGATTTCGGCCACCTGGCCTTTTGCGATCGAGACGATGTCATTTTCGTCCACATTGACCAGTGCTTCCATGGCATTGAGATTGGCCAGCACCATGATCACATCCTCCTGAAATTGTGAGCCGATGGCGATTTCACCCTGCTCCTTGTTCAGGTCACTGATGGTACCGCTCATCGGCGCGTAAATCGTCGTTTTGGACAGATCGTCGCGAGCCTGTTTCAAACGGCCCCTGGCCTGTTCCACCTGGTCGATGACCGACTGGTAACGGGCCTGCTCCACCTGAAAAGCCGCCTGTGCGCTGTCCAGTGTTGCCTGGGATTCGAGTTTGCGCTCAAACAGTTCCCTGGCGCGATTGTAGACCCGCTCGGTTTGCTCCACGTTTTCTTTTACCAGATTGGCATTGGCCTGTGCCGAACGTACATTGGCCTCTTCGCTCTCGACGCTGGCCATATAACGTTCGCTATCCAGTTCCAGCAACAGATCACCCTGCTCGACCCAGTCACCTTCCTTGACATGCATGCGGATGATCTTGGCGCTGACATCCGCGCTGATATTGACCTGGGTTTTGGGTTGGATCTTGCCGGTGGCGTTGACCTTCTGAATGATTTCGGCAAGTTTGGCCGGCACCGTCTGGACCTCGGGTGATTTTTCACCCTTGTTTCTCAGCGACAGCCCACCGGCCACCGCGGCAGCGAGAACCACTATGCCCAACACCAGGTATCTTTTTTTCATATGCAATCTGCCCCGATAGTCAATCATTATTGATTTATTCGTTGTTGCAGACAGTCTGCCGAAGGCAAAGGCCCGGTCACAGTGTGATTAGTCATGGTGACCCTGTTTGCCATTACCTGTCAGGGTTTGGATGCCAGCCAGACCTGATTGGTTACTTTTATCCACCAAACCAGGTCTTGGTTATTAGAGGCAATAATTAACCTGGTATGGAGGTAATTATGTTGTTATTACCTCTTATTGAATGTATTCTTACCTCCATTCAAACCGGGGGCATCGTTGAACTCACTGCAGCCAAAAATTCTGGACAGCCTTCGTTTCAGCTCCGATCAGCTGAAGACGATCCGTGCCATCGGCGACGCCCGCGGACGCCAGGCATTGTGGTACCAACAGGTTCCGGAGGTACTCAAAAACCTGCGTGATATTGCGCAGATTGAGTCCAGCGAATCTTCCAACCGCATGGAAGGTGTCATTGTCAGCCCGGAACGACTTGAGCCCTTGGTGCTGAAGCGGATCGATCCGCGCAATCGGTCGGAGCAGGAAGTGGCGGGTTACCGCGATGCTTTGGGTATGATCCATGAATCCGCAACAGAAATGCCCCTGTCAGGCAACACCCTGCTGCAGATACACAGCATGCTGTACCGCTACCTGCCGGATGCGGGCGGGCAATGGAAGCGTTCTCCCAACGACATCATCGAACGCCACGCGGATGGCAGCTCACGCATCCGTTTCAAGCCAACACCACCGCATCTGGTGCAGATTCAGATCGATGGTTTGTGTGAAAACTATCTGGCCGCAAAGAACGAGGGACAGGAACCCTTGGTACTGGTGCCGCTTGCCATCCTGGACTTCCTCTGCATTCATCCGTTTCGCGATGGCAATGGCCGCGTCGGGCGGTTGCTCACGCTGATGTTGCTGTACCAGTTAGGCTATCAGGTGGGCCGCTATATCAGCCTGGAACGTGTGATCGAGCAAAGCAAGGAAACCTATTACGAAGCGCTGGAAGCCAGCTCACAAGGCTGGCATGAAGGCCAACACGATGTGATGCCCTGGCTGAATTATTTCTGGGGCATGTTGCTACGGGCTTACCGCGAATTCCGCGAACGCATGGACGCTGTGCGTGTACAGGGACACGGCAATAAAACCGAACAGGTACGGCATGCCGTTATCAAACGCACGAAGCCGTTCACGCTTGCGGAAATTGAACAGGAATGCATTGGCGTCAGCCGCGATATGGTGCGGCATGTTTTGCGCCAGATGCGCGATGATGGGTGCGTGGATGTCAGTGGGCGCGGCCGGGCTGCGCGATGGGCCGTATTGGAAAACAGACGAGAAGACACATGAGCAAAACGAAAAAACCCGCGCCGGAACCGGTTGATACACAAACGCTGGCACACAGCGAAGACCCGGCCGAACTGAAGCGGCAAGCCCTGGCTGCACTGCTGCCCGAAGCCTTCAGCGAAGGGCGGCTGGATGTAGCAGCATTAAAACGCACGCTGGGTGAAGAGTTCGCCATCGATGGTGGCGAGCGCTACCGGTTGGACTGGGCCGGCAAAAGTGAGGCCTACAAAGTATTGCAAACACCCACCACGGCCACGCTGCGTCCGCAGCGCGAACATTCGGTCAATTTCGACAGCGCTCAGCATGTGTTTATCGAGGGTGAAAACCTGGAAGTACTCAAAGTGCTGCAGAAAGCCTACTTTGGCAAAGTGAAACTGATCTATATCGACCCGCCCTACAACACCGGCAATGATTCTTTTATCTACCCCGACCGCTTCCAGGAAAGCAAAGAAGACTACCTCAAACGCATCAACGAACTGGAAGACGACGGCACGCTGATGCGCGAGGGCTTTTTCCGCAAAAACAGCCGCGAGAACGGCCATTACCATTCCAACTGGCTGAATATGATGCTGCCGCGGCTTTATATAGCGCGGAATCTGCTACGCGACGATGGCGTGATTTTTATTTCCTGTGATGACAACGAGGTGCATAACCTGCGCTGTTTGATGAATGAGATTTTTGGGGAGGAGAATTTCATAGCAACGGTAATTTGGCAAAAAGTGTATTCACCCAAGAACAGCGCGAAGTACTTTTCCGAAGATCACGATTACATATTGATCTACACGCGACAATCTGAATCCTGGACACCAGAGCTTTTGCCTCGAACCGAAGAAATGGAAGCTCGTTACGACAACCCGGACAAGGATCCGCGAGGACCCTGGAAGCCTGGCGATCTTTCTGCAAGAAATTATTATGGCGAAGGTACCTATCCAATCATATGCCCTTCTGGTCGCAAACTGGATGGGCCGCCTTCAGGTAGATATTGGGTAGTCTCAGAAAAGAATTTCAAAGGTTTGGATAAAGATGGCAGAATTTGGTGGGGGTCAGATGGAAATAACGTACCTGCAATCAAGCGCTTTCTGTCGGAAGTAAAACAAGGCTTGGTACCGCAAACACTATGGAAATATAAAGAAGTCGGCCACACCCAGGAAGCCAAAAAAGAATTGCTGGCCCTTGTCGATTTCCCCAACTCGAATGTGGTTTTTGATACGCCCAAACCCACCCGCCTGATTCGGCGCATGTTGCAAATCGGAACCAGCAGTGAGGAGCCTGCATTGGTAGTGGACTTTTTTGCCGGTTCCGGCACCACCATGGAAGCCGTTCTGCGGCAAAACCTCGAAGATGGCGGCCAGCGTCGCTGCATCAACGTGCAATTGCCGGAGCCACTGGATGTTGCCCCATCGGAAATGGACGATATTGCAGATATTGCTCGTTGCCGTGTTCGCAAAGCCATCGAAAACTTAAAGAGCCAGGACGATCTGGCAACACAGATTCCTGAAGGTCTGGGCTTCAAGTCCTTTGAACTCGCCCCCTCCAACTTCAAACAATGGCGCGGCGACGATATTGAATCTGCGGAAGAACTTGCCGAACAGATACAACTGTTTGTCCGCAGCGACAAGGATGGCGCCGAAACCGAACACGTCCTCTACGAGCTACTGCTGAAATTCGGCCAGGAACTGACCACGCCCATCGAGAAACTGGAAATCGGCGGCGAAGCCGTGTTCGCCATTCGTGAACAGAAAATGCTGTTTGTGCTCAGCGACTTCAATGAAGACATGATTGAGTCGCTGGTGGCGCTCAAACCACAGGAAATCATTGCACTCGATACGGTGTTCCATGATTCCGATCAGCTGAAAACCAACCTCGACCTGCAGTGCCGCGATGCCGGCATTCGCCTGACCTGTCTCTGAGGCGCGCCATGAAACTGCAATTCGACGCCAACCAGGAATTTCAGCTGAATGCCATTCAGGCCACCGTGGACCTGTTTGCGGGCCAACCGGATGCCTCGCAACTCGGTCTGACCATGGCCGATGATGGTTTGTCCAGTCTGCGCCTGAATGAGGTCGGACTGGCCAACCAACAGGTGATTTCCAATGAGCAGTGGTTGAACAACCTGCAGGGCGTCCAGTTGGAGCAAGGTCTGGATGTATCCGAACAGCTGGAAGGTTTGCTGGATGATCAAGGCAAGCCCATTGGCAGCTTCCCCAATTTCACCGTGGAGATGGAAACAGGCACCGGTAAAACCTATGTGTACCTGCGCAGCATTCATGAATTGCATACTACCTACGGCTTCAGGAAATTCGTTATTGTGGTGCCTTCGGTTGCCATTCGTGAAGGTGTGCTGAAATCCCTGCAGATCACGCGTGAGCATTTCCAGACATTGTACGACTTCGAACGGGTTGAATTCACCGTCTACGATTCCGCCCGCGTCAATCAGTTGCGCAATTTTGCACTGTCCGATGCACTGCAGATTCTGGTAATCAATATTGATGCCTTTGCCAAGGATTCTGACGAGAATTCAAATGCACGCCGCAAGGGCAATGTGATCAACCAGCGTCGCGAAACCGGTATCAAGCCGATCGAATTCATTCAGGCCACCTGCCCGATTGTGATTCTGGACGAGCCACAGAACCTGGAAACCGAGAAGCGCAAGCAGGCCATCGCACGACTCAATCCTTTGTGTACCCTGCGCTATTCCGCCACCCATCGCGACACCTACAACCTGATCTACCGCCTGGACCCGATCCGCGCCTATGAACTGGGACTGGTAAAACAAATCAGCGTGGATTCGGTGATTGACCTCAGCAGTACCAACCAGGCCTTTATTGAAGTGGAGAGATTTCAGACCCGGGCCCGCTCCATTTCTGCCAAGGCCACGATCTGGGTGAACCAGGCAACCGGCCCCAGGAAAAAGCGGGTCACCCTGAAAAACGGCGATGATCTTTATGCTTTATCGAACCAGCGCGAGATCTACCGTGATGGATTTATTGTTAACGAAATTGATGCCGGCGAAGGTTTTGTGCGCTTTGCCAATGATGTAACCGCACGCATCGGTGTGGTGCATGGCAACCTCACAGAAAGCATACTCAGGCTGCAAATCGAAGCCACCGTGCGGCGCCATTTTGAAAAGGCCGTCAAGCTGGAGCGGCAAGGCATCAAGGTGCTGTCGGTATTTTTCATCGACCGTGTGGCCAGCTATCGCGTCTACCACGATGATGGCAGCACCACGTTGGGGCCCTTTGGCCAGTGGTTTGAAACCATTTATCAGGATTACGCGGCAAAAGCAGAATATGCCGGTTTGTATTCTTATTCAGCCGACCAGGTTCATAACGGCTACTTTGCCCAGGACAAGCGTTCTGTATCCCCCTATGAAGAATCCGACCACCGCACCAAGGGCGACGCCGAATCCGGCGCCTTTGAACTGATCATGCGGGATAAAGAGCGTTTACTTGACCTGAACGAACCGCTGCGTTTCATTTTCAGCCACTCGACCTTGCGCGAAGGCTGGGACAACCCGAATGTATTCCAGATTTGCACGCTGGCAGAAAGCAGCTCGGAAATCCGCAAGCGGCAGGAGATTGGCCGTGGCCTGCGTTTGTGTGTAGACCAGTCGGGTCAACGTGTATTCAACCGCCAGGTAAACCGTTTGACGGTAGTGGCCAACGAATCCTATGAAGACTTTGCCAACCAGTTGCAAACCGAGTTTGAAGAAGCCGGCGTGACGTTCAAAAAAGAGATGATCCAGAACGAAAAAGACAAAGTTCAGATCAAGCTGCGCAAGGGCTATGCAACGGACTCGCGGTTTCTCGATCTGTGGAAACGCATCCAGAAGCGTACTCGCTACCGTGTTGAGTATGAAACCAAAGTGCTGATCGAGAGTGCGTCCAGAGCCATCGCGAACGGCATGCCAAAACTGGAGAAACCGCGCATTGCATTGGCCAGAGCTGAACTCGACATTACCGAGCGCGGCGTGATCGGGCGCCAAACCGGCTACCGTACCGAGACGGTGGAAGCGAATTTCATGATGCCGGACTTTATCGGTCAGGTGCAGAGCCGCACAAAACTCGCGCGATCAACCGTCGCCCGCATATTGCTTGAATCCAACCGCCTGGAAGATGCCCGGAATAATCCTCAGTTGTTTATCGAGCATGCAGCTGAACGCATCAATGCACAAAAGCGCGACTTGCTGGTAAGTGGGGTGGAATATCTGAAACTGGATAACGCCATCTATGAAATGCATCTGTTCGAAGCTGGCGACTTGAAGGAAGCCTTCAAAAGCAATGTGATTAAAGTAGAAAAACCGGATAAAACCCTGTTTTCCCATATTGTGATTGATTCCAACTCAGGTCCTGAACGCGAGTTCGCGGAGGCGTGTGAGAACAATGAAGATGTGCTGTTTTACATCAAGCTACCGCGCTGGTTTGAAATCGACACCCCGGTGGGTAAGTACAACCCCGACTGGGCATTGATCTATAAAAATTACAGCCAACTCTATTTTGTAGCGGAAACCAAGGGAATCACGGGTGCAACGGGCGTTAGCGATCACCTGTTAAGACCCATGGAACAGCTCAAAATCGAATGTGGTAAACGACACTTCAGGAATTTCGAGAACATCCAGTTCAAAGTAGTCAAAAAGCTTGAAGAACTGATTGCCTGATTGATCCTGACTTCCTGGTGTTTGCCCTCAGGGCTTTTCCCGCGCCCCGGTTTCGGCAATACTGAAAAATATTACGGATATTTCCACCAAATTGAACCATCACCATGACCGGAGCCAGCGGTGTACACCTTATTCATTGCCAACAAGAACTACTCCTCCTGGTCTTTGCGGCCGTGGATCCTGCTGCAGGCTCTGGCCATACCTTTTGAGGAGAAGTTGATGGTGTTTGAAGCGGGTTCCAACTGGAGCTCATTCCGAAAATTCTCACCCAACGGCCGCGTGCCCTGCCTGCACGATGGAAACCGGGTCGTCTGGGATTCGCTGGCCATTGTCGAATACCTGGCCGAGCGCCATGCCGGTGTCTGGCCCGATGACGCGGATGCCCGCACCTGGGCACGTTGTGCCGCCAGCGAAATGCATTCCGGATTTGGCGAGTTGCGCAAGCACTGCTCCATGACCTGCGGTATGCGGGTGCAACTGCATGAGATCGGTACCGGTTTGCAAGCCGATATCGCCCGGATCGATGAGCTGTGGACACAAGGCATCAGGCAGTTTGGTGGCCCCTATTTGAGCGGTACCCAATTTGGCGGCGCAGATGCGTTTTATGCGCCGGTGGTATTCCGGGTGCAAACCTATGGCCTGCCTTTGAGCGATATGGCACAAGCATACGTGGATTTGATGCTCGGCCATCCGGCGATGCGGAATTGGTACGACGCTGCACTGCTTGAACCCTGGCGCGATGTCGGCCATGAAAGCGAAGTCATGCGTGCAGGAAATGTAACCGCAGATTACCGGATTGCATTGGACAACTGAGATGCTTGGATAAGCCCGACATGCAATTCTTCACCGCGGCTCAGCGGCGTTAAAATTCCCTTATCGATCCAGAAACTGCACGATAGAAGGATGTGGCTTGCGCTTCATTACCTTTTCTTCCGCAGGCCAGCCCAGCGTCAGCAACCCCTGTGGCTCCCAATCCGGTGGCAGGTTTAGTGTTTGTACCACCAGTTCCGGCACAAACAGCGGGGCGCACAGCCAGCAGGCCCCCAGCCCGGCAGCGTGGGCAGCCAGCCACAGCGATTGGGCGGCCATGGCGACGCCCTGCTGCGCCATCGTACGCTCCGCCTGGCTGCGTCGGGTGTCGGGATAGCTGTCCATATCCACCATGGTCATACAAACCACAATCAACACGGGTGCGCCGGTAATGCGGGAAAAGGAGCGGGCGACATCCCGCTCGATGGCATCATCCGGGTCACCATCAGCGGTGCGGTCGGCGCGCAATCGGTTGCCCATGGCGCGAGCCAGGGTTTCCTTACTGGCCGGAGCTTCCAGCACTGCAAAACGCCACGGCTGCCGGTTGTGGGCAGAGGGCGCCCAGGTAGCAATTTCAAGCAGTTGGTTCAACAATTCGGGCGGTACCGATTGGTCTTCGTAGCGGCGTATGGCGCGGCGGTGGCGTGCCAGTTGAGTAAAGGCGGTTAAGGTTTCGCTTGTCATGGAGGACCGATATCTGTCATGGAAGAAATTCAACTGCATCATAAGTACCCGCAGCCGGTTGTTAAAGAACTAAATGGGTGGAACACCCGCCACTTCAACGATCAACCGGCAGCAAAACCGCATCTATCAAGTGGGCAGCACTGGATACATACCAAACCTGCCATTGCACAGGCCATTGCTCAGGCCATTGCTCAGGCCATTGCTCAGGCAATTGAACTGATGGGTGATTTTCCGGCTCGCTGCAGCGATACAGCCAGGCATAATTGGAGCGGACCACTGGCTGCACTGGAGTGCCATTACAGGTAACCCGTTGAATGTCCAACTCCATTACAGGCCCCACTGGTTTGCTGATGAGTAGGGCATTCGGCATTTCCGCTTCGAGCAGGAATTCCTGCACTTCGGTGCTGCCGTCATGGAACATCTGTCTGAACGGATATTGATTTCCGTCTGCCAGGGGTATTGCCTGCCCCGCATCAGAAACCGCCAGTGGTTGATAAAAATAGACATTCCCAATCTGTTTATCAGCTTTCGAACCCAGAATTTCGTTCATCTCGGCGGTTATCCCGGCCAGATGCCGGTATTGCGGGTTTTTTGTAGTGCCGCCAATCAATATATTGTTCGTCTTTCCACAGCTCATTTCCGCTTCGATACCCACGTGGGTATCCATCAGGGCAGCGTAAGGACCATGTAATACGATGGGTGCCTGTTGGCACAGGAAATCTCCATGGGCCTGTGAGTCAAATGCCGGAATGGCCATACCCGTGGCGCTCCAGGGGCCTTTGAGATTTTTTACGTCATACAGGACGAACTCCTGGAACCGTATGCTGTTGCTGTAGAGCCCAAAACTCGCCCCCGCCACCGCAGCAAAAAACAGAGTGATTAGGGTCGTCGACAACAGCCCCCTGACTTTGAGGCTGAAATGGGGCCCCCATGCGATTGTCGCCAGAACGGCATAAAAAAAAGCCAGTGCAAAACCGGGTGCATAAGCCAAATGCCAGGGTGTTCTGGCACGAATGAACACCACGGTAACGACCACGATGATCAACATGGCTGCCGCCCCTGCCAACAACCGCTGCAGCTTCGCCTCGACAGTACGCAATCGCCACAGTCCAAGTAAAAATGAGACGGAGATCACTGACCAATGCAAGGTCATAGCCATTACCGCTACCGGTGCCGGGAGTGCGGTTTTATAAAACAGGTTGGGCCCTACCACGACCACGCTGTACAACAGCTTTGCCATGGTTAACGGGCCGCCCGGGCTGAATTCGTTGGTACGGTAAAGCTGTAATGCGCCCAGGTCGGGAAAACCGCCCATCCACTGCTCAAAAAAATATGGCAGGAATGGAACGGCCATTCCCAACAGCAACCATCCTGTCCAGTACCATCGTTGCAGCAACGAGCGCCAGGCCAGTGCCAGGACAAAAATAAAAGGCAAAGCGGTTGGATGGGCATGCAATGCCAGCGAAAAGCAGAACCCGGTCAGTAACCAGCTCCACGTGCCGGGAAAAAGAAAACTTCGTCGCAAGCTCAATAAGTACAGCAACAGCGTGGTTTCCAGCACGATGGTATGGGTCCAGATAACCAGCTGGATGCTGGACCAACCCGGCAGTGCCAGAAACAGGGCAAACAACAAGCCCAGTTGTTTGGAATGAAGTTCCTTGCCCAGAACATAGGCCAGCCAGAATTTCAAAGCCGACAGGAAAAACGCAAGGAAGGCGATGCTGCTCCAGGTACCAAACACCGCTGCCGGTACTGCAAGGAGGTAAAACCAGAGCGGACCCAAATGGACCGTGTGGGCGAGCTGGGGTCCGGTAAGTGGAAAGGCTTTGCCCGTGGCAATGGCATTGGCCTGGTAAATATCCCTGACCGAGTCAACGGTAGCGGGTGAAAATTGACTCGCCACCACCCAAATCAACATGAGGGCAACCACTTCCCAGGGTAAGGAATTGATCCAGTGAATATTTTTTTGCATGTCAGTGATCAGATGCCCACTCTCAGGCCAACCTGCGCCGACTGTTCGGCAGGTATCTGGTAATGCGTGGTGACATCCTGTGTGTTAGCCGCCATGCGGACGAAAAGCCGGTCACGCCATAAAGCCATGCCGTGTTGCTTGCGACCGGCCAGTAGGTCCACATGGCCGGTAAAGTAGTGTAATTTGTCCAGTTCCAATCCCGGATCACAAGCGGCCAGGTCCGACGGTATATTCGGCCCTTGCATAAAGCCGTAATGCAACAACAGGCGGCTGAATCCCTGGTCAAGTTCGGTCCATTCGATGCGTTCCTCCGGGCCGGTCTTGGGTACCGGTTCAACCACAACATTGATCAGTATCACCCGCTCATGCACCACCCCGGTACTGCTCACCAGTTGCAGCAATGCCAATGGTGCATGATCCATCTGGCTGGTAAAAAATACGGCAACACCGGGAATGCGTGGAATCTGCTCGCCTTTTACCCGTCCGATAAAGGTTTCTATTGTTGGTGTCATGCTGGCAATTTGCTCGGACAGTAATTTCGTCCCTGTACGCCAGGTCGTCATTACGATGAACAACAGTGAGCCGATGAACAATGGCAACCAGCCGCCTTGCGGAATGGTACGCAAATTGGCTCCCAGGTAACCAAGATCAATCACAAGGAATCCGAGCAAAAAAGCGAGCGCCGCTGGCAAGCCCCATCCACCGCGTTCCCGCACCACATTGAAAGCCAGAACCGTGGTGACGACCATGGTTGAGTTCACTGCAACACCATAGGCGGCCGCCAGATTGCCGGACGAGCGAAAAGCCAGAACCAGTCCGATGGCGGCTGCCATCATCAGCCAGTTTACCGCCGGCATATAGATTTGCCCGTGAGCCTGAGCCGAGGTCTGCAACACCGAGAGTCGCGGCAGCAGGTTAAGCTGCACGGCCTGCCGGGTAAGTGAAAACGCGCCGCTAATGACGGCCTGCGAGGCAATACAGGTTGCGGCTGTGGCCAGGATGATCAGAGGATAAAGACCCCAACTCGGTGCCAGATGAAAAAATGGATTGGAGCCATCACCGGGATCCGCGATCAGCAGTGCTCCCTGACCAAAGTAATTGAGCAGCAGCGATGGCAGCACAAAGGCGAACCAGATCAAGCGTATCGGGTAACGGCCAAAATGCCCCAGATCCGCATACAATGCTTCCCCGCCGGTCGCGACCAGAAACACAGCGTACAGGGCAAAGTATCCATTCATGCCGTTGGTGGCAAAAAACTCGATGGCATAGCGGGGATCAATCGCCAACAATACTTCCGGCGCCTGCCATACGCCACGTATGCCCAGCAGCGCCAGCACCACAAACCAAACCAGCGTCAGCGGCCCGAACACGGCCCCCACTCTTGCCGTACCGTGACGTTGCACGACAAACAACGCGAACAGTATGCCGACCGTTATGGGAATGACGTAATGCTGTAGATTGGGAGCGGCCACCTGGAGCCCTTCCACCGCACTGAGCACCGAGATGGCCGGGGTGATCATCGCGCCACCATACAACATTGAGGCTCCCAGAATACCCAGCAGAATCAGCGCACGTCGCTGCCTCCTTTCCTGGTTCCGCGCCGGCCGCAGCAGCGCCAGCAAAGCAAATATGCCGCCTTCGCCGCGGTTGTCCGACCGCAATACGAACACCATGTACTTGAGCGAGATGACCAGGATCAGGGTCCAGAAAATCAGCGACAGAACACCGTAAACATTACCCGTACTCACCGCCAGGGAATTATGCCCGCCAAAGCTCTCGCGCAGCGCGTAAATCGGACTGGTGCCGATATCGCCGTAAACCACGCCCAGTACGGCAACTGCGAGGACGCGCATGGGCTGGTTCGGCGAATCCGAAGGTGGAACCTGTGCTCCAACCGATTCCTGGACATCAGGTCCGTTTGTTATCTCAGTCACGATCTCAGGACTCCGTTGCCACCGTCTCGAAAGTTGCGCTCAGCCGGTTTGACAACAAGGGTTTGATGAACTCCGCGTATGCCAGGTCAGGAATCTCGTCAGTCCATTGTAAACCAATAATTTTCTGATGTTTGTTGCAGGCTTGCCGGGCGACGCAGCATCGCCCGGGTTCAGATCGAAACCGGCCGTCAGGCTGTCGGGAACCAGCCCGGATAGGGTTTGCTGGTGTTTCTGAACTTGCTGCATTGCGGATTCCAGCACCCGGGATCGGCACCGAGAATCGGGCAATGCACGGTGCCACCGTCATCATAAATATAGTCGGATGCCACTGGCCTGGGCAGCAATGCACCACATACACTGCACAAACGGTAACCACAGCCCTGGCAAAACCAGGGACGGTAACCCGCAAGGTAGTCCTGCCTGACTCGCTTGATTGCCTTTTGGGTAAGAAAGGTCTTTTCACCCCATAGAATCAGGAATAATCCGCGATCATCGAGCAGTTTTTCACAACTGTGGAAATTGTTGAATCCCCCTTTGATCGCATGATCAAAAAGTGTGGTTCCTCGCGACGGTTGGGCGATCAAACGTCGGCCGCCGGTTTCCTCGATCTTCCTGTCACAGATCATGCAGCTATGGGCGGGCGGCAGTACAGGTACTCCTTTGGAGAATTCCAGATCAGCAAGCGGCATGGCAAGCCTCCTCTGCAAACCACTCGGGCGTACCGGCCAGCCGGTAAAGATTGAATACACCTTCCGGGTATTCCACCAGGTTGTAATTCGGTATCCGCCCAAGCAGTCTTGCCACCATCCAGCGATAGACCTTCACCTTCCGCTCTGTTGAAGCAGAAAAGCCTATCCTCCAGGGCCGTTTGCTGAAGATGTGTTGGAGCAGAATATCTGCAGCCACCCGGAATACTTTAAAGGTGTTCACGCCCAGGTCGACATCGTCAAACCAGGGCTCGTCCCAGAACAGGTCCTTGCACGGGCTCCTGTAAGCCAAACCCTTTTTCGTCGCACCGCCCAGCAGGTCAAGCCAGACATTGCCCGATTGGCTGATACCCAAACCGTATTCCAACTTATCGATCTCAAATTTTTGATACATATCACTTCCCCCGGTCCAGGCCCCAAAAGGCGGGATGAAAGTAGCGCATCAGTGGTTGACGGCCTTTGCTGCGACTTTGGCTGTCTGCCGTTGGGTTGTGTTCAAGGGGCTGCTTGCGACCAGCAGTTTTTCCGGAAGGAATCTTGCGGGGATTTTTCATGCTGTTTCTCCTCTTTAGTGCTTTGGGCTGGTTGCCCCGGCGCACAAGCTGGATATCAAATGCCGGACCGGATTCGTCAAAATGACAGGGTCAGTCACCCTTTTTGCTGTGCCAATAAAAAACCCGCCGGCACAGCCAAGCGGGTTTGAGAATTTCTTCTCCGCTTTAGCTGCATTTTTATCGCGCCCGCAAGCTGAAACTCAAATCGGCGCTGCAAGGTAACTATACCACCAAGTGGTTCATAATTCCTTGCAATATTGACGGTTTGATTCTAGCTTTGGAGTTGCCATGGAAAATCTCTCGCGGCAGGAACGCCACTCACAAAACCTGCCACACATTTGGTTGCTGGCACTGGCCTGCGCTGTATTACCATTTCTGACGGTTCATTGCTCTTTTGCAATGTCGGTTATCGAAGGGTATATGCAATGGTGTATCCCTTACTGGGAAGCCTGCACCAGTATTTCGCGGACCGGGCGCCACGGTACGGGTTATTTTATTTTCAAGGGTGGCATGATCCCTACCACGGTATTACTGATTTTGTTTTGGGGATTGAACCGTATCTGGCTGCGTAGTTTGGGCCTGTCGGCTGGTGCTGCTTTGCCGTGGCTGGGACTGGTGTCGTCGTTGTCGCTGCTGATTTATACCCTGTCACTGGGCCATGCAGGCGATACCTTCCATCTGCTGCGCCGAGCCGGTGTACTGGGCTGGTTTGGTCTGACCTGGATTGCGCAACTGCAGCTTGGCGCAGGCTTGCGTCACCATCCACGCTGGGCCGTGGCGGGTCAGCGTCTGGTGAACCTCAGTATGTTTATGTTGTTACTGGCGCTGTCGTCGCTGGTGGTTTCGCTGCTGTGGCCGGAACGACATGATGAGCTTGAAAATGCCTGGGCATGGTGTCTGGCATTGTTGCTGAACATTCATGTTTTTGTCACCGCATTGCTCTGGAAACGCAGCGGCTTTAGCCTGACAGCAAAAAGCTGTTCTAAAAGCGATTATTGAAGATGATGGCTGGTGCCATCGTCGTACATCACCAGGCTTTCAGACCCGGACCACCGAACGGCAACGAGTTTGAACATATGCTTCGGCTCTTTTTTTGCTCTGGCCCTGTGCCTGGCACCAACCGAAAAATCCACACAGTAGACATTTTTGTGTTTACCCATCCAGTGATACGGCTCAATTCCTGCGAACAGATCGGGCCCGTCTTTATCAGTTAATTTCTCAGACACTTTATCGAAATGCCGCCAATAGTGGCCCACAATCACCGGAATACTGTCTTCGTAGTTATCCCACCACTTTATTCGTTCAACCATGCGCCATTTGCCGCCTGCCCAGAACGGTTCAGCTGCCGGGGCTTCCTCGCCCGAAGTCAGAACACGCACGGGGTTGCCCATTTGGTAATCTGTTTCATACCGCGCCAGATCAGGCATGAATGGTGGCTTGCTATTTTTTTCCTTGAGAATCGGGTTAAGTTCACTTTCGATCATTGTTTGCGGCACATAACCGAGATTCAACTCGCTCTCAAATCGGCCGTAGGCTTCCAGTGCATTGTGAGATTCATTGAGCTTTGCAAGTCGCCTGATCGACTCGCTGTCCCAACAGGCATGAACCACCCGGAGGTCAGCTCTCTCCAGAACCAACGGTAAATCAAGCAGAAACTCGATAAACCGTGGCTTCTGTTGCTCGTCTACGGCCTTGAATGGATACTCCCCTGGTTCCTCTGGATGTGTAAACCAATCATTACCATCCTTGCGCTCACCGCGTATCAGGTTCAATTCATGGTTACCCAAAATGCATTGGGCTTTCCCTGAGTCCACAAGGCGCATAACCAACTCGACTACCGCCGGGCTATCGGGTCCACGATCGACAAGATCACCCAAAAACACCAATCGGCGCCCATCAGGATGGTTACCCAGTTGATCGTAACCCAGGTGCCAGAGCAGCAGACGCAGGGCATTAATTTCTCCATGTACGTCCCCAATGATGTCGAGGGGGCCATCGAAAAGCTGGTCGATCAATTTTGAAATGTGTCACCTCACTTTGAAGGAAGCCGGAATGGTACCCGTAGCAAGAACCATACAAGATTTGTATCTTACTGTTTTCCTGATGGCCCAAATCGAGTGGCCATTCAGACAGGCTGCTAGCCCCTATTCCAACTGCAACATCCCCAGAATGGCCAGATCATCATCCATTTGCTCGCCCATCCACTGGCTCTGGGCCGTTTTGGGGGTAATGACAATGCCGGAATCAAGGTGAGCTTCGAATAAGGACTGCGCGTTCCCGCGAGAATTTCTGCAAGGGCCGGTTGGAATGATTTCACCGCCATCGGCCCAGTGAACGATGTGATGCGCATAGAATTTGGACCCCACATTTTCAGGGCCGAAGATACTTGCTGGAAGTAAGGAATGGTGCCGGCACCAAGATTCGAACTCGGGACCCACGGATTACAAATCCGTTGCTCTACCAACTGAGCTATACCGGCACGGTATATTTGTGAGGGCGGTATTGTAGACCAAAGCCTGCGGAGTAAACACCTGCGCAGTTTATTACTTTTGGGTTATTTCTTTTGGTTTATTTGTTTTGTCTGCATCAACTTCGCCTGACGCTGACTTCACCGGCACTGAAGGCATGCAGCTTCTGTTTGTCACTGCCAATATGCTCTGCGATCTGTAAATTGCCCTGTTGATCTATGCCCAGGGCCTGGCCGTGAAGATCTCTACCCGACAGGTTAACCGTAACAGGCTGATTTTTCAGCACATCCAGTTTAACCCAATCTTCGCGGAAAGGCACAAAGCCATATTCTGCAAAGGTGTTCAGACACAGCAATAACTCATTCAGAACAGCGCCGGCGGTACGATCCCGCAAGCCGGGATCCTGCCCGGTGGGTGTGAGATCACAGACCGAGGTCCAGGGTTGATCGATCAATTGTGCCGAATCGGATTCAGGCGACATCCGAACGTTGATGCCAATACCCACCACCACAGATACCAAACCCTGATCGGCAAATTTTGATTCCAGCAAAAGACCACCGAGCTTTTTGCTGCCTGCCTGGATATCATTAGGCCATTTCAAACCCAAGCCCGATACACCTGTCTGATCCAGGCCACGCACGGCTGCCACACCTATCGCCAGTGGCAAACAGGAAAGATCAGCGGGCATTGCCTCGAAACTCCAACCCAGACTCAGGTAAATATTGCTGCCCGGCGGGGATTGCCAACTACGCCCTCGCCGGCCTCTGCCCGCGGTTTGATGATCAGCCAGCACCGCGTGTGCATGGCGCTCTACCACCGGCATTTGCAACAGCACGACGTTGGTGGAATCGGTTTGATCCAATAGGCTGAGACGCCGCAATAAAGATGATGAAGTCGAACCGAGCTGCTGGCGTATGGTGATTTCATCCAGGGCTGGAAAAAAGCTCACGACAACACCAACCGCAAGGAGTTAAA
>CAZRTG010000059.1:0-17573 GCA_964602895.1 uncultured Wenzhouxiangellaceae bacterium
GGTCGGCAGCACGGCTGCCTCCTACATGTGGGAGCGACCCATGGTCGCGATTTTGGGGTTGGTCGGCAGCACGGCTGCCTCCTACATGTGGGAGCGACCCATGGTCGCGATTTTGGGGTTGGTCGGCAGCACGGCTGCCTCCTACATGTGGGAGCGACCCATGGTCGCGATTTTGTGCTTCAATAACGAAAATGCTTGATCTTTTCGCCTTTGATGCCCAACTCCGTCATCGCTTCGATACCAATTTTCAAATGCAGGCTCACCCAGTCGTGCGTGACTTTCTTGTCAGATTCCTCGGTTTTCACGCCATCGGGTGTCACCGGCACATCCGACACCAGCAACAAGGCACCGCGGGAAATTTCGTTGGCATGACCCACAATGAACAGGGTCGCGGTTTCCATATCGATGCCGATACAGGTCATATCGCGCAGCATCTGGTGGAAGGATTCATCGTGTTCCCACACCCGGCGGTTGGTGGTGTAAATCACGCCTGAACGGTAATCGACACCGTGTTCCAGAATCTTGTTGGAAACAAATTTGTGCAGTTTGAACGAAGGCAAAGCGGGTACGTGCGGGTGGAAATAATCATCGCTGGTACCCTCACCCCGAATGGCGGCAATGGGCAGAATGAAATGACCGATTTCTGTAGACTTCTTCAAGCCACCGCATTTGCCCAGGAATAAAACACCCTTGGGAGCCACGGCCGTCAGCAAATCCATGATGGTGGCTGCCTGGCTGGAACCCATGCCAAAGTTGATGATGCTCAGGCCGTCGGAGTTGGTCGCGGCCTGCATGGCCCGGTCTTCACCGTAAATTTTGCAATCGAACTGTTCGGCAAACTGTTTGACGTAGTTGCCAAAATTGGTCAGCAGGATGTACTCACCAAATTTATCCAGCGGCATGCCGGTATAACGTGGCAGCCAATTGCGGGTGATTTCGAGCTTACTCAGCATATACATCTCCTGGCGAAAAGCGGGCTAACCGAACGCAGGCTCATCGGCTGCGGCCGGAAAATAGCAGCTCAGTTTACCAGCGCAGTGCGCTTTCGAGCTAATCTGAACTGGACGAACCAGGAGTCTGTAGCACCTCCCGGGCCAAAGGCACGGTAATTTTGCGCTTGGCCGACAGGGCCGCTTGCCTTATGGCTTCCAGCCTTTCCATCAGGGCTGGCAAGCCTCGTGAGCCACGGTTCAGCAAATAATTCTGAACGTCTTCGGGCAACTGGATATCGTGGGCTTTGGCCCAGCGTTGCATTACCTCGGCTTTGCCTTTGTCGTCCAAAGCCTGCAATTGCAGTCGCAAACCCCAGGCCAGACGTGAGGCCAAATCCGGCAGGCTGAAATGCAAGGCGGATAAAGGCGTGCTGCTGCTGGCCAACAGACTGCCGCCCTGATCCCGCAGGCGATTAAAGCAATGAAACAGGGCTTCTTCCCAACCGCGCTGGCCTATACACAGGTCGATATCATCCACACACACCAGGTCCATATGGCCCAGGTCGGCAAGCCCTGCCGCGGCCTGCTTGGGCAATCGTCCTGGTGCAATGTAAAAAGCCTGTCTGTCCTGCTGGCTGGCCAGGTTACAGGCGGCATTGAGCAAATGCGTTTTACCGCTGCCGGCAGGCCCGCTGAGAAACAAACAATGGCCGCCGGACCGGGCCAGTTCCTGCATGGCGTCGAGTACAGCCGCATTTTCACCGGCAACAAAATCCTCAAAGCGATCCGGCCTGGGCGCTTCCAGTGGCAGCAGAATCTGCTTGCTTGCCGGCATTCAGGCCTTGTTCCCGGGTTGAGGCCGGGTCGGCTGATCGGCCACCTCTGTTTCGTCCCCTACACCCGTCTGTGGCGCAAGAAACCAATGGCTGGCGCGGTATTGCACATCGGCGTAGCGCAGCAGCACATTCAGCGCGGAAGCTACGGGTAATGCCAACAGAATGCCAAGGAAGCCGAATAACTGCCCACCGGCCAAAACGGCAAAAATCACCACCACGGGATGCAAGCCTACTTTGTCTCCTACCAGCTTGGGTGTCAGCACCATGCCCTCCAGCGTCTGCCCCACACCGAATACCGCCAACGCAAGTAACGGGTGAATCACATCCTGGAACTGGAAGCTTGCAGCAATCAGCGCTGCCACTACACCTACCAGCGTACCCAGGTAAGGAACAATGCTTAAAAGGCCAGCCAACATGCCGATGGCAAAGGCCAGGTCAAGACCGATAGCCCACAAACCACAGGTGTAGATCAGCCCCAACGCCATCATCACCATGAACTGACCACGGATGAATGCGCCCAGAACCTCGTCAATTTCTTTGGTCAATTTGCTGACCGTAGGCTCAATCCCTTGCGGCAGCAATTTACGGAAACCATCCACCAGATGGTCCCAGTCGCGTAACAGGTAAAAGGTCACCACCGGCACCAGCACAAAGTTCATCAGCCAGTTCATCAGCATCTGGCCACCGGCAGACACCGAACCCAGCACATCCATGGACGCGGTAGCCAATTCCTTCCAATAGGTTTTCACCGTGGCTGTCAGGCTGGCGGCGTCCAGGCCGGGGAATGTCACTCCCAGTGTGCCTTCCATCCAGGGAATGGCGGTATCGGCAAACCAGGCCACGATCGCGGGTGTACGGTCGATCAGGAGTTTGACCGAATCCACGGTGTTGGGGATAACGATCAACAACAAACCCAGAATCAATATGCTCAATAACAGAAACACAATACACACCGCCAACACCCGGCCCATCTGCCAGTTGCGCAGTTTCACGGTCTGCAATCGGTCAACCAGCGGGTCGCCCAGATAGGCCAGTGCGGCCGCCATGGCGAATGGAGTAATCACCGGTGCCAGGCGATAGACCAGCCACAACAGCACAACCAGCAGAATCACAACCCACAAAATACGTGCATCATTCTTCACCGCGGTTCTCCATTGCCATCACTCAGTACTCATTGCTTTGGACTTTTTTGCCGGTGACCCAGTCTGAACGCCTTGGCCGACCAGACCATCACGTATTGCCCACCCGACAGCACCGTTGTGACCGTGACTATAACAATCAGCACGTTTATCCAGGGCCCGTCAAACCCGGAAAATGCCAACGACAGCATGACACAGACCACCAGCAGAATCTGGAACAGGGTGTTCCATTTGCTCAGTTTACTGGGTGTGGTGGGGGAAAGCCGCTCTACCCAATGATGAAAATACAGTCCGCCGCCAACGATCAGCAGGTCACGTAACACCATCAATGCCACCAGCCAGACCGGCAAAAAACCCAGCCAGGCCAAAGTAATACCGGTAGCAACCAGCATGAACTTGTCGGCCAAAGGGTCCAGCACACCACCAAAATGGGTCATCCAGCCAAAACGGCGTGCCAGAAAGCCATCCAATAAATCACTGATACCCGCGAAAAAAGTCACCACGAAAGCGCTGCGATAAGAGCCGGTCAACAACAGATAGACAATAGGCCCAACCGACAATATGCGGAACAGCGTCAGGGCGTTGGGCAGCAAATGCAGACTCATGGCTGGAGCCGGTATTCCCCTTCTACCCCGGACGACACCAGAATTTTTCCGGACAACAGATATTGCTGCAAATATTCAGGTGCTGCGTTCAACGTCAGCAAAAAGTGCACTCTGCCGGCGCTGGCACTTTTGACCCATACATTTTCGACCACGCTCAGACCTTGCAAATAAGCCAGGCAGCGGGCGTATTCATCGGCATTGCTCAAATGCGAAACGGTAATTTCGGCCTGCGATGCACCCATGTCTGTGGCAGCAATCGAGCCGGCCGCGGCAATTTGATCAACTACCCGATTCAAACCCTGGTCAAGCACCGCTTCCAGATCAATGCCCCGAAAACGCTCGGACCACAGCAGGCCTTCATAATCCAGGGTCATGCGCACATTCCATTCGGGGCCATCATGCATGGCCGCGACAATCAGGGTGTCTGCCGATGCGTCTGCAGGTTCCGTGTTCTCCAACTGCTCGTCATTCAACTCCTCGGTATAACCTCCCCAAAGCAACTGTACATCGACTGCATATTCGCCATTCTCATCGGCTTCCGGCCAGCGCAAGGGCATGCCTCTGTCGTTGGCCAGATCAGCCATACCCATCCAGGCATATTCCAGTTCAATCGGCATGATGTGTCGCTCCAGCCCATCATCGACAATCGGCCAGATGGTGAGCGGTTGGCGTTCAGGCTTCCAACGAGGTAACTGCAGCTCATCGCGCAATTGATTCACCGCCAGGGGTGCAAAATTGGCCACCAGCAACAGCTCTTCGGTTTTCGTGCCATCCGGCAATGTCAGTGGCCGATTCTCATAGTAAAACGCCAGTACCATTTTGCTGGCCGTCAACAAGGCTGAGCTGACACCGGGGTAGTCATCAAACTGGGTCAGGCCGGTCAATTTCCCCAACACCTGCTGCAGGGCTGCGCGCATGCCCTTTTCCTGCTCGCCTGCAGAATGATCTGCAATGACGGCGCGACCTTTGTACAGATCGGCCTCTGCTGCCGACACAGGACCCGAAAGCAACAACAGCCACAGTGGTGTCAGTAGCCACAAAAACAGGTTTATTCGCCTGAACGCGGTCAAACTCATAGGGCTGTCCTGGCTGGCTGTGTTTCGGATTTTGCTTCGAATCTTGTTTCGGGTTTTACTTTGGATCGTGCTTCGAGCCGTACTTCGGGTTGTGCATTGGGCATGTTCTTATCCTGCCACCGTAACCAAGGGAATGCCAAGAAGATGATCTTGATAGTGTACAGGCCAAATCCGGCCCATCCACGCAAGGGTCGAATACGATAACATAGCGGGCTGTTTCAACTTAAGCCTCAACCTACTGGATTCTGCCTTGAACACGAACCCACCAACAAGTAAAACCGGTCTGTCCTATCGGGATGCTGGAGTCGACATCGACGCCGGCAACGAACTGATAGAGCGCATCAAGCCTGCCGTACAGCAAACCATGCGACCCGAAGTGCTGAACGGCCTGGGTGGTTTTGGCGCCCTGTTTCAACTGGACCTGGAGCGTTGGAAACAACCGCTGTTGGTTTCCGGAACCGATGGTGTGGGAACCAAGCTGTTACTGGCACGGCAAATGGACCGGCATGACAGCATCGGCATCGACCTGGTCGCAATGTGTGTCAACGACATCCTGACATCCGGTGCCGAGCCCTTGTTTTTCCTCGATTATTTTGCCACTGGCAAGTTACAGCTGGATGTTGCTGAAACGGTGATCAAAGGCATTGCTGAAGGCTGTCGTCTTTCCGGCTGCTCGCTGATTGGTGGTGAAACGGCGGAAATGCCTGGCATGTATGGCGAAGGCGACTATGACCTGGCCGGCTTTGCAGTGGGTGTGGTGGAACGCAGCCAGTTGCTGGATGGCAGTCGCATCAAGCCAGGCCATCGCTTGCTGGGCATGGCCTCCAGTGGCCCGCATTCCAACGGTTATTCCCTGATTCGCAAGGTATTGGCACGCAGTGGCTCCAGTCTGGACGAAGTTTTAACCAACCCCGATGGCTCAACCGTGAAACTGGGCGATGCACTGATCGCACCCACCACCCTGTATGTCAAACCGGTGCTGGCCATGCTGGCTAATGAAGTCAAAGGCCCCAATGGCGGCATTGATGGCCTGGCGCACATCACCGGCGGCGGATTAACCGAGAACATCGTCCGTGTCATTCCCGACGATTGCGGCCTGTTGATCGATACCCGGACCTGGCCCATGCCCGCCGTTTTCAGCTGGTTGCAGGCTAAAGGCGATATTTCCGGGGCCGAAATGCTGCGTACGTTCAACTGCGGTATCGGCATGGTGATGCTGGCCCGCGACGACGTTGCGCCCGGTTTGATTGAAGCATCACAAGCGGCTGGCATTCCCTGCTACGACATAGGCAGCGTGGTCAGTCGCCAGCCGGATCAGGCAGCAGATCAACGGGTTGAATACCTTGGCAGCCTGTCAGGGTGAGCGCTTTTCGGGTCACGGTGCTGATTTCCGGTTCCGGCAGCAACCTGCAAGCGCTGATCGATGCGCGCGATCAAGGGAAGCTGGAAATGGACCTGGTGCATGTCATCAGTAACCGGCCGCATGCCCTGGGCTTACAACGTGCCACCCAGGCCGGCATTGCAACTTCGGTATTGCCGCATAAGGCCTTTAACAGCCGCACAGAATTCGATCAGGCACTGGCTGCGCTGATAGAGAGTCACCACCCGGAACTGGTGATACTGGCCGGTTTTATGCGGATTCTGGGGCCGGCCGTGACCGAACGCTTTCCAAACCGCATGATCAATCTGCACCCTTCCCTGTTGCCACGGTACCGGGGCACCGATACCTACCGGCGAGTACTGGAGGCCGGTGATAGCGAGCACGGCGCCAGCATGCACTTTGTCACCGGGGAACTTGATGGCGGACCGTTGATCTCACAGGTACGTATTGCTGTTGAAGAAAATGATACAGCCACAAGCCTGGCAGCCAGGCTGGCGCCGCGAGAGCATGAGCTGATCGTGGCAACTTCGAGACTTTTCTGCCAGCATAAGATCCGCTGCCACAACAATCAGGTTTATTTGGGTGATGCCGTATTGCAACGAGCCTTGCAACTGCAGCCCGACGGGAGTTTTCTTGAATAAGTTCATTTTTGTTCTGGCCTTTATCCTGGCCTTTATCCTGGCTTTTTCACTGCTGCTGCCAGCCAGGCTGCTGGCAAGCGACTGGCAGGAGTACAACGCACGCTATTCCTTATACCGTAACGGCAAGTTGGCGGGAAAGGCAGAGTTCAAGCTGCAGCAGGAAAGCCAGTTATGGATTATGAGCACCAAGGGCAGCGGCACGCATGGCCTGGCGCGACTGTTGCGTGCCCGTGACAGTGAGTATGTCGAAGGCTATTTCAAGGATGGTCGATTTCTGCCGTTGCGCTTTGAGCACAAAGTGTCCGTAGCCGGAATTGGCAATCAATGGTCTGCCGTATTTGACTGGCCTGCTGACACCGTCACCGTAGATCTGGGCAAAAAACAGGTTCAGCTGGAGCTGCAAGGCCAGGCACTGGATGGACTGTCCATGAAACTGGAACTGCAACGCCGGTTACGCTCCGGCGATGACAATATGAATTTCATGCTGGTCGATGAAGATGTGATCAAGCAACAGCAATTCAGGATTTTACCCACAGTCATGCTGGAAACCAGCCTTGGCTGTCTGGAAACCATTCCGGTAGAACGCATCCGCTCACCGGAAAGTTCGCGCTACACCCGTGCCTGGCATGCGCCCGAACTGGATTACCTGACTGTGCGGGTGGAGCACGGTAAAACCGATGGTGATCATATGGAAATGCGCATCACCGAACTGCAACAGGGCGGCAAACCGTTTCAACCGGGTACGGGCTGCAGCGCCCGCCAATCGGGTTAAGCCGGATATAGCCGGAGTTCAGGGCTGGGAACGGCCACTTATGCGCCGTATGCGCGCACCCAGTTGGCCAAACTTTTCCTCAATATTCTCATAGCCTCGATCGATGTGGTACACCCGATCAACCAGAGTCTGGCCATCAGCCACCAGGCCGGCCAACACCAGACTGGCAGAAGCGCGTAAATCGGTAGCCATGATGGGTGCGCCGGTGAGTTTGGCGACACCCTGGATGATGGCCGTATTGCCTTTGAGCTGGATATTGGCCCCCAGTCGGCGTAATTCCTGGGCGTGCATGAAGCGATTTTCAAATACGGTTTCGGTGATGGTAGCGGTGCCTTCGGCCACAGCGTTCAGTGCCGTAAACTGTGCCTGCATATCGGTGGGAAATGCCGGGTAAGGTGCAGTCGTGATATTGACCGCTTTTGGCCGTCGCCCCGCCATATCCAGCGTTATCCAGTCTTCACCGCAGATAATTTCACCGCCCGCTTCGTGCAATTTGTCCAGCACCGCATCCAGATGGCGCGGATTGGCTCGGGTACAACGCACCTTTCCGCCCGACATGGCTGCCGCTACCAGATAAGTACCGGTTTCAATGCGATCGGGCAACACGGCATAGTCGGCACCTGACAGATTATCGACACCTTCAATTTCGATGGAATTGCTGCCTGCCCCTGCAATGCGCGCACCCATGGCAATCAGGAAATTGGCCAGGTCGACAACTTCAGGCTCCTGGGCGGCATTTTCGATCACAGAGTTACCACGCGCCAGTGTCGCTGCCATCAACAGATTCTCGGTGCCGGTGACCGAAACCGTATCCATCACCATGCGACCGCCTTTGAGCCGCTTGGCTTTGGCTTCGATATTACCGTTCTTCACACTGACTTCTACGCCCAACTGCTTGAGTCCGCGCAGGTGCAGGTCCACCGGCCTTGAGCCGATGGCGCAGCCTCCTGGTAGCGCCACCCGTGCCCGGCCATAGCGGGCCACCAGCGGACCCAGCACCAGAATGGATGCACGCATGGTTTTGACCAGGTCATAGGGCGCTTCGAAGTGATTGATACCAC
The DNA here is from genome assembly GCA_964602895.1 of uncultured Wenzhouxiangellaceae bacterium. Classification (GTDB taxonomy): domain Bacteria; phylum Pseudomonadota; class Gammaproteobacteria; order Xanthomonadales; family SZUA-36; genus JAWXBM01. Next base: position 8,444 of record CAZRTG010000059.1, read on the forward strand.
GCGGATCGATTTCCACCTGCATGCGTTCGTTCATGCCCAATGAGGCACCCATGCGCCCCAGCAACTCCATGGTGGTTGTCACATCCTGCAAATGCGGCACATTGCTGATGCGCGACGTGGTGTCACCCAGGATGGAAGCGACCAGGATGGGCAGTACGGCATTCTTGGCACCGGAAATCCGCACATCACCGTACAGGGGTATGCCGCCCTCAATCGCAATTCGATCCATTTCAGCTGTGCTCGTCGGGTGTCAGTGTTTTCAATCCCAACGCATGTATTTCATGTCCCATCAAGTCACCCAAAGTGGCGTAAACCATACGGTGGCGCTGCAGGGTGGATTTACCCGCGAATTGCGCACTGACTATTTGTGCTTCAAAATGCACACCGTCATCACCACTCACTGAAACCAAAGCATCCGGTAAACCGGCGCTAATCATTTGCTCTATTGTTGCGCTATCCATAGACTATATCGCCTCCAGGTCCGATCTTGCGAAAGCGGGCATCATAATGAAAACCGGCCAGTAAACAAGTTATTCTCATGATGAATCATAATGGAATTAAGGCAATGGATTGCAAAATGACCTGGCCAGGACAGCAGTTTGATGGCCACATGGCAACAATCAACGCCGGTTGATGCTGATAACCCTGGTTCAATTGCTTGGTGGATTTATCCTGTTGGTCTGGGGAGCCGACCGTTTGGTCGCAGGTGCGGCGGCTACAGCACGTAACTTTGGTGTTTCTCCGCTGATCATTGGCCTCACCATCATCGCATTTGGCACTTCTGCGCCGGAACTGGTGGTCTCAGCGGTGGCCGCCTATCAGGGCAAACCCGGGTTAGCCGTCGGTAATGCCATCGGCTCCAATATTGCCAATATCGGACTCATTCTGGGCCTGACCGCAGTGATCTATCCGCTGCGGGTTGAATCCCAAACCCTCAAACGCGAATACCCACAGCTGATGCTGATCATGATCGTTTGTTTCATCATGGCAGCCAATCTGGAGTTCAGTCAGTTGGAAGGCAACATCCTGCTGGCGGGTCTGGCTGCCCTGGTGTTATGGATGGTACGACTGGGCATGCGCAAGGAACCCGATGATCCGCTGGCACAGGATTATGCCGACGAAATTCCCAGCGACATGCCCACACGGGCCGCACTCATCTGGATGACCGTGGGTTTGATCGCTTTGCCGCTGAGCTCACATTTTCTGGTCTTGGGCTCTATCAGTATCGCCCGCATGCTGGAAGTGTCCGAAACCGTCATTGGTCTGACCATTGTGGCCCTGGGTACCAGCCTGCCGGAGTTGGCAGCTTCCTTAACCAGCGCATTGCGCAAGGAGGATGACCTCGCCATTGGCAATGTCATAGGCTCCAATATGTTCAATATACTGGGTGTTCTGGGCATTGCTGCATCCATCAAAACGGTTCAATTTGAACCTTCCATACTGATGCGGGACATGCCGGTGATGTTTGTCTTCACCGTACTGCTGTTCTTTATGGCCTACGGCATTCGAGGGCCGGGCAGAATCCGCCGTTCATCCGGTGTATTGCTGCTGATTTTGTTTTTTGCCTACCAGGCGGTGGTCTGGCGAACAGCGGAAACCGTGGTAAGTGTCTTTCCAGGCTGAAACAAGCAAGCAGAGCGGTATCACAGGTAGAATATGCGGATGAATACCAAAGCCATCCAGGCACTGGCCCGTGCCGTTATTGAAAACGAAGCTGACGCTATCAGCGCATTGTCCGGGCGTATTGATGAACAATTCATCGCAGCCTGCGAAGCCATGCTGGATTGCAAAGGGCGTATCGTGGTCATTGGCATGGGCAAGTCGGGGCATGTAGGCAGCAAAATTGCCGCCACACTGGCGAGCACCGGTACACCGGCCTTTTTCGTGCATCCGGCAGAAGCCGGCCACGGTGATATGGGCATGATCAAAACCGAAGACGTGGTTTTGCTGCTGTCCAATTCCGGCGAAACTGACGAGCTGAACATCATTTTGCCGCCACTGAAGCGACTCGGTGTACCGCTCGTTGCCATGACGGGAAATCCTGCGTCCACTTTAGCCCGCCATGCCGACATACATATCGATGTCAGTGTGAGCAAAGAGGCCTGCCCACTGGGTCTGGCACCTACATCCAGCACCACCGCAACCCTGGTTATGGGCGATGCCCTGGCCGTTGCCTTGTTGGAAACACGCGGGTTCACCCGGGAAGATTTTGCCCGCTCCCATCCGGCCGGCGCATTGGGCCGTCGTTTGTTGCTGCACATCCACGACATCATGCACCAGGGCGATGAAATACCGCAGGTGGGCGAGTCCGCCACTCTCAGCGAAACCATCGTCGAGGTCACCCGCAAGCGCCTGGGCATGTGCGCCATCACCAACACGGAGCAACGGGTAATCGGCGTATTTACCGATGGCGATCTGCGACGCGCGCTGGATTCAGCCATCGATCCCCACACCACACCCATCAGCAAGGTGATGACCAAAGGTGGCAAAAGCATCCGCCCCGATGCACTGGCCATCGAAGCAGTGCAAATGATGCAGGAATATCGCATTCAGGGCTTGCTGGTGGTTGATGCCGAGGGCAAGTTGCAAGGCGCACTGAATTTTCAGGACCTTTTGTCGGCTGGAGTAGTCTGAAGCATGTCCGCCTCTCCAAAAGGGTCTGCTTCACTCAGTGGGTCGGTTTACCTCAAAGGTGTTGCAACGGAAGTGGTGGAGAAGGCCCAACAGGTCCGATTGCTGGCGCTGGATGTGGATGGCATCATGACCGATGGCCGCCTGTACTTTGATCAGACGGGTCAGGAAATGAAGGCTTTTTCCACTCGCGACGGCATGGGCATCAAGGCTTTGCAGCGATGCGGCATTGCCGTGGCGTTGATTACCGGCCGCCAGTCAGCGATGGTCAGCCAACGGGCTGATGAATTGGGCATAGAGCTGGTTTTCCAGGGTTCGGATAACAAATCCCGAGCGCTGCAAGCCTTGCTGCAAACCACCGGATTGAGTGCCAGGCAGGTTTGCTATGCCGGTGATGACTGGATTGACTTGCCGGTATTGAAACAGGTGGGTTTCAGTGTCGCTGTAGCCGATGCCGATCCTTGGGTACGCCAGAATGTCGATTGGGTCAGCGAAGAAGCCGGTGGCATGGGGGCTGTGCGAGCCCTGTGTAACCTGATACTGGCCGCACAGGGCCAGATCGATAATTTACTGCAGGAATACCTATCCGCATGATTCATCGCAAAACCTGGCATGGAATTTTCGTACTGACGATTCTGGCGATAGTAACGGCTTTGATCCTACGCTCGGGCCGCGAACCCGGCGGCCTGCCGCCCGCTGATCTGGATACCCGGCTGAGTTATGCGCTGTGGGACTTTTCCGGTGTATTACTGGATAAAAATGGCAAGATGAATGTTCGTATCGATGCCCCCATGTTACGCAACAAGGCCGACAGCCAGGTGGGAACCGTGGAAAATCCACGCTTGCGCATCATGGAGGATGAGGATGAGTGGTACATTACTGCCGATTCAGCCATTATCACGGGCGACCGTGAATTTGTTTCGCTGGTCGGCCGAGTCGATCTGGTGAACCACAACCTGGAAACCAACAAGCGGCTGGACATTCAGACCCGTGACGTAATGTTGAACATTACACCCCGATTGGCCAGTACTGAATCGGCGGTGAGCATCCAACAGGACCAGGATGTACTCAATGCTGTTGGAATGAAACTCGATATGACCGACAAAAGTTATCAACTTCTGAGCCAGGTACGTGCACGCTATGCCACGCCCGAATAATCATTTGAACAAATCCCTGCGAGCTTGCCTGTTGGTCGGCCTGACTTGTGCCCTGATGCTGCCAAGCACCGTCGCGCTGGCACTGAAGTCCGACCGGCAGAAGCCTTTGCTGATAAATGCAGATGCCTCCGATGGCACTTTGGGTGATGGCAGAGCCAGCTTGCGCGGCAATGTGGAAATTCGCCAGGGCACACTGTTGGTCAAAGCAGATCAGGCAGATGTTGAAAAGGCCGATGGCAAAGTGCGCGAGGTTCTGCTCAATGGCAAACCCGCCTTGTTGCAACAGGAAATTGAAAATGAAGGCCTGGTAACTGCGACCGCCAATACCATCGATTATCAAGTGGCTACCGGAATCGTCACCCTGACCGGGAATGCCGATGTGGATCATCCGCAGTACCGGATTTCCGGCAACTTATTGGTTTACGACATGAACCTGCAGCACTTCCAGGGCAGCGGTGGTGACAGCAACGGGCGCATCCGTATCCAATTGGAACCCGAAGTGATTTCAACGACTGAAACCAGGCCGGCGCCGCAGCATCAGCCACAGCCACAACCCCAGACAGATGATAAAACCGACGAAGAGGCCGCCATAGACCCTTCTTCTGACTTTGCTACCGACGGTGGCAGCAATGCTCCGAACTGAAGGGATCAGCAAGTCCTACGGCAACAAGGATGTCGTCAGCAACGTCACCATGAGCGTCAAACCCGGCAGGGTGGTAGGCTTGCTGGGACCGAATGGCGCCGGCAAGACCACGTGCTTTTACATGATTGTGGGGTTGATCCCGGTAGACAGCGGCACCATCCTGGTTGATGACCACGACATTACCCATGAACCGGTAAATATCCGCAGCATTATGGGCTTGGGCTACTTGCCACAGGATGCCTCGATATTCCGCAAGTTGAGTGTGGCGGACAATATCATGGCCATACTGGAGTTGCGTAAAGACCTGGATAAGGCCGGCCGGGAAGAGTCGCTGATGTTACTGATGGAAGATCTGGGTATCGCCCACCTCGCCGAACAAATGGGCATCAGTCTGTCGGGCGGCGAACGGCGGCGCGTTGAAATCGCCCGTGCACTGGCTGCCAAACCCCGCTTCATCCTGCTGGATGAACCTTTTGCCGGGGTCGATCCCATTACGGTGGCTGAAATCCAGCGCATCGTGCGACATTTGACCAATCTGGGAATTGGTGTATTGATTACCGATCACAATGTGCGCGAAACACTCGGCATTTGCGATTACGCTTACATCCTGGCGAACGGGCATGTACTGGCCTCAGGTGAACCGGCAGAACTCATCGCCAACACCCGGGTCCGTGATGTTTATCTCGGCAAAGAATTCCGCCTTTAACCAGGGAAACTCTGATTTATTCAGAACTTCCCTGAAGTTCATCCAGAGTCAGACCAGGGTGTACACTGCCCGGAGTGGATTCACAGCCCGTTATTCCCGTTAACAGCCAGGGTAGCTATTCAGGAAAGCATGGCAGAACAATCACTTCAACTCAGACTGTCGCAAAAGCTGTCCCTGTCGCCGCAGTTGCAGCAAGCCATACGTCTGTTGCAACTCAACCGCATAGAGCTACGCGAGTATATCCAGGAAGTGCTGGAGACCAACCCCATCCTGGAGCGGACCGAAGCCGAATCCAGCGACCCCCAGGATCAAAGCCAGGGTTCCGAGCAGGATGCAGCCAAGGCCGATGAAAGCGGACAGGATCTGGACCTGGAGCGAGACGACTGGGATGAGGACTACGCTTTCGAAGATCAATGGGGCGAATCATCGGGCGGGGGTGAAGCGTACTCGGCTGACTCACCCATCGCAGACCAGAGTGACGGCAATCTGCGTGAGCACCTGTTGTGGCAAATCAACCTGAGTCATTTTTCGGAAAAGGATGCGGCTATTGCAGTGGCTATCGTTTTTGGCCTGGATGATGAAGGCTTTTTACAGGACAGTCTCGACGACATACGCTCGGGTCTGGCACCGGAAGTCCTGGTGGACATGGACGAAATCCTGGCCGTACTGCACCGCGTGCAACGCATGGAGCCCGTGGGTGTCGCCAGCCGCGATACGGCAGAATGCATCCGTGTGCAGTTAACTGCTTTACCGGGTGATACGCCCGGCCGTGAACTGGCCATGCGCGTTGCGCGTGATTTCCTCGACCTGGTAGCCCAGCACGATCTTGCTGAAATCCGCAAGCATACCGGGGCCAAAGAAGACAAACTGATCGAAGCACTGCAGCTGATCCAGTCGCTGGATCCCAGACCGGGCTCGCGCTTTGACAATCGCCGCGATGAATACCTGGTTCCGGATGTGTACGCCACCCGCGTGGATGACAGTTGGCGGGTAACCTTGAACCCTGAGAATGATCCGGGCTTGCGGCTGAACAAATATTACATAGACCTGCTGCGCAAATCCGGTGGCAAAGACCGGGATTACCTCAAGGGGCGGATGCAGGAAGCGCGCTGGCTGATGTCCAGTCTGGAAATGCGCAACCGTACGTTGATGAACGTGTCGCAATGCATTGTCGACATGCAGCAGGATTTTCTTGAGCATGGCGAAATTGCCATGCGCCCGCTGGTATTGCGTGACGTGGCCGAACAGGTCAATGTGCACGAATCCACGGTTTCACGGGCAACCACGCGCAAATACATGCTGACGCCGCGAGGGGTGTTCGAGCTGAAATATTTCTTTTCCAGTCACGTCAGCACCGATCAGGGTCAGCCGATCAGCGCCACCGCAGTGAAGGCCAGACTGCAGCTGTTACTGGATAATGAACCGGATTCACAACCCCTGAGCGATCAGGATCTGGCACTGATACTGCAGCAGTCCGGTATCCAGGTAGCACGGCGAACGGTTGCCAAATATCGTGAATCCCTGGGTATAGGTTCCAGTGCTGATCGCCGCCGACAGCACCGCAGGCGCTCACGATTGATGCAAACGGCAGCGAAACATGGACCGATGGGCTAGGAAAGCCGTCACGGTCGGTATAAGATTGGTCACGAATGCCAAACTTGCTTATGAAATCAATCAGGCCACTTTGTTTTGCCAGCCAAACCAGGCAATCAAATTGCCGAAATCCCTCTTATTCAGATATACGGACTTGAATTGACCGTTTTTGATTGCGGTAGGTTTCTGTTCGAAGGAGATTTAATATGCAGCTCAACATCACTGGACATCACATCGATGTGACACCCGCCCTGAACGCCTATGTTACCGAGAAAATGCAGCGCATCAATCGTCATTTCGATAACGTGATTTCAATGAATGTAACTTTAAGTGTTGAAAAGCTCCAACACGGCGCTGAAGCAACACTGCATACCGCTGGTAAATCCTTGTTTGCCAACGCATCCGAGCTGGATATGTATGCTGCCATCGATGACCTGGTTGACAAGCTGGACAGGCAAGTCCGGCGATTCAAGGAAAAGCGCCATGACCATCAGGTTTCCCGCGACGACAAACAGGCCTATTTGGCTGACGATTCCTAACTTTATTGGTAACGGGCATTGCCCGTGTGAGTTCAAACATGTTGATCAGTGATCTGCTGAGCCCCGAGAGTATCCGTTTCGACGTTCAAAGCAGTAGTAAAAAGCGCCTGCTGGAAATCATCAGCGAGGAATTGGCGCGCAATAACGAGGACCTCAGTGCCCGTGAAATATTCGAGAGCCTGTGCGCACGTGAGCGCCTGGGCAGTACCGGTCTGGGTAAAGGCGTGGCCATTCCACATGGCCGCATCAAGGGTAATCGACCCATTCGTGCATCGTTCATACGGCTGAAAAAGCCTTTGGCTTACGATGCCCTGGATGGCGAACCGGTTGACCTGTTGTTTGCCATGACGGTGCCGGAAAACTGTGGCGAGGATCACCTCAAGCTGTTGGCGCACATCGCCGAATTGTTCAGCGACCCGGAGTTGCTGCAGGATTTGCGTAGCGCCGACAGTTCGATTGATCTGCTCAAACTGTTATCCAGCAAACGGTCCACCAGCGATCTGAATACCAGCCACTGAGCCGGGGGGAGTCTTTGGGAGCCATGGGCTGCATGATCTTCAGCGGCTTCCAAATCCTGTAGTATTCAGGATGTGCCAACACCATGTGAATCGTTATTGCCGGATGCCAATTTTTAGCAGGCCTATATGACACGTGTACTGACAGCCCTGACCCTGTTTGAAGAACTGGCAGATCGCCTGGCGCTGCGCTGGGTGGCCGAAGCTGCTGAACCCGACTGGCCGGAAATTTCTGCCAATGACTTCAGTTCGCGTCCTGCTTTGGCCGGTTTTCTCAACCTGATACACGCCAACCGGATACAGGTGCTGGGCAACGAAGAACTGGATTACCTGGATAAACTCAGTGTCAGGGAATGCCAGAAAACCATAAAGACTTTGCTGGATGCCGGTCCACTGGCTATTGTGGTGGGCGATGACAGACTCATGCCCACGGCCATCAGTGAACAGGTGAATCCGGCCCGTCAGGTAGCGCTGATGCAGTCCAGCCTGCCGGCTTACGAGTTGGTCAATTACCTGCAATACCATGTGTCCCGTATCCTTGCGCGCCGCACGACACTGCATGGCGTATTCATGGAGGTATTCACCATCGGCGTGCATATCATGGGCGATCCAGGCTGTGGCAAAAGTGAACTGGCGTTGGAACTGCTGGCACGCGGGCACAGACTGATTGCTGATGATGCCCCGGAGTTTACCCAGATCTCTCCGGAAATCATCGATGGCACCTGTCCTGAAGCCTTGCAGGATTGCCTGGAGGTGCGTGGCCTGGGTGTACTCAATGTGCGGCAAATGTTCGGCGATGCTGCCATCAAGCTGAATAAATTCCTGCGCCTGATCATTCGTCTGGAAATCCCGGAAAAATCGACAAGCCGGGACCATCACGACCGCCTGAAAGGTGAAACCAGCAGCTTGCGGGTCATCGAACTGGATATTCCCTGCATCACACTACAGGTGCGAGCCGGACGCAACCTCGCTGTGATGATAGAAGCTGCAGTGCGTGATTTCATGTTACGTATGAAAGGCTACGATGCTACAGCAGCATTTGTGGAACGCCATGCCAAGCTGTTACAACAGGACAGCGGCGACTGGCGGGATTGAAGCAGTTAAAAAGTGAATATGCCAGAGGTTAAAAAACCGAATTGAATGAATCAGTTAAAAATCCTTCAAAATCTGTAGGAGGCAGCCATGCTGCCGACCAACAACCAAATCGCGACCATGGGTCGCTCCCACATGTAGGAGGCAGCCATGCTGCCGACCAACAACCAAATCGCGACCATGGGTCGGTCCCACATGCAGGAGGCAGCCATGCTGCCGACCAACAACCAAATCGCGACCATGGGTCGGTCCCA
>CAZRTG010000060.1:0-17351 GCA_964602895.1 uncultured Wenzhouxiangellaceae bacterium
GATGACGCACCATGAACCCCATCGCTCACACCGCACAGGCTGGTTGCGCGCAGCCGTGCTGGGCGCAAATGACGGGATTGTTTCAACCGCCAGTCTGATCATCGGGGTGGCGGAGGCCAGTGCAAGTCACGCGAATATCCTGTTGGCCGGGGTAGCGGGTCTGGTAGCTGGTGCCATGTCCATGGCGGCAGGTGAGTACGTTTCGGTCAGCTCGCAGGCGGACACCGAAAAAGCGGATCTGGCCATAGAGAAGCAATCGCTGGAAGAAAACTTTGAAGCCGAGCAGCTTGAACTGGCAAAAATCTACGAGCGTCGCGGCCTGAATAAAGACTTGTCACGGGAAGTTGCAAAGCAATTGATGGAGCATGATGCGCTGGGTGCCCATGCCCGCGATGATATTGGTATCTCGCCTGTGGTTACGGCCCGCCCCACTCAGGCGGCTTTGTCATCAGCCGGGGCGTTCACTTTGGGCGCGGCATTGCCTTTGTCGGTTGCCTGGATGATGTCCGGCCCTCGATTGACCTGGACCGTGGCGTTGGCCTCGTTGATTTTTCTGGCTTTGCTCGGCGCCATCGCGGCCCGTGCCGGTGGAGCGTCGATGGCCATCGGTGCGGTTCGGGTGACCTTTTGGGGTGCCCTGGCCATGGTCCTGACCGCCTTGGTCGGGCGCTTATTTGGAACGGTGGCCTGAGTCTGAGGCTGAGCTTGAGACTGAGGTTATGGGCTGAGGTGTCAGGCTCCTGCCTCATCCAAGGCTTGCAGGGGCATGGCAGGTGCCGTCTGATACAGCAAAGCCTGTTTGCGGAAAAAGCGCAGTAAACCTGCGTCTCCCATACGCGAACCACCCATGCCGGACAGGCAAAAGGCGTTCTTCTCAACATCATGCACAAAGCCGGTGAGGCTGGCATCGTTGATCGACACGCCACCAGCATTGAGTTGCTCTGCGACAGCCTCACCTGCTTCTCGATCGGCACAAAATACCGCGGCTGACAGGCCAAACTCGGAATCGTTCGCCATCCGGATCGCTTCATCGGTGTGGTTAAAAGGAATGACCGGCATGAGTGGGCCAAAGGTTTCTTCGCGCATCAGTAACATATCGTCTTTAATGTTGGTCAGCACGGTAGGTAGACACCACAAGCCGCCTTCATGTTCAGTGACTTCACCGCCGCTGTGTATGGTTGCGCCCTTGGCTACGGCGTCCTGAATCTGTTCGCGCACTTTCAGGCCCTGTTGCTGAAAAATGAACGGTCCGATGTGGCCGCTGTGAATATCCGGCCAGTTGATTCGGATTTGTTGTGACTTCTCGGTCAGCAGCCGTACAAATTCATCCAAAACCGACTGGTGGACATAAATTCGCTCCACCGACTGGCAGGTCTGCCCCGTCAGCCCCGCTGCACTGCGCAGGATGGCAGTTGTTGCATTATCCAGATCCGCGTCGGGCAGGACGATGGCTGGATCCTTGCCGCCCAGCTCCAGAAATGCCGGGATAAAGCACACAGCGGCATGAGCCGCAACCTTGCGTCCGGTGGCAACACTGCCCGTAAAACACACCAGATCCACATTATCGATCAGGGCTTGCCCGGTAGCCGGTCCACCGGTGATGATTTTGAATACGGCAGCCAACTCAGGTACGTCCTCGATACTGCGTCGCAGGGGTTCGGCAAAACGTGGCGTCACTTCACTGGGTTTGAGCAAAACGCTGGATCCGGCCATCAGGGCCGGGACGGCATCAATCAGGGCCAGTATGAGCGGCACATTCCAGGGACTGATGATCCCGGTTACAGGGTAAGGCACCAGTTGGTAGCGGTAATGCACGCTGGGCACCATGCCTGAAGTACCGTGTTGTTGACCCGCCAGCAAAATGGGCGCCCGCTCTATCCAGTAGTGGATTCGGTCAATGGCGCCCTGGGTTTCCAGTGTCGACATAAGGTGTCTGCCGGTATCCAGGGTCAAGGCATGGGTGATATCGCTTGAGTGCCTGGCGATGCTGTCAGCCCAGCGTTGCATCACTTCGCAGCGGTGTTCGATGCCCGATCTGAACCATTCTGATTGCGCATCACGCAGTGTGGCCGCTTCTGCAGCCACATGGCCGGCATCGTGATTGGGGATTTCGTAATCGGCCTGGCCGGTGCGCGGGTTGATCACCTGCAGTGTTTTTGGTGCTGCTGCACTACCATGTTGGGAGTTCATATTCATATTTATGCCTGATCAAGAATAGTCTATAGTTATAACATTAATATTTTTATATGCCAAAGACTGCCAAAGACTTATTTTGGTCAGACTGCAGGTTTTGGTATTTTATCTCAGCCAGGGAATCAGCCATATGACCGATACAACCAACCGGCAAGTTCGCCTCAAACACTACCCTGAGGGCAACCCGGTGGACACCGATTTTGAAATCGTCGCTGTGCCCATGCCTGAATGTGCCGCCGGTCAGGTGCTGTGCCGCACTCAATTCCTGTCGTTGGATCCGTACATGCGCAGCCAGATTGCCGGACGTCACTTATCCGGCTCGATTGCGCCGGGCGACATGATGCGCGGTGAATCCGTATGTGAAGTGGTGCAATCCAATGATCCTCGTTTTGTCGCCGGTGATCGCGTGCGCTGCATGGGTGGCTGGCAGGAATTTACCGTTCAGAATGGCGACAGTCTGGCCAAGGTGCCAGTCGAGATTGACCCGCCCTCGCTGGCCCTGTCTTTGCTGGGTATGACAGGACTGACCGCCTGGGCCGGAATGGTCTGGCAAGCAGATGTGCAGCCAGGTGATCGCGTGCTGATTCCTGCAGTAACCGGTGGTGTAGGCGCAGCAGCAGCCCAATTTTGCCGCAACCGGGGTGCCACCGTGATTGGCATGGCGGGTAGCGACGAAAAATGCCGGTACGCTTTGGAGCAACTGGGTGTTGAAGCCTGTATCAATCGCAAAACGGAAGATGTACCGGCGCGGTTGAGCGAACTGTTCCCCGATGGCATCGATGTATTTTTTGACCTGGTGGGTGGCGAATTGTTGATCCAGGCCTCCGAACGCCTGGCCCTGAATGCGCGGGTGGTGTTGTGTGGATTGATCTCCGAATACAACAGTCCGACGCGCGCGGCCGGTCCGCCGCCGGGTTACTGGATCCGTTCCCGTGCAACCGTTTACGGCCTGGTGGTTTATGATTTCGAAGCGCGCCGCGACGAATTTATCGCTGCCTGTTTACCTGACCTGCAGGCCGGCCGTTTGCAGCAGCCTGAGGATCTGAACCAGGGTATTGAGTCCGCTCCGGCCGCATTCAGTCGCCTGATGCGTGGCGAGAATTTTGGCAAAGTGATTGTGGCAATGTAGCTTGCCGGCGCTGGTGTTGGGGTGCTTGATAATAAGGAAAAATCGATGATCAAACAAAATCGCAGGCAGTTTGTAGCAACACTCGGCTCTTTGGCCCTGGCAGGTCTGCTGCCAGGCTCCCTGAGGGCTTCCGGCAAGCGGATCATCATTGTCGGAGCCGGGCTTTCCGGTTTGCGATCCGCCTTGTTGCTGGAACAGTTGGGACATGAGGTGGTACTGCTGGAAGCGCGGCAGCGCGTGGGTGGTCGCATGTACACCCTGGACCAGGTGCCGGGTCATCCGGAAGGTGGCGCCAACACCATTGGCCCAAACTATGGCCGGATTATTGAAGCCGCCCAACACTATGGCGTCGCGCTGAAGCCACAGGCCGGCCCCGGAAGTGCTGGAGGCTTCGGTTTGTTGATCGACGGGCAAATAGTCGATCGCGAAAGCTGGCCTGCTTCACCTTTAAACACCTTGCCTGAACCATTGCGTAGCATTACGCCGGACCGGTTGACCGGTGCCCTGTTGCGTGACAATCCGTTTGAAACTTCGGACGCCTGGCTGCAACCCGGTATGCAGGAATATGATATTCCGGCAGCTGATTTTTTTGCCGGTAAGGGTCTGGATTCACGTGCCTTGCAGTGGGTGGATGTCAATAACAGCTATGGCAATCGCTTGAGCGACACCTCTTTGTCCGTGCTGTATCGGGTCGGATCCAGCCTGGGCCGGGCCATGGCCATGCGGCAGCCGCCATTTGAATCGGTTCTCGGTAACGCACGCATTCCCGAGGCCATAGCAGCTGCTTTGTCAGCGCAGGTGCAGCACGGTGAGCAGGTCGTGGCCGTGAAGCAGTCTGCCAGCGAAGTCATTGCGGTGGCTGCCGACGGCACCGAATACCATGGCGATGCGCTGATTTGTGCCTTGCCCGCCACAGTCGTTCGCAAAATACGGTTTGAGCCTTTGATGACTGCCGGACAAGCGCAGGCATTTGCGGAGGTCGAATACCACAAAATTACCCAGGCACACTTGCTGGCTGAATCACCCTACTGGGAAAAGGCCGGTCAACCAGCCAGTTGGTGGACCAATGGCTCACTGGGTCGTATTTTTACTCAGCCAGAACCCAATGCAGAAGGCAGCTATAACGTGACGGTATGGGTTACGGGCGATGGCTGTGATCGTTTTGATGCCATGGAGCCGGAAGAGGCCGGGCAAGTGATGTTGCAGGAGTTTCAGCAGCAAATTCCAGCGGCCAAAGGCCAGGTTAAAGTGGGCGAACTGGTGCGCTGGGCGGTAGACCCGCTGAATGAAGGTGCCTGGGCCGTTTGGAAGCCGGGGCAGATCGCCACGCTGCCCGCTATGTTGCGACAACCGCTGGATCGGGTTTTCTTTGCCGGTGAGCATACCGCCATCGCGAATTCCGGCATGGAGGGTGCCATGGAATCTGCAGACCGGGTGGTGCTCGAAGCCATGAGGAGGCTGTCATGAAATACAGTTTGTTACTCCTGCTGATTGTGGTGTTATTGAGTGCCTGTGGCGAGCGGCCTGAAGTGTCGGTGCAGCCGGAGGCCAACCAAGCCGGGCCGGTGCCGCAGGAAACCGTTGATGCATCACCTACTGTTCAGCTCAGTGGTGCTGATTTGTTTGCGGTGGCTTGCCAGGCCTGTCATGCCATCACACCAGAAGCACCCCACCGGGTCGGGCCGAATCTTTATGGCATTGTCGGCCAGGCGGCAGCCAGTCGTGAAGGGTTCAGCTATTCGCCGGCCTTGCAGCAATCCGGACTGACCTGGAACCAAGCGAACCTGATGGCATGGGTAGTGGCGCCGGAAAGTCTGGTGCCAGGCACGTGGATGCTCTACCACAACGTGTTGGCCGGTGATGAAGTGCCCCGGCTGATCGAATACCTTGAGCAGGCTAGCGTTTCCAAACAACCCTGACCCTGGATAAACCGGAGTTACAAGGTTGATGGCTAAAACCACGGTAGTTGCCATCACCCTCTTGTTCTACAAGTTGCTGCTGATCGGGATTGGTTTTTGGGCCAGTTCCTGTAACAAGGATGAAGCGGACTTCTTCCTCGGAGGCCGGGCGTTGGGCCCCGTGGTGGCAGCCATTTCCTATTCTTCCAGTGCCTCCTCGGCCTGGACCCTGCTGGGTCTGAGTGGTGCAGCCTATGTGATGGGTTTGTCGGCTCTGTGGGTGGCCGTGGGTTCCTGTATCGGCATGCTGGTGGCCTGGTATTGGGTGGCTCCGCGCCTGATGGACCACACCCGGCGTAAAAACCAACTCACGGTAACGGACTTTCTGGCCGACGACAGCAGTGGACTGCAGCGTAAAGCCATCGTGCTGACCTCATCGGTCATCATCATTTTTTCCTTCACGTTTTATGTGGCAGCGCAGTTCCAGGGTGCAGGTAATACCTTTGTCAGCAGCTTCGGCCTGTCCATGCCCACCAGTATTGTGCTTGGCGCTTTGATCATTACGATTTATACCTTGCTGGTGCGCTTTATGGCGTTACGCGATCGCAAAGCGTTGCGACAGGCACGCATCATTACCATGGTTTGGTACGGGGTGGTATTCGGCGGCATGGTCCTGCTTGGCTTGATCGGGCACGTGCTGCATCCTGGCATTGATAATCCGGAAACCATATTTTTTACATTGACGGACCGTTTATTCACGCCCGTTGTGGGCGCCATTCTGCTGGCAGCCGTGTTATCGGCCATCATGTCCACAGCGGACAGCCAGTTGCTGGTGGCCGCGTCCGCAATAGCACACGATCTGGGTTTGGGTAAAAAGCACGCTCAGCGCAGCCTGCTGGTATCGCGATTGACCATCGTGGGTCTGGTGGTTTTTGCTGTAATGGTGGCCCTGTACCTGCCGGAGAAAATATTCAGCCGTGTGCTGTTTGCCTGGGTCGCCTTGGGCGCTGCGTTCGGACCTACCTTGTTCCTGCGACTGGCCCAGGTGCCACTCAAACCCGTCGGGATTTTGCTTTCCATCCTGACCGGCTTTGGCCTGGCTGTGGTTTTCTACCTGATGCCCGATTCCACCGGAGATATATTCGAGCGCCTGCTGCCGTTCTGTGCCTCGTTCGCGATGTTGCTGCTGTTTCGGCAGCGCTCTTAGTTTTTCTGCCTCTGCAGGTTAAAGCCGTTTGATGTGATCTTGCCAACCACCCAACAAGGGAAAACCCGCCTCTGGAGCACGATCAGCCAGGGGAGCCTTGGCAGCGAGCAGGCAGGCCCAGGCCAAAGCCAGGTTTGAACTGATGACCGGCACACCGAATTGCATTTGCAGATCACAAATTGCCTGTAATGAGGGCAGGCCGGTGCCGGTGATCACAATCACATCACATTCAACACCATCAAGTGCAGCAGCGATTTGTTGCGTAGCCTGCATGCTGCTGAGTTGGTAAATCGCGCGGGTATCCTCCATCTGTGCCTGGGCTGAAAAACTGGCAGCGATATAAAAGCCCTGTTGGCTCCAAAATGACACCGCATGTTCCAACAGCCAGGTGGGATAAGGGCAGGCCAGGGCGATGCGCCTGGCATCAAGATGCTTTAGTGCTTTACGAAGCGCCGCCGCTGCCGTGATCACAGGATAGCCGAACTTCTCACATAACTTTTTGCGGCTACTTTCTTCTTCGCCCTTGTCCAGCAAGTAACTGGACGCGGTGCAGGCAAACCCGGCTACATCCGGATGCAGGGTATCAAAACCTTGCAGGGTGGTTTCGAGGTGGCGGAAATAATCCAGAAAACGTTGCCGTGGTTCACCCTGGCTGATGAGGCGGTTGACCAGCATGCTCACTCCAGAAGGCAACAGTGCGCCGATTTCCGGTTCCACTGTCGGATTGGCCTGTGGCGGCAGGATGCCAATCCGTGCCTTGCTGCCGTAATCCTGATTCATATACCGATTCCCTGAAAATTCCGGCTGGCTGATAATGACACAATGATATATTATTATGTCTATTAGTCGATATTACTGACAGAGTCAATTTATTATGGCGCAAAATGCAGGCTGACAGCATCCTGATTGCCGGAGCAGGGCCGGTTGGCCTGTTCGCCGCATTGCTGTTGGCAGAAGCCGGTCACCGGGTGATTGTACTGGAGCGCGAGGCGCAACTGTCGGAGGACATGCGCGCCTCGACGTTCCATCCTGCCACACTGGAGTTGCTGCAAGCACTGGGCCTGGCTCAGCCCCTGATCGATCAGGGTACACCGGCACAACGGTGGCATGGGTATGAACAGTGGTTTGCACGATGCACACTGCCTGGCAGCGCATTTGCTCCCGGTGCTGTCAGGGGAGGATGATGGTCTGCTGGATCGATATGACCGGCGTCGCCGCACCATTGCACGTGACGAAGTACAGCGCCTGTCGGCACAGAACTATCGGCGGCATCGCGAAACCGACCCGGAGAAACGCCAGGAAATCTGGCAGAGCCTGATTGAAATCGCCGGCGACAGCACCCGCAGCCGCGAGTTTTTGCTCGATGCCGCCATGATCCGCTCACGTGAAAGGGAATTGGAGATTGCATGATATGAGCATTCAAAGCCTGCAGCAGATACTGCAGCATACGAATGTGTTTGTGCCGGATCAGGTCGGTTGCCTGATTGAAGGCGCTCCATTTGCGGTGCTGAGTGATGCAGAGCGGTTACCGGTGCGCTATCCGGCCACCGCAGAAGTGGTTTGTTATGTGGTCGAAGACAATCGCGATACGGTTGATGCAGCGGTGCAATCGGCCCGGCGGGCATTTGACTCCGGCCCGTGGCCGCGCATGTCCACCCCAAAACGCCAGGCCATCTTACGCGAATCCGCCCGCCTGGTCCGGAAACACCAGCCGGAGCTGGCCATTCTGGAAACCCTTTGTGCCGGTTTGCCGCACAGTCATGTGACCGGCCGGCAGATTCCACGGGCAGCGGAGAATTTCGAATTCTTTGCCGACTACCTGAGCAATATGGCGGGTGAAACCTTTGAGCAGGAAAGTGATTATTTGACACTGGTTACGCGCGAACCGGCCGGGGTAGCGGCACTGGTCGTCCCCTGGAATGCACCGCTGGCATTGGCCAGCATGCAGATCGCTTCCTGCATTGCGTTTGGTAACACCTGTGTAACCAAGCCATCCGAATACACACCCCTTGCAGTGCGGCGCATGGTTGAATTGCTGCACGAAGCGGGTTTGCCAGCCGGTGTTGTCAACCTGGTCAATGGTCGTGGCGGCAAAACCGGTAAAGCCCTGGTAAGCCACGCCGGTATCGACCGAATCGCCTTTACCGGGGGTACGGCAACGGCCAAAAGTATCATGGCCGATGCGGCCAAAAACCTCACGCCCGTGCACATGGAACTGGGGGGCAAATCAGCCAATATCGTATTTGCTGACGCCAATCTGGAACGGGCAGTGGATGGCTCTTTGGTCAACGTGTTCAGCAATAACGGTCAAATGTGCATTGCCGGTTCACGCATCCTGGTACAGCGGCCGATTGCCGACGAATTTATCGACCAGTTTGTGCGTCGCGCCGGCCAGGTCCGGGTGGGCGACCCGATGGACCCTGTCACCGAAATGGGTCCACTGGCCTTTGAAGCGCATATGAACAAAGTGCTGAACTATTACAAGCTTGCCCGTCAGGAGGGTGCGGAGATTCTGGTGGGTGGGGAACGCATTGAGCGTCTGGCACCAGGTTATTTTGTGCAGCCAACGGTGGCGCGTGTGGCTACCAACGATTTGCGGATTTGCCAGGAAGAAGTGTTCGGACCGTTTGCCAGCATCCAGGTCTTCGATGAAACCGATGAGGCGATCGAAATTGCCAACCAGTCGGATTACGGTCTGGTGGGCTATGCCTGGACTGAAAACCTGAACCGGGCACTCAGGTTGCAGCAAAGCATTCGTGCCGGAACCATCTGGATCAACACACCCCTGTTGCGTGATCTTCGCGCGCCATTCGGGGGCTTTAAACAATCCGGTATCGGCCGTGACGGTCCACGTCAATGTGCTGAATTCTTTACCGAAGAAAAGTCCACCATCGTGCCGCGGGTTTTGCGGCCCATCAAAAAACTGGGCCAGTAAACTGGTCAGGGCAGGGGCCCGGAAACCGGCCCGGAAACAGGAGATAAATCATGCAAGCTTTGTTTACGCAATTAAAAAGTATTCTCGGTGACGAGCGACTCACAACCGACCCAAAAGAATGCCGATACTTTTCGCAGGATGTCTACAGTGAGAATATTGCTGCTGCAGCCGTAATCGCTCCTGATAACACGGAACAACTGGCCGCAGCAGTGAAGGCTGTTGTTCTGGCAGGCCACGCGGTATTGGCGCGCGGTGGCGGCATGTCCTATACAGGGGGCTTTGTACCGGCTGAGGCAAACAGCATTATGGTTGACATGTCGCGCATGAATCGTGTTCTTGAGATCAATCGCAAGGATATGTACGTGACGGTTGAAACCGGCATTACCTGGGAAGCACTGCACAAGGCGCTGGAAGGAACCGGTTTGCGCACCCCTTACTGGGGAACACTGTCCGGCCGCTTTGCTACGGTGGGTGGTGGTTTGTCGCAGAACAGTATTTTCTGGGGCTCCGGTCGATACGGTACGGCGATAGATTCAGTAACCTCCATGCAAGTGGTATTGGCCGATGGCACGGTGCTGAACACCGGTTCAGCCGCACAGGTTAATGCCTCGCCCTTCTTTCGCCATTATGGTCCCGACCTGACCGGTGTTTTCACCAGTGATTGTGGCGCCTTGGGCCTCAAAGCTACGGCCACCTTGCGCCTGGTGCCGGTTTCCGCAGCGCATGCCTATGGATCTTTTGCCTTTGAAGATTATGCCGGCATGGCGGCTGCCATGAGTGAGATCGCCCGCCGTGATCTGGCAGATGAATGCTTCGGCTTCGATCCCTATCTGCAGTCGGTGCGCATGAAGCGCGCCAGCATGGCAGAGGACGCGAAAAACTTTATGGGTGCACTCAAGGCTGCGGGTGGCGTCGGAGCGGCGATCAAGCAAGGTGCAAAAATGGCCGTGGCGGGACGAGGCTTTATGGATGATGTGAAATGGTCATTCCACGTCATGATCGAAGACCGCAGTGATGCGGCGGCCAAGGCACGGCTGCAGGATATTCGTGCGATTGTGTCCGGCAATAAGGGCCGTGAACTGGCAGACAGTATTCCACGGTTGGTGCGTGCCAACCCATTCGGGCCGGTCAACAACATGATCGGTGCAGAGGGTGAGCGTTGGGTGCCGGTGCATGGTCTGGTACCACACTCCAAAGTTGAGTCCACCCTGGATGCGATTGAGGCTTTATTTGAAAAGCATCGCGCCAGCATGGAGGAGTTTGGTATTCACACGGGTTATTTGCTGGCCACCGTATCGACCAATTGCTTTGTGATCGAGCCGGTATTTTTCTGGCCGGATGAGTTGATGGAAATTCACCGTCGTAGCGTGGATGCGGATCACCTCAAACGGATAAAAGGGTTCCCTGCCAATCCTGCGTCCACAAAGGCCGTAGCTGCGGTACGTCGTGACCTGCTGGAACTGCTCAAAGAGGTTGGTGCCATACACATGCAAATCGGCAAGAGCTATCTCTACCGCGAAGGATTGCAAACAGAGGCTTACGACCTGGTGCAGGCGATCAAGAAAACCGTAGACCCCGATAACCGCATCAATCCGGGTGCTTTGGGTTTGTCTGCATGACCCGACGTGATTATGTGCGTTTGCAATTGCCCGGTATGCCGGAGGGTGATTTGCATCACACGCACTTCCGTGTGGCGGGCAAAGGTCCGCCACTGTTGCTGCTGCATCCGTCACCCATGTCCTCGGCTTTCATGCAGCCTTTGATTGATGTGCTGCAAGAGCAAGTCACCGTGTATGCACCGGATACGCCTGGTTATGGGCAGTCCGATGCCTTACCGCAGCCCGCTGAGGATCTTGATCCCTATGTGCAATGGCTGGCTGCTTTTATGCAGTCACTCGGGCTGGCGCATGCCGGAGTTCACG
This sequence comes from uncultured Wenzhouxiangellaceae bacterium, assembly GCA_964602895.1. GTDB lineage: Bacteria > Pseudomonadota > Gammaproteobacteria > Xanthomonadales > SZUA-36 > JAWXBM01. The sequence goes on from CAZRTG010000060.1 coordinate 11,285, forward strand.
GCTCGGCTACCGGTGCGCAGATCGCCATTCAGTTTGCCCGCACTTATCCCGAGCGGACCGATTTTGTGATTCTGGAAAATGCGGTGCATTTCACGGATGCCGAACGTGAAGATATCCTCAGTCGCTATTTTCCGGATATGAGCCCACAGGCGAATGCCGGCCACTTGCAAATGGCCTGGACCATGGCGATGGGCCTGTTCAAACAATTTCCCTGGTATGACGAGCGCGAAGAAAACCGCATTGCAGGTGACCCGCCACCCTTGGCGCTGGTACATGCCACGGCGCTGGCCTATCTGAATTCGGGGGTTGACTACGCACGTGCATACAAGGCCGCTTTTCGTAATGAAGATGCGGCCAACCTGCAGGCTATCAAGAAACCCGTCCGGGTGATTCGCTGGCAAGGCAGCATACTCAAACGCTATGCCGATCGGCTGGATGAATATGAATGGCCGGAGCACATCCAAATGGTGCATGCAGGGCCGGGGATTGAGGCACGTTATAAGGCTGTTACACAGTCCTTGCAGGAATTGTTGTTGTAGGAGCGACCCTTGGTCGCGACAGACCATGGACCATGTATGGTCGGCAGCATGGCTGCCTCCTACAGGGCGCAATCCGATTCCGGGATTTAAAGGCCGTCCAGAACCTGGTTGATTTCCACCGCGATACCATCCGGATCCTGCACTACAGAGACCAGTACGCGGATGACGCTTTTGCCGTCGTAGGATGGGTATTGGGTTTCTTCAGGCTCGGATATAACCACTACACCCTCCACCTGCTTTGCGCGCTCAAAGGCTCCAGCTATGTCCTGATGATTGAGCACCAGCACGGTGGTACCTTCCTCAAACGCCTTGCCTGCAAGATCGACTCTGCCTTTGCGTGGTTTGATGTATTCCAATAAGCCGAGCATGCCGATGTAGTCATCGTTGGCCCGTAGAAACACCAGCCGGCGGGCAATTTCTGCATCTTCGATAGGGGCATCGCGTGGTGTGTTGATGGCCTGATCGTAAATCACTTTCATGCCCAGGGCATCGCGATAAAAGGCCAGTGATCGTTCGGTGTCGCCAACAACGATGGTGGTGCGTCGCAGGTCCAGCGGAGCTCGATCTTCCTCTGCAACCGGAGCAGCCATCAGCGCACAGGGGATCCATGCCGCCAGCAATACTGCGCTTGCCAACTTCCTGAACACCAGGCCGGAAAACCCGGCCTGGTTTCTGTTTTTTAAAGAATGGATCAATGCGAGCCCTGTTTCGTTTCAGCCTTGGAACGGCTGTCGATGATTTTTTTCATATAGGTCCATGACGTTTCATTGGGCCGGGTATCATCCGTCGGCGGCGGTGCTACGTATTCTGGATAGTTGGCCTTGATCTCGGTTTTCATGACGTCTGTCAACTGGTCGAAATTCTCGATCTTTTTACCGACCGCGTTGAAATACAGCAAACCGGTACGGCTGCCCATTTCCATCCACGGCAGCCATTGGGCAATACGTACCCAGGCAACATTGGCGTAAGCAACCGGCTGTTTCGGGTCCAGCATTTCATCCATATCACCCATGAAATCAAATATTTCGGTTGCGTGATAAGTCCCGCCCACATATTGCTGGTAATCACCACCCAAAGGATTGGTGTAGAACAGTGGAATTTCAGCAGGCATAAACCAGGTACCGTTGATCTCCTTTATCGGTCGGGTCGATGGATTGCCATCCGCATCGCGGCCAAAAGTCGCAGGGAAATTGACCGGATCGTTGGCAACCTGAATCACCTCATTCGAGGCACCGGTCCAGGGGTTTTCAAAGGTACGCATCACTTCATTGGTCTTGGGGTCTATGTACAACATGACTTCGCGTGAAACCACTTTGAAGCCGGTACCCCGCTTGTCGTCTTTAACCGTGACACACTCGCGAATATTCATGCCATCGAGGTTAAAGAGATGCTTGTCTCTTTCACCTGGAATTCGCGAATAGGCGCGACCCTGGAAGCTGTAAATCTGCGGGTCTGAATCCTTCAAAGAGCACTGCATCTTGCGCATGACCTGAACAAAGCCATCGGGTGATACCGGATCGATTTTCCCGGCAGCCTGCACCTGGGTGCAGAAAATCAGCGTCAGACCGAGGGTGATGGGAGTGGCCAGGGAGAGTAATTTCTGTTTCATACAGGTTTCCTTCAGTGGTGGAAAAGTAGCTTACTCGATCAATTCAATTCGTTCGCCTGCCGGGCCCAGCAGGCTGGCGCTTTTGCGGCCAGCAAATGGCCCTTCAGCAAAGACACGGCGGACGAGATTTGTCGGTAATCGTGGCACTTCAAAGGAGATCGCCAGGATCCCTGCCGGCACGATACCGTTCGTCGGGGCTCTGGCGCTGAGGTCGTCCACCTGATCAATCTCGACCAGGTTGGAACCCGCCAGTTGTTGGGCACAAACGGGAGTCTGGTGCGTCATCCCCAATCCGCGTGCGTGGTTGACGATGGTGATCGTGGTATCAAACTTCACGCCCGGCAGGCCGTTGAGCTGTTCATAAACAGCCGCACTGGCCTCGCGATCCTGGGTGAACAATACAGAGATAAACAATCGATCCACCGCGCAACGTGCAAAAGGCAAGTCAAACGGTGGTACCGGAGCTTTGATCTCGGTAAAGTAGAGTGCCTCTCCGGCTGGTCCTATGACCTGCATGGCGCGAATATTCTCGCTGAGCGCCAGGTTGGCAGGTTCTCCAATCACCCGGAATGCGTTTTCATCCAAAGTGCTGCGCAAGGTGTCGACATCTTTGACGCAGAGCTCCAGTGAAAACCAACCGGAGTGTGCAAAGGGGTCCAGAACAGCCGCCTTGGGGCTTTCTATCAACTCCAGCCATGGCTCATCCAGCTCATTCGCCATCAGCGTGAAGGGTGCGCCGATCAATGAGGGTGCACCCAAAGAGTCTGCCCGGGTGGCGTCAATGTGTCCAGTGGAATGAGGCTGATGATGCAAACTGCCTTGCCAGGCCTTGATGCTTTGCTCAAGGTTGGGAGTGCAGATACTGGCCCTTAATGCGGGTCCTAACTGTGGTGTTGGCAAATACATTCTCCCTTAATAAAGACGTGCAATACGGACCTGAAACTTCAGACTTCGGGCGGTTTGCCTGGTCATCTTCTAAAAACATAATAGTATAATATTATGTCTTTTCACAGTCCGTACATGATATTTTGGCTTATTGAGGAAGCTTGCGTCTGTATGCGGCAGGCTTTTCAATAGCACAGGCTCAAGCTTTTTATATGGGCTTACTCCTGAACACAGTTGCAAGAGGACCTTGTTTTGACTACAACCATTAGCCCTTACGCTGCCTTGCCTTTACAGATTCACTGCCCGGCGATCAACGGTATTGCGGATCGGGCTGACGCCCGCCGGCAAATGATGCAGACCATTGCCCAATGTGGCAAAGCGCTGGCCGGCGGCAAAGCATTTGCCGCTACTTTCAGTGGGGACATCGTTCGCCTGGTGGTGTTGCCGGAGTATTTTTTGACCGGCTTTCCGATGGGCGAGAGCATACCGGGCTGGCGGGATAAAGCTGCTCTTGCCGCAGATGGCCCTGAATATGCGGCTTTGGGAGAACTGGCACAGAAGCACCAGGTGTATCTTTCCGGCAATGCTTATGAACTGGACCCACATTTTCCAGAGTTGTATTTTCAGACCAGTTTTATTATTTCCGACTCGGGCGATGTGGTGTTGCGCTACCGGCGGCTGGTTTCGATGTATGCACCCACACCGCACGATGTGCTTGATGCGTACCTGGATCATTATGGTGCCGATGCCCTGTTTCCGGTGGCGGATACACCGCTGGGCAGGCTGGCCTGTGTCGCCTCAGAGGAGATTCTTTACCCTGAAATTGTCCGCGCCCTTGCGTTGCGTGGTGCGGAAGTGATTTGTCATTCGTCCAGTGAGGTCGGCAGCCCAAGGCCAACGCCGAAAAATACGGCCAAGCTGGCGCGCGCTTACGAAAACATGCTGTACGTGGTGTCTGCCAATACTGCCGGAATTTCGGGGACGCCTATTCCTCCAGACTCTACAGACGGACACTCACAGGTTGTCGACTACAAGGGCCGGGTGTTGGCAGAAGCGGGGCAGGGTGAAACCATGAACGGTTATGCTGAAATTGATATCGCTGCGCTGAGACGTATTCGTGCCAAGCCGGCCATGACCAATGTGCTGGCGCGACAACGACTGGAGTTATTCGCTGCCACCTACACGAGTGAGCCTGTCTACCCCGCGAATAACCTGTTGAAAGATGGCAAAGTCCGGATACCTGACAGAAATCACTTTATGGAGATGCAAATCTCAGCCATTCAGGCATTAAAAAAGCGAGGTGTCCTGTAGGAGCGAGCATTTTTGTGCAGGGATGCACTTAGCCCGAATTATGCATAAAAGAAGGCGACCCTCGTTTATCCCATTGATATAATGGAAGAAGTCCAACTTCGGCTTCGTAAGAGCCCAACGAGAATCGCCTATGTCCAATTCTACCCCAGAGCAACTGAGATTTCCCGCCGTTGACGGCATGACCGTACGCGCCGATTTTGACGGCGGTGCGCTGTCCTCCGATTTTGGCCCTATCCTGTTGCGCGGCATCGACCAGCACATCGGTCTGACTTCTGCCCTGGCCACCGCCTTCAAGGACCGGCGTCATGCTTCGTATATCGATCATCCGCTGCGCGATTTATTGGCGCAACGGATCTATCAGATGGCCTGCGCCTACGCCGATGGCAATGACGCTAATGCGCTGCGTGGCGACCCGATGTTCAAGCTGGCGCTGGATCGACGGCCACTGGATGCCGACACTGACTTGGCCAGTGCCGCGACCTTTTCACGGCTGGAGAATGCGGCCACGAGCAAGGATATTTACCGCCTGGCCCGGGCCTTTGTCGATCAGTTCATCGCCAGCTATGCCAAGGCACCGGCAGTCATCGTGCTGGATATGGACCATTCAGAAGATCGCACCCACGGGCAGCAGGAACTGAGTTTCTACAATCACCATTACCGCCATTACTGCTATTTACCCCTGTTCGTATTCGAGGGCTTGTCGGGCAAGTTCATCACCGCTGCGCTGCGCGCCGGTAAGCGACCCAGCGGGGCCGAGAATGCGATGATCCTGCGGCGCGTAGTCAAGCACCTGCGCCAAGCCTGGCCCGAAACGCACATCGTGCTACGCGGCGATGGCCATTTTGCCAATGCCGAGTTGATGCAACTGGCCATCGACACACCCCATTGCGACTTTATCTTTGGCCTGGCAGGGAATTCGGTGCTCAATACGCTGGCTGCACCCCATGTGACCGCCACTGCAGCAGCCCATCGCGACCGCTGTCGGCTGGCCAGCGCCAACGGCCTGCCCGAGCCCGGCAGCACCCGCAGCTATCGCGCCTTCAACTATGGCGCCCAAAGCTGGCCGCAGGACTTCCGCGTCATTCTCAAGGCCGAAAGCATGAGCCTGGGTGACAACCCCCGCTTTGTCGTCACCTCCCTGAACGAGGCTGACGCCGAGTGTGTTTATCGCGATCTGTACTGCGCCCGCGGCCAGGATGAAAACTACATCAAGATGATCAAGAACGATCTGGCCTCTGATCGCACCTCCGATCACCGCTTCCTGGCCAACCACATGCGGCTGTTGTTTGCTTGCGGCGCTTATGTGCTGCATCAAGCCTTGCGCGATGAACTCCTCAGTCACACCGAACTGGCTAAAGCTCAACCCAGTAGTGTGATTGTGAAACTGTTCAAGCTCGCGGTGAAGGTGGTGCAATACAAAGATCGCATCAAGCTGCATCTGCCCAGCACCTGTCCGGTGAGGCAGCTGCTGTACACCATCACTGAGATCCTCTACGGGCTGCCACTGCCACAGTTTAATTCCAGTTAGTCGGATTATATAGACCTGGACCCCGGAATCAACGCATCTGCTGCAGCAGAGACAAGACTGACGCCGCGATGCAGCAGATTGACCGCCAAGCCCGCATATTCCCCGTAGAATCGTACAAAAATAGACGTGGCCGTAGGGCAATGCGACCAGCCTCCAGAAAACGCCGCTGCATACCGGGTTAAAGTGCTACGATTT
>CAZRTG010000061.1:0-17313 GCA_964602895.1 uncultured Wenzhouxiangellaceae bacterium
GCCAACATTTTCAATGATTGTAAATCATTGAAAATGAAGCCAAACAAAAACCACGTTTTTGTTTGGCTTACTCTGAGAATTCATGGATGAATTATTCAGAGCTTGATTGATAAAAGGTTTCATAACTTCTGAAAGTAAATGATGACTCTTTTGGTCATCTAATGGCGGGCCGGGGTGTTCTGCCCGAGGCCCGCCTGAGACTCCTCAGTCCCTTTTGACGGGTGATTCGGGTACTTTCCCGGATTGCCCGTCTTTTTATTCAAATTGTGGGGGTTGCTTGAATGTAGCCGAGCATCCGGGCCCGACAGGCTGCTAGAATGGTGCTTTATTCTTGAACGACGGCAGCACTATTCATGATTTCGCACCGTACGGCGATTTATCCCGGTACTTTCGACCCCATTACCAATGGCCACACCGATCTTGTGAAGCGCGCTGCTCGCGTGTTCGAAAAAGTGATCATTGCCATAGCAGAGAGCCCACACAAGGAACCCTTGTTGCCTTTGAAGCAGCGCATCGCGCTGTCGCAGGATTGCCTCAAAGATGTGCCCAATGTGGAAGTTGTGGGTTTCAGTACTTTGTTGATGGATTTTGTGCAGCAGGTGGGTGCAGGGGTCGTGGTACGAGGCTTGCGGGCTGTGTCTGATTTTGAATACGAATTCCAGCTGGCCAGCATGAACCGCCATCTTGCTCCGGAAATCGAGACCCTGTTCCTCACTCCCGATGAGAAATACAGCTTTATTTCCTCGTCGCTGGTCAAGGAGGTGGCGCGGCTGGATGGCAATGTGAAGGATTTTGTTGCAGCGCCGGTACGGATCGCACTCGAGCAACGCTTCAAAGAACTCAATGCAGAAGGGCAGTCACAGGCCAGTCGCGAGTACTGAACAAATCTGCAACCAACCACGGAAACAGCTTGACAAGTCATGGCTCTGAAAATTACCGAAGAATGCATCAACTGTGATGTTTGCGAGCCTGAATGCCCCAATGAAGCCATTTCACAGGGTGTTGATTATTACGTAATCGATCCCATGAAATGTACGGAGTGCGTCGGTCATTTTGACCTGCCACAATGTGTCGAGGTATGCCCGGTAGAATGCATACCCAAAGATCCGCAACATGAAGAAACAGAAGACCAGCTCTGGCTTAAGTACGAGGCATTGATAGCACAGGCCAAAAGCGAAATTTGAATTTCTGACTGTCTCAGCGGCTTATCCAAAAGGGTTGAACATGACAATTCCACATCATGCTTGAGCAGGAAGATGTACCCGATCTGGTCATGGATCTGGAACAGCGTATTGATACCATGCAAAACCTGGGTGACGAGGAGCTTGGAAGCTTCGGGCGTTTGGACTGGGTCATTCTGATTCTGTTTGCCATCGTCATCCCGGTCATTGTGGTGGAATGGGTGCGATGAGCAGTATCTCTTCAGAAACCTCTTCAGACAGTCGAGGCATGGGTGAGGAGTTCCACGGCGATTTGCTGAGTACCTATGGCCGCGAGCCCATGCTGCCACACGAACGTGTCTACCGGTTTTGGGGTGCCCACGGAACCTGTTTTGCCTATGCCATTGCCACCTGGTGTTTTCTCACCGGCGGCATCGTGGCCAATTACGTGGGCGCCATTCAGGGCATGGTTTGCCTGATCGCCGGAAACCTGATCGGTGTGTTGCTGGTGAGTGCTTCTTTGTCGGCGGGCTGTCACCGTTATGGCCTGGAACAGATCGACTTCTGCAAGCCGTCCTTTGGCCAGAACGGTGCCCGCATCGTGCTGATTTTTTACCTGATCAACATGATAGGCTGGTCCGGCCTGATTCTGGTGATGTTTGGTAATGGCATTGTGAACGTCGTGCAGGCCATGGGCTATGTAGCCCCCGGCTGGCTGACTGGCGCAGGTGTGGCCCTGGGCATCTGGATCACTTACATCATCACCACCCGCGGCGTACATTTGCTCAGTTTGTTCAACAACATCATCACCCCCGGCCTGATCGTCGTGGTCATATTCATGTTTTACATGCTGGTCACAAACTACGGTTGGGATGAAATCATCGCCGCACCACCGTTGGACCCTTTGCCCGAGCCCTGGATGAATTATGCCGTCGCGATTGAACTCGGCATTGCATCGGGCATTTCCTGGTGGGGTGGCATCGGCTTTTTGGCACGCAACACCAAATCGCGGCGTAATGCGATATATCCCGAGGTCATCCATTTCGGCCTGACTTTCGGCATTGTGTGCTCAATTGCCCTGGTTTCAGGCCTGATGGTCGGCTCCGACGATCCGACGCAGTGGATGGTGCCGCTGGGTGGCGTATTCATGGGTGTGGTTGCTTTGGTTTTCGTAGCTCTCGCCAATATCACCTCGACGGCCGTGTCGTTGTTTGCCAGCGGACTGGCCTTGCGCCATCTTCCGGGCCTGCATAAACGGGCATGGAAATTCCTGATCAGCCTGACTTGTTTGCCACTGCTTTTCTTCGTCGTCTGGCCGCGCGAGCTGTTTGATATGGGCGATACTTTCCTGGCGTATAACGGCACCATGCAGGCACCGGTTGCCGGTATCCTGCTGGTTGATTATTTTTTCCTTAAAAAGCAGTACATTCACTTGCGTTCCATTTTTGAAGCGGCACCCAGTGGTCGCTACTATTACACCAAGGGTTTCAACTTCCTGGCGCTGGGTGGCATCCTCATCGGTCAGATAGCCTATTTCGGTATTTATGACCCCTTTACAGATGAGGCACATGCGCTGTTTCGCTACCTGCCCGCCACAATTGCAGCGTTCATGCTGCCGGCACTGGTTTACTGGGCCGGGATGAAGTTCTGGTTGGAGGGCCATTTCCGGAAACAGGCGGCACGGCACGGCGAATCGCCCACCCGGCTGGTGCAGCCCAATGTCTGACGGTTGCAAAAGAAGCCAAACAAAACCACGCTTTTGTCTGGCGTGCTCTGAGAATCCATGAATGAGTTATTCAGAGCTTTCCCAACAAACGATCAAGGAACAGTTATGTTTGAAGTATCAAAGTCCGGCTTTCCAGGCCAAGGCAGTGGCAGAGATTTCATGAACCGGTTTGCAAAGAAATTTGCAGCTGTGTTGCTGATGGTTTGCGCCACTTTATCGACGGTCCAGGCTGCCAGTTTTGAGCCCACCTGGGGCCGCGATGGCATGGTGGTTACTTCGGTCAGCCCGGCCGCTGCGGCCGGTCAGGCCATTCTGGAACGGGGTGGTAATGCGGTAGATGCGGCGGTTGCGACTTCTTTTGCAGCCGCGGTTGCACATCCTTTCAGCTCCGGGCTGGGGGGTGGCTTGCTGGCCGTCGTTCACGATGCCAAAACGGGCCAGGATTTCACGCTTGATGCGCGTGAAACCGCGCCGGCTTCTGCCAGCGCCGAGTTCTACCGCAAAAACCCCGATGCCATTCGCAGTGGCCGCTATTCGGTGGGTGTGCCTGGCTATTTACAGGGGGTGTGGGCCCTGCATGAGCGTTTCGGTTCCTTGCCCTGGGCTGAATTGATCGAACCGGCGATTGCGCTGGCAGAAAATGGCGTACCGATCAGCATCTGGCACCGGAATATGGTGGCCGCAGCCGCGTCCGCTCTGGAAGATTATCCCAGTACCCAGCATATCCAAACACTGAACGGCAAGGCACCGCCTTTGGGCTATATGCTCAAGCAACTTGATTTGGCCAATACATTGCGGCTGGTCCAGCGCTCTGGCGGCCAGACACTGGCGGTTGGTGCAATTGCCAAGCTGATTGAACAAGCCACCCGGGGTGTAGTGACTGAACTCGACCTGGTGCGTTACAAGGTGATCTGGCGTGAACCCATCAAGGTCACCTATCGCGGCTATGAAATCGTCGCCATGCCACCGCCGAGCTCCGGTGGTGTGTTGATCGCAGAAATGCTCAACGTGCTGCAGCGTTATGACCTGGCCGCCATGGGCAAAGACTCCAGCGATTACATTCATCTGGTGGCAAGCACCGAAAAACTGGCTTTTGCCGACCGCGCCCGGCATCTGGGTGACCCGGATTTCTACGATGTGCCGGTTGAGCGCCTGACTTCCATGGCCCACGCCGATGAGCTGGCCGCACGACTGCGATCCGATGGACAGCCCATCGTTCCGAAAACCCTGGCCTCACCTCCTGATGATGAGGGTACCACCCAGATTACTGTGCTGGACAAAGGCGGTAATGCCGTATCCATCACGCAAACCATCAATACCCTGTTCGGCTCCAAAATCACCGTGCCCGGTACCGGCATCGTGTTGAACAACGAGATGGATGATTTTTCGGTAGATACCACTACTGCCAATTTGTGGGGCGCCGTGGGGTCTGATGCCAACGCCATCGAACCCGGCAAACGACCTTTGTCATCCATGACACCCATGGTGGTTCTCAAAGACGGCAAGGCGGTTATGGCGCTGGGTTCGCCCATGGGTACGATGATCATTTCTGCCGTGCTGCATGCCTTGTTGAACACGATTGATTTTGAATTCGATGCACAACGCGCTGTGATGGCGCCGCGCTTTCATCATCAATGGCAGCCCGACACCCTGTTTCTGGAGCCGGAGTTTCCGCTGGATGTGCGCAAACGCCTGCAAGCGCTGGGCCATACCCTGGGCGAGCGCTCCATGATCGGAGCGGTGCAACTGGCGGTGTACGATGCAGAATCCTGTTATTTCTGGGGCGGTGCTGATGGTCGGCGTGACAGCGCTGCAGCGGGTGCCAATATCGGTGAGCCTGAGGTTGATGCCGAGGAGCGTTGTGCTGTGATCAATAGTGCCCGGGCAACGGCAGTTCCACACTGAGTCGAAAATTCCAAAAAGGATAAATGAGCCCATGAAAAAACTGTTGTTGAGTGTATTGATCAGCTTGCCCGTGTTTGCCCAGGCTGGCATCACCCCGCAGGAAATCGACCAGTTGGCGGCCGCCCAGCAGGAACAGGTGGTGCAGTGGCGCCGCTGGTTCCATGCCAATCCGGAACTCAGCAATCGTGAAGTCAAAACCGCACAATACATAGCCCAGCAACTGCGCGATATGGGCCTGGAGCCCAAAACCGGCATAGCGCATAACGGCATTGTGGCCCTGATTGAAGGAGGTTTACCCGGTCCCCTGGTTGCGATTCGCAGCGATATGGACGGTTTGCCCGTGACGGAAGAAACCGGGCTGCCATTTGCTTCAAAAGCCAAAGGCATCTACAACGGTCAGGAAGTAGGCGTGATGCATGCCTGTGGTCACGATGCCCACATGGCCATGTTGCTGGGCGCGGCAAAGGTGCTCACCAGTTTAAAAGATGAGTTGCCTGGCTCGGTGATGCTGATTTTCCAGCCGGCAGAAGAGGGCGCACCGGTGGGTGAAGAAGGCGGTGCAAAATTGATGCTGAAAGAGGGCATTTGGGAGCAGCGCAAGCCAGAAGCTGTATTCGGCATCCATGTGGGTATCAACCAGCCAGCCAATTCCATTTCGGTCAAGCCAGGTCCGCTGATGGCCGCGGCAGACCGATTCCTGATCACGGTGAAAGGCAAGCAAACCCACGGTGCACAGCCCTGGGGTGGCGTTGATCCGATTGTGGTTTCTGCCCAGATCATCCTGGGCTTGCAGACCATAGCCAGTCGTCAGGTCAATGTCACGCTGGCGCCTTCCATCATCAGTGTGGGCAGAATCCAGGGCGGTGTACGCAATAACGTGATCCCCGACAGTGTTGAATTCGAAGGCACCATACGTACCTTTGATCAGGCCATGCGCGAGCAGATTCATGCAAACATCGAACGTACAGCCAGGGATATTGCCGCCAGTGCCGGCGCCGAGGCGGAAGTGGTTATCGATCTGGGACCACCGGCAGTGGTCAACGACCCCGAACTGGTTGCACGCATGATGCCAACGCTGGAACGGGTTACCACGGTTAATCGCATTACGCCACAAACCGTGGCAGAAGACTTCTCTGAATACGCCCTGCGAACACCTGGAATTTTCATGTTCCTGGGTAATGGTGCGCCGGGTGTTGATCCGGCCACGTTGCCCAGCAACCATTCACCGCTGTTTGATATGTACGAGCCCAGCATGGAAACCGGCGTACGGGTATTCAGCAATCTGGTAGTGGATTACCTGAAAGAACAGTAATCATTCAGAGGCTTCTCAGGCCCTGGATAAATCAGCGCCCGTTATGGCCCTTGTGGTTACCATCCCTGCTGAATTTTTGGCTCATTCCTTTTCTTTGGTTTTGATATAAGCTCGCGGCATGGCCGGGTTTTGTGGCAAGTAGCGGTCGCGCAGCAGGGTTTGTCGCGACACCATGGGAATACTGCGCCCATTGAGGATGACGGCATCGGCAATCGTGGTGACTTCCAGCGGATCGCCCGTCCACATGACCAGATTTGCTGGCCCGTCAACGGCAATCGATCCATGGCCGGCAGGCAAAGCGAAAATACGTGCGGGATTGATGGTCAAAGCCTGCAGACCGGCATCAAAGGGCAGGCCGTAGGCGACGGCAACACCGGCAGCCTGGCGTAATTTCCGTGCATTGTGGGTGGCATCACTGCTGTTGGAAAAAGCGATGGTGACACCGGCACTGTGCAACAGGGCAGCGTTGTCCAGCCTGGCACCCAGCATGTCAAAATTCCCCGGTAAATTGGTCAACGGATCCAGCAGGACCGGTACGCCGGATTCGGCCAGTTGGGATGCCACCATCCAGGCTTCCGTGCCGCCATTGATGACTGCGTTGAATTGGTGTTGTTCGGCCAGTTGCAGGACTTGCAGAATGTCACTGGCCCGATTCACTTCAAAGACGACGGTGCCATCACCCGAATACCTTGCCAATGCACGGCGACCGGCAGCGGTGAGCAATGCATCCGGAGTCCAGGCCACCGGGCTGGAAGCCTCTTCCATGGCCTGGTCCAACAACATGTACTGTGCTGCACGTGATTGTCCGCTCAGGATGCTGGCAGATTCGCCCATGCCGATAAACAACACCGGCTCGGACAGAAAATGTGCATACGCGCCGTCCAGTGAAACCGCACGACCCTGGCCGCCGATGATGCTGCTGGAACGACCGGCACTCAACAGGGTCCAGCCAAAGCCTTCGATACGGGTGACCGGGATGGCTGCCGAGTTCGGATTGAATGCGCGGCTGACATCGAACTCCGGCCGCATACGGGTTACGTCTGCGGTGGGGTCCCATTGCAATGACCCGTCTACGGAACCAATCTCTGCCGAAATCTCGGTCAGACCCAGAGCGGATATACCGGCAAACAAAGTGGGTGTGACCGGCCGCCCGTGGGCTTCAATAACGCTAACGCCTTGCGGTGCGGTGAGATTGGGTCCAATTGCGGTAATGCGGCCATCGGTGATGATGATATCGCCCTTTTGCAGCACCGGTGAAGTCACTGGGTGGACGGTGGCATCGTTGATAAACAGGCTGGCTGCAGCCAGTGAGGTGGCTGCCAGCGAGAGCCCGATCAGGATCAGTGTTTGCAGGCCAAATCGTAGGGACATAGAACGGTTCATGGCTGCACCCCCAGCAATTGCCCCAATTCGAAGTCGGTCACCGGTTGCCTGGCCGGGTCGTCGCGATCATAAACCCGTGCCCCATCGATAAAGACTTGCTCGGCTTTTGCGTACACGCTGAAAGGGTTGCCGTTCCAGATCACCACATCGGCCATCTTGCCCGGCTCCAGCGTGCCGGTCTGGTCCAATATGCCCATGCTCCTGGCGGGATTGGCGGTAATCCACTCGATGGCATGTTCGGGCGTGATGACCATGCCGGAGGCAATGCCGTGGGTCATGGCCTTGGCTGCTTCCTGGTTCAGGCGCTGTATGCCTTCGGGGGAATCGGAGTGCACGATGGCGCAACTGCCCCTGGCCCGGTCGACGATGGCGATATTTTCCTGAATACCGTCGTAGGCCTCGGCTTTGAAACCCCACCAGTCTGCCCATAAAGCGCCGCAGGTGTTGGCTGCTGCCAGCTCATCCGCAATTTTGTATGCTTCAACGCCGTGGTGAAAAGCAGCGACGTGGTAACCGAATTCCTTGGCCATATCCAGCACCGTCAACATTTCATCGGCGCGGTAACAATGCATATGCACCAGAATCTCGCCTTTCAGGGCGCCGGCCAGGGTTTCCAGACGCAAGTCCCGGGCGGGCTGGCTGGCATCTTCATCACCGTTTTCAACGGCAGCATCGTACTTGGCCCAGTCATCGATGTATTTCTGTGCTTCTATCCATTGCGCGCGATAGCCTGCGACATTACCCATACGGGTTGATGGCGCCTGGCCTTTGCTGCCATAAACCCGCTTGGGGTTTTCACCACAGGCCATTTTCAGGCCATAGGGTGCGCCAGGAAATTTCATGCCCTGGTAGCTGACACTGGGAACATTTTTTATGGTCACCCCACGCCCGCCAATCAGGTTGGCCGAGCCTGGCAGAAGCTGCATGCTGGTCACGCCACCGGCCAGAGCGCGGGTAAAGCCCGGGTCCTGAGGCCAGAGGCTGTGTTCTGCCCAGACATTGGCGGTGGAAGGTGCCGTCATTTCGTTGCCATCTGAATGAGCCGCCAGACCCGGGCTGGCGTAAACGCCCAGATGGGAGTGCACATCGATCAATCCGGGAGTCACCCAGTGGCCTGTTGCATCCAGCGTGGTGGTACCGGGGTCGGTCTTGATGGTTTTACCGGCGCTGAGTTCGGCAATTTTACCGTTCACCATCAGCAGGCTGGCGCCATCCAGCCGTTGCCCGGTGCCGGTGAGTATGGTTGCATTGACGATCAGCAGCGGTTCAGACGGCATGGGCTGGTAAGTGGACGGGTACGGGTCATCGGCAGGCTGTGCGTTGGCGTTGCCCAGGGCAATGATTAAACCAGCAAGTGAAATTGCACAAATTCTGCAAAAGGATGGCATGAAGTATTCCTTAACCCTGGCGGGATTTCTTTATTTTCTGACTGTACCGAATTCTAGCAGAATGAAGATGGCGAAAAGACCGCTGGCGGATACGGGTTGCGCATTCTGTGGCCCAAGCAGCTATCATCAGCCCCGGATACATTGGCCACCGTGAGCGCATATTGTTTCAGTCTCCAAAGATTGCATCGTTGCCACCGGAAGATCAACTGCGTGACTGGATCAGGCAGAGCCTGGCCAGGCAGCAGAACATTCTGGCCACCAGCAACCAGGGCACGATTCTGCTTTATCAACAGGATGGAGCCCGTCTGATCATCAAAACAGCCATGGGTCGCGGCCTGATGTTGTGGATACGGCAGCGGACCCTGCAGCGTGAATTCAGAGCCTATCGCCAATTGCAGGGCATAGCAGGCATTCCTGCTTGCTACGGCTTTATCGATAAACGCTACCTGTTGCTGGAAGCGATATCCGGTCAGCCATTCAGGGATGCGAAAATTATTGATCGTGAGCACTATTTTGATCGGCTGTTGGAGATACTTCGGGCCATCCATGAGCGCAAGGTGGCGCATGGTGATCTCAAATCCAAAGGCAATCTGTTGGTCACCGACCGGCAGCAGCCCTGTGTTATTGACTTCGGTACAGCATTCCGTCAGAAATCAGGTTTTCATCCAATCAATAACTGGTTTTTCAGAACCGCCAGGCGACTGGACCTCAATGCCTGGGTAAAACACAAATACCAGGGGCACTACAGCCATGCTTCGCCTGAAGACGCCAGGCTATTGCATTACAACTGGCTGGAAATCCTGCTGCGACGGATCAGTGGCAGACCGATGGAGCGGGTTTTTCGTCGTTCCGATGCAGCTGACGAATAGATCAAGTCAATAAGGCTCTGAGAATGCCGGTATGGCATTATTCAGAGCTTCTTCATACTGCTGCGTAATATTTCCAAACCCAGAGCAATACTGATTATCGGCTGATAGGCAAAATCGCGCTGTGACGCGCTGATGTCATACCAGTGTGATGTAGACAGTTGGTCGGCTGAAAAGCGGGTGATGGGGGGTTCTGACTTCAGTCGTAATAATTTCCAGGTGAATTCACAGACAGCTCCTGCCGTTCGTGCCAGGCCTGCAGAGATGGGCCGAATGGTTGCCTGGATTCCGATGGCGTCCAGCAACATGGAAATAATCTCTGCCTGAGGCAAGGGTTCATCATTACTGATGTAATACGGCCGACCGGCGCAACGGGCCCGGCCTTGCAATTCATCCAGTGCCAGTACATGGGCGTGGGCCGCATTTTCCACAAATACCGTATCGATCACTTTGTCGGCGCCAGGTAACAGCAGACGGCCATTACGCACACTGGCAGCCAGTCGCGGCAGGATGTGTGGATCACCTGGTCCCCAGATCAAATGCGGTCGTAACGCAGTGGTCAGTAATTGTTCCGAATTGGCATCCAGTACCAGCAACTCTGCCGCGGCCTTGGTGGCCGGGTAGGGCGAAAGGAATTCGGTGGCGACGGGCATGGACTCATCATCGCCTTCGATGTCTTTACCGGTGTGGGTAATGCTGGGTGAGCTGGTGTGTACCAATACCGGAATGGCCAGTTTGCGGCAGGTTTGCAGCACCTGTTCTGTGCCCACGACATTGATGCGGTGGTAGTCCTGGTATTTGCCCCAGACGCCAGCTTTGCCTGCCGTATGGATGATGGCGTCGCAGCCTTTGGCGCTGGCCAGCAGCAAGGGCAGGTCACAAATATCGCCGCGGACAATTTTGGCACCCAGCGTGGCAAGGTCACTGGCTGCACTGCGCTGCAAAGCGACCACCTGATCGCCGCGTGCCAGTAACTGCCGACTGATTGCCGAGCCGAGAAATCCACCACCGCCGGTAACCAGAATTTTCAATGCCTTTGTCGCAGTATCAGGCTTGCTGCATTTTCTGCAGAGCCCAGGCCGCCAGTTCTTCGCGCTGAATTTTGGAGTTGTGCCGACTGTCTACCGGGAAGCCGGGATGGAACAGAACGGTGCGCACGCTGCGCGCCAAAGGATAGGCCTGGCCCAACTGCAACAAGTCGTAGTGCACCCGCTCCATATCGACCGGTGCCAGCTTGCCCCGTAGCTCCACACACAGCACCGGTACCTGTGCTCCTTGCGGGCCTACACCCACCAGCGCTGTGCGCGCAGCATCGGGGTGCTGATTGAATATGCCTTCGACCTGGTCAGGGAACAGGGTTTCTGTACCGGTATTTACTCTTTGCGACAAACGACCGCAATACCACAGCCGGCCACGGCCATCGAGAATGCCGGCGTCACCCATGCGATGCCACACAACGCCGTTTTCACCTTCGACTTTGGACAATTGGGTGTCGGCTTCGCGGGCCCAGTAACTGTCGGTACAACTGGGGCCGGATACCAGGATTTCACCCACCATGCCATGCGGCATATCGGTGACTTCAGACAGGTCGGCAATGGCATTGTCGGTGATGCGTATCACCCTTACTTTATTGGGCACTACCGGCTTGCCAACACAAATACCTTCACCCGACTCAGTCATTTCCGTGATCTGCCTGTTCAGCTCAAAACTGTTGATACTGGACACCGGCAAACATTCGGTAGCACCGTAGGGTGTGTGGATCAGGGCATCGTTGGCCAACCCCTGTTCCATGCGCCTGATGGTGGCTATGGGCACGGCAGCACCCGCAGAAATCACCCGCTTGACGCTCCACATGCGAATTTTCTGCTTTTCACAAAACAGACTGAGGTTGTTCACCAACGCGGGTGAGCCAAAAATATTGGTGACCTGGAACTGGTCGATGATTTTTATCAGGTGGTGTGGATCGGCATCGGCGGGTTTGCCCGGATCCATGTCCGGTACCACGGTGGTCATGCCCAAGGCGGGATCAAACAGGGCGAAAGGCGGGAAAGTCGACAATCCCACTTCGCCAGGTTCTATTTCAAAACTACGCTTGAGCAGCTCCACCTGTGCCGTGAAATGCCGGTGGCGGTAAACCACACCTTTGGGCACGCCGGTGCTGCCTGAAGTGAACAGGATGGCCGCCATGTCATCAGGCCTGGAGGCATGCAGGATGTCCTGGGTATTGCCCTGCGCCAGCTTTGCCAGTTGCCTGGTGGTGATGCCACCGAGGAAAAAATGTGCGCCAAAAGTGGGTCCGGCAGTGACGAACCGGTTACAGCTTTGCCTGGCCCAGCCTTTCATTTTACGTGCCAGTTGGGCTTTGAATACACCGATAAAGGCTTGTGGTGCGGCTTCTTCCAGGCATTTCTCCAGGGACTTCAGACCTATGCCGGGATCGATCAGAACCGGCACTGCGCCGGCTTTGAACAGGGCGAAAAACATGGCAATGAATTCCAGGCCGGGGCGCAACATCAAGACAGTTCGTACGCCCGGGCCGATGCCATAAGCCTGTAAACCACGAGCGTAGCTGTTACTCAGGTGATCCAGTTGATAATAACTGCAGGAAAGGTAATGGCCGCTGCGGAAAGGGCGCCGGTCCGGATAGCGAACCGCAATCAGGTCGGGCTGTAAGCTGGACTGCTCCGCCAAGGCGCCAGCAACATTACATAGAGATTCGCTATCCCAGTTTTTACTCAACGGTTTGTCCATGATTCGCATCTTCCCTGATTGCGATAAATTGACGTATGTGTTCCAGCAATGCTGCACCACCGTCTTCAAGCACGTAATGGCCACAGTCGGGCAGGCGTATGGTTTGCGCCTGCGGATACAGCTTCAGCCAGGTATCAAGAAATGGCTGATCGAACACAAAATCCCTTTCTCCCCATGCCAAAAGGCAGGGTAAGTGACTGAATTTGGTTAAATGTTCCGCTGTATTGAGCAGAATGTCAAAACCGGGATCAGTTTCCGACAGCGGGATGTCCTGCACAAAACGCAGAGTGGCAATGCGATTGGCCGGTGAATCGTAAGGTCCTACATAGGCATCACGAACCTCCGGGCTGACGGGTTTTTTGAAACCGACTCTCGCGGCGGCGCCCGCAAAGGCATTGCAGCGGAGCACCAGCCAGGCGCCCAAACGGGAATTCCGCGCCAGCGCCAAAGCCGGTGGCAGGCGCTTTTCTTTTGGCATGGGAAAAGCGGCCGTATTCATGATGACCAGCTTGTCGATTTGATCTGCATGCTGTACTGCCCATGCCATACCTATCATGCCACCCCAGTCATGTACGACCAGGGTCAGGGGCTGGTTCAGCTGCACGTGCTGCATCAGGCGACTCAGGTCGTCGATACGGCTTTGCAGGCAATAGTCGTATTTTTCCAGGCCGGGTTTGTCTGACAGTCCGCAGCCGATGTGATCGGGAACAATGCAACGATGGTTCTCGCGTAATGCCAGCACCAGGTTGCGGTAGTAAAAAGACCAGGTTGGATTGCCATGCAACATCAGAACCGGGGGAGCGTCGCGCGGACCTTCATCCAGGTAATGCATGCGGCCGGAAGGCTGTTGCAGATAATGCCCGCTGAAGGGATAAAGCCCGGCGGGAGGTGTGAAAGCGGTTTTCAGGGCTATACCACGAAACGGATTACCAGACGATCTCAGCCATGGAACAATTCAGGCCGGAACCGATACCCAGCAAAGCCACGCGATCGCCACGCCGTACCTTGCCCAACTCCTTGATTTTGGCAAGAACAATGGGCACCGAGGCCGGGCCTACATTGCCCATATCCGGGTAAATGGCATGGACTTTTTTGGGATCCAGACCCAGCATGCCCACCAATGACTCGGTATGCACCTTGCTGATCTGGTGGATAACAAACTGATCCAGTTCGGAAACCACCCATCCCATGGCGATTTTGGCAGCTGAAAAAGTATCGCCTGCCAGCTTCAAACCTTCGGTCAAAAGCGTGCGTGTATCGGTAACCATGCGATCCATCTGGCCGTGACACAGACGATTGAACTGGGTGGCGGAACGCGACACGCCACCCAAATAACGATGGCCTTCGGGAACCAGTTCTTGCCTGGCCATCAACATGGCGGCGGCACCGGAGCCCAGCGTCAGTGAGGCAAATTCGGCGCGAAACTGTTTTGCATCAATGACCGGATCCAGCATGCGCTCTATGGTGGCTTCTGTTATGGGACCGCTGTGTTCACCATCGACGATCAGTGCGTAGTCAATTTCTTCACGCTCGATCATGCGCGCAGCGATGTCCATGCCATTCATGAATGCCAGGCAGGCATTGCCCACGTCGAAATTGATGCAGTTTTCACTCAAACCCAGGTTGCCGTGCACGATGCAGGCGGTGGAGGGTTCAAGATAATCACGGCAGACGGACGTGTTGATGATCAGGCCAATCTGACTGCGGTCTATTCCCGATTCGGCTATGACTTTCTCGGCAGCCAGGGTGGCGGCATCCGAGGGATTGGTGTCTTCAGGCCAGACCCGACGCTCGACTATACCGGTGAGATGTTGCAGCAAATCAGCCCGTATGCCCAGGCGTTGCATGGTCGGGGCCAGCCTTTGTGAAATTTCGCGCGAACTGACACGCACAGGTGGGTCGACTGAAACCACACCCTGTATCACTACATTCTTGAAATTCATTGGGATTATTCTGGAGAAGGGCCAGCATAACTTATAGGTGCCGGCCCCCCCATTCAAGGGGTGAGGCGAAATTAATCCGGCCACAGCCAGGCTTATCCGTTTCAATCCGGCACAGGCTTGGGCTAGACTTCCTGTTCTAAGATTTCTTAGACCACCATATCAGGAACTCAAGGAATTCACGTTGACAGGGGAAAAAGAACAGCCATTCCGGATTCAGGTCGGGGCTTTCGAGCCACGCTATATGCCTTTGCCCGAGCTGGCGCTTCCCGAGCCGGATGAAGCGCATGTGTGGTATCTGGATCTGGGAGCATTGGCGCTGACGCTCAGTCAGGCGTTCAGTAAAGACAGAATTGCCGCACCGGAAAAACTGAATCCAGGACAGTTGCGCTTCGCCCGGCGGTTTTATTTGCGCTTGTTACTGGGTGCCTACCTGGGATTGCCTGGCAAAGATGTGATGTTGCAACGCAGTGTGCGAGGTAAACCCGCTCTGGATCGTTCCATACATTCCAACCCCTTACAGTTTTCCATGGCCAAGAGCGATGACCGCTTGCTGGTTGGTATAACCCGTGAAGTACCGATCGGTGTGGATCTGGAGCCTGTCACCCGCTCTACACGAAAAGGCCTGCGTCTGGCGGAACGTTATTTCAGTGCAGCCGAGGCAAAGGCCCTGCAGCAATTGCCGGAACCGCAACAGAACACCGCGTTTCTTCGCGCCTGGGCTTGCAAGGAAGCCGTGGTAAAAGCCTATGGTGAGGGTATAGCCAACCAGTTGTGCCGCTTTACAGTGGAAGTACGACCCGAGCTACCTCCGGCCATGCTGGATTTTGACGGCGAGGGGTGTTCTGACTGGTCTTTAGCCCTGTTACGCCCGGATGAGGATTATATGGCAGCCATTGCCATGCACCAGGCCCGCCTGCTGCCACGTTGCTTTCAACTTCTAGCAGCCGTATGAACTCAAGGCATCCCGGCTCGAACCACTCAGGTTTGATCCGGGCTGCCTGTCTCCTTTATCGTCTCCTTTATCTGCCAGGTCGAGTCAGGCATTGCTTGATCATGGCACTATTGTGCGGGATGACCAGCGCCTGCAGTCTGTCGCCAGCCCGTGTGGAACAGGTCGATGCCCGGGTTGCCAGCGCCAGGCAACAGGCCCTGAGCTGTGAGGCTGATCGACGTGATCGTTGCAGTGAGTTCTCACCCATAAGGGAATTGGCTGCAAAGGACCAGCGTTCAGGCCGACACCACCTGGTGTTGCTGGAAACCGGCAGCGATGCACTGATCATCCGCATCCATCTGATACGCGCTGCGCGTGAAAGCATCGAGCTGCAGAATTTCATTTTGCGCGCTGATGATACCGGTGACCTGTTGTTACACGAGTTGCTGCAGGCCGCCCGCAGGGGTGTCAAAGTGCGTTTGTTGCTGGATCAAATGTTTACAGAAGCAGATCTGGATCATTTGGTGCAGCTCACCATGGCGCATGTGAATTTTGATATCCACTTCTATAACCCGTCTTTTGACAAGGCCGACATGGCCAATCATGACTGGGTCAGCGGACTGGTTTGCTGTTTTCGGCGCGTCAACCAGCGCATGCACAACAAGTTGCTGACCATCGATGGTCTGGTGGGGATTATTGGCGGGCGCAATATTGCCGATCGCTATTTTGATTTTGACACCAGCTATAACTTCAAGGACAGGGATATCGCGGTTTATGGGCCTGTTGTAAGCGATATGCTGGTATCGTTTGAGCAATTCTGGAGCAGCCCCAGATCCGTGGCTGTGCAGCATCTGCGTGATGTAGCCAAACGCCTGTTGAAAGCCGATCCGGTACCTTTGGAAACTTATGCGCCGCCGCCGCGCCTGTTGCCGTTACTGGAACAGGCGCAGGATGGACAGTACATCAGCAGGCAATTTGTCGAGCCTGCGTTTGAAGTTTCACGGCTGGCGTATTTTTCCGATTTGCCACGCAAGCGTGCATTCCCTGAGGATGCTCCAAAACCCGATATCACAGCGGAGCTGAACCTGCTGTTGAATTCCGCAAAAGAATCCATTGTGATCCAGTCGCCCTACATGGTGCTGTCGCGTAATGCGCGCAAATTATTCGCGGCGCTGCGTCAGGCCAACCCGGAAATCGAACTGGTGTTTTCCACCAATTCATTGGCTTCTACGGATGGTGATACGGTCTATGGACACACCCATAAACGCAAAAAACGTTACGTTAAAAAGCTCGGCTTTCATATGTATGAGTTCAAACCTTTTCCAGCCGATGCTCCGGTATTCTTTCCCCGCTGGCCCGAGCTGATCGCTGAGAAAAAAGCGGGCATCAAGAGCCAGTCGGTGGTTTCGGGTGATGGCTCAACCATCGAGATGCTGGCACCCAGGGTGGGCCTGCATTCCAAATCGTTTGTAGTGGATGGAAAAATTGCCATGGTCGGGTCACACAATTTCGATCCGCGCTCGGAAGACTTCAATACTGAAAATGGATTGATTGTTTGGGATGAAGCTTTTGCCCAGGCGCTGGAGGCGCTGATTCGCAGGGATATAGAGCCACGGAACAGTTGGGTGGTGGCGATGTTGCCTGACGAAGACGAACCGGTAGCAGAAGATCTGCCGGTCAATTTGAGGATCACGGATTCCACCATGTTTGCCAAAGGGCCCACATCGGCATTTGAGTTGATTCCGGGTAAGCCGGCGGTAGCGCCCGATTCACCGGACTTTTATCTGAACTACTACCCCATCGGCAGCTTTCCCGAGGTGGTGCGGACACGGCGACAGTACCTGGTGCTTTTTCTGGGGTCAGTGTTCGGTTTTCTGGAGCCCATCCTATAATTATGTAGGAGGCAGCCATGCTGCCGACAAATAAGGCTGAATCGCGACCATGGGTC
>CAZRTG010000062.1:0-17183 GCA_964602895.1 uncultured Wenzhouxiangellaceae bacterium
TGCTGCCGATTTGGGTGATGATCGGCAGCATGGCTGCCTCCCACAGCATGGCTGCCTCCCACAAAATGGCTGCCCCCTACAGGGTTCACGCCCACTGAATCGGCTTTTCGCCCCTGGACTGGAGATAACGGTTCACTTTGGAAAAATGCTTGCAGCCAAAAAACCCGCGATAGGCCGACAAGGGAGAAGGATGCGGTGCCGTCAACACCAGATGCCGCTTGCGGTCGATGGCGGCACCTTTTTTAATGGCATAGCTGCCCCACAGCAGAAATACGATGCCCTCACGTTCCGCATTGAGCAATTCAACGACCCGGTCGGTAAAACGCTCCCAGCCTTTACCCTGGTGCGCACCAGCCCGCCCTCGCTCAACCGTCAGCACCGCATTGAGTAACAACACTCCCTGTTTGGCCCAGTGCTCCAGGTTGCCGTGGGCAGGCACAGGCACACCCAAATCCTGCTCGATCTCCTTGTAGATATTCACCAATGACGGCGGCGTGGCCACACCCTGCCGCACCGAAAAACACAAGCCGTGCGCCTGGCCCGGGCCATGGTAAGGATCCTGCCCGAATATCACTACGCGGACCTGATCAAACGGGGTTGAATCCAGTGCATTGAAAATCAACGAACCGGGCGGATAAATCACCGCACCCGCCTGCTTTCTGGCCTGCAGAAACTCGCGTAATCCCTGCATATAGTCCAATGCGAACTCATCAGCGAGCCGGGATTTCCAGCTCTCTTCCAACCGGATTTCGCGCTTTCCTGTCATATGTCATTCCGCCCCGAAGCTTGAATCTGCCATGATCAACCCAACCTGCAAACAGTAACGTGTGGTCAGGTTGGCTGCAAAGAAAGATCAATCCAAATCAGGCGAAGTGATATGAGTATCAATTGCGACGTAGTTATCATAGGCGCAGGTCCAGCTGGTTTATTCCAGGTATTCGAACTGGGCTTGCTGGATATTAAAGCGCACGTGGTTGATACCCTGCCACAAACCGGCGGCCAGTGCAGCGAGCTGTACCCGGACAAGCCGATTTACGACATTCCCGCCATTCCCGTCCTTACCGCGCAGGAATTGGTGGATCGCTTGATGCAACAGATCAAACCCTTCAATCCGGAATTTCACCTTGGACAAATGGTGACCTCATTGCAACAACTGGATAACGGCCGGTTTGCACTGGAAACTTCAACAGGAACCCGATTTGATACCGGCTGCGTGGTACTTGCCGCCGGACTGGGCGCATTCCAGCCACGGCGGCTACGCGTGCAGGGTGCAGAAGCGTTTGAGCACAGTCACATTCACTATCGCATCACCGATCCGGAAAAGGTGCGTGACAAACGCATCGTGATACTGGGCGGCGGCGATTCTGCTTTGGACTGGACGCTGGAGTTGCACGGCAAGGCCAGCCATATCACGCTGGTGCATCGGCGCGAAGAGTATCGTGCTGCACCGGCCTCGGTGCGCAAGATGAAAGAATTCGCAGATGGCGAATACCTCGAAGAATTCCAGGGCCAGGTGCGCGGCGTATTTGATATCGACGGGAAGTTTGGCGGCGTTGAGGTCGATGACCCGGAAGGCAAACGGCATCATATTGAAGCCGATGAAGCCTATGTGTTTTATGGGTTGTCACCCAACCTGGGGCCGATTGCTGAATGGGGTCTGGAGATGGAAAAGCGCAATATTCAGGTCGATACGGAAAAATTCCAGACCAGTATTCCCGGAATTTTTGCCATCGGTGACATCAATAATTATCCAGGCAAGAAGAAGTTGATACTCAGTGGATTTCACGAGGCCGCACTGGCTTCTTTTGCCATAAAGCAGCATTTACATCCGGATCAGAAAGTCCGCTTGCAGTACACCACCACCAGCCCCATCATGCACCGGCGCCTGGGTGTGGAAGACCAGGCCATCAACCAGGATTGATTCGACCCGCGCCAACAAGCTGATACGGCAACTGCAAATTTCAGACACCGATATCTTCATTCCATAGTTCAGGCTGTGCCGCAATAAAGTCCTTCATCATTTGGATGCAGGCTGGCGACTGCAGTACCTCCACTGTTACACCCCGTTCGCGCAGCAAGGCTTCCTCGCCCAAAAAAGTCCGGTTTTCTCCCACAATGACGTGCGGAATACCGTAAAGCAAAATGGCGCCGCTGCACATGGCGCAGGGTGACAGCGTGGTGAACAGCAGGCTTTCGCGGTACACCGCAGCAGACAGCCTGCCGGCGTTTTCCAGTGCATCCATCTCACCGTGCAATACAGTACTGCCCTGTTGCACGCGTCGATTGTGTCCACGACCAATGATCTTGCCAGCGTGTACCAGTACCGAACCAATGGGTATGCCACCTTCGGCCAGGCCCAATTTGGCCTCGTCGATAGCGGCTTGCATGAATGGCTGCATGGCTGTGTTCTGATTTGGGTTCATAATAAGCAAGGTTACATTTTCCGAAAGAAAATGTAACCTTAATGTGCAAGATTGATCAAAATTGCAACAGAGGATAACGCCATGGCTTCTTTGCTGATCCGGAATGGTACGGTTGTAACTGCTACTGATCACTACCAGGCAGATGTACTGATACGCGATGAAAAAGTGGTGGCGATTGGGCTAAGCCTGGATACCCGTGCTGATGAGCATATCGATGCCCACGGCTGTTATCTGTTTCCGGGTGGTATCGATGCACACACGCATATGGAACTGCCGTTCATGGGCACTCATGCTTCCGATACCTTTGAATCAGGCACTCTGGCCGGTTTGTTTGGCGGCACAACCACCATTGTCGATTTTGCCATCCAGAACCAGGGCGACTCGCTGCAGGCCGCTGTTGAAAGCTGGCATGAAAAGGCCGATGGTCATGCGGTGGGTGATTACGCATTCCACTGTGCGGTAACCGATTTCAACGACAACACTCGCAGGGAAGTCCCTCACATCATCAACGATCATGGCATCAATTCCTTCAAGACCTTTATGGCCTACAAGGGCGCGTTGATGGTCGATGACCGGCAGATGTTTGAATTGATGCAGGAACTGGTGAAACACGGTGGCATCCTGACTTCACACTGTGAAAATGGCGATATGATCGACCGCAACATTCAGCAGTTTATTGCCGAGGGAAAAACGGCGCCCCAATATCACGTATTGTCGCGACCCGCGATTTGTGAAGCGGAAGCCAGTGGCCGGGTGATTGACCTGGCCTGGCAGGCCGGTTGCCCCAATTACATCGTCCACATGACCTGCGAAGAAGCATTGGAACGTGTTCGTCAGGCCACAGGGCGCAACCAACGTGTGTTTGTCGAAACCTGCATCCAGTATTTGCTGCTGGATGAATCGTATTACTTCCGCGATGGTTTTGAAGGTGCCAAAGTGGTGATGAGCCCGCCACTGCGCAAGCCCAAGGATCAGCAAGCCTTGTGGGCCGGCATACAGCAGGGCCTGATACACCACGTTGCAACCGATCACTGCCCCTTCTGCATGGATCAAAAAGCCATGGGCAAGGATAACTTTGCCAAAATTCCCAATGGTGCACCCGGTATCGAAAATCGGGTGGAATTGCTTTATTCATAAGGGGTTGAAAAAGGCCGTATTTCCCTCAATACCTTTGTAAATTTAACGTCCACCATGGCGGCCAAAATATTCGGCCTGTTTCCACGCAAAGGCACCATCGCAGTCGGTTCGGATGCCGATATCATCATTTTTGATCCAACGGTAAAGCACACGATATCGGCCGATACCCATCATATGAATGTCGATTACAATCCCTACGAGGGCTGGCAGGTACAGGGTAAAACACGTTCCACGCTATTGCGCGGCACGGTAGCAATTGACCGGGGCGAGGCACGGGTTGGTGAGGGCAATGGCGTTTACCTCAAGCGGCCACCCTTCAGTTTTAAATGAGGTTGTTAAAAAGATTTATGTATTAATCAGAAGCAAATAATAACCGGGGGCCAACATGCCAAGAAACATCAAAGTCGCCATCATCCAGATGAGCAACAAACTGGACACTTCTGCCTCTTGCGAGGCGCATCGACAGGCCATGCTGGATGCCCACCTGCCCTTTATCGAACAAGCGGGCAAACAAAGCGTGCAAATGCTGTGTTTTCAGGAAATCTTTACCGGCCCCTACTTCTGCCCATCGCAGGATGCCAAGTGGTATGGCGCGGCCGAGGCAATACCCGATGGACCCACCACGAAGTTGATGCAGGAATACGCTCGCACATACCACATGGTGATGATTGTGCCGATTTACGAAGAACAGATGACGGGTGTCTATTACAACACCGCTGCAGTGATCGATGCCGACGGCTCTTACCTGGGTAAATACCGCAAAAACCATATTCCACAAGTAGCCGGCTTCTGGGAAAAGTTCTTTTTCAAGCCCGGCAACCTCGGCTATCCCGTATTCAACACGGCCTATGGCAAAGTGGGCGTTTACATCTGTTATGACCGCCACTTCCCCGATGGCGCCCGCGGCCTGGGTTTGAACGGTGCAGAGATTGTCTTCAATCCATCCGCCACGGTGGCCGGCCTGTCGCAGTATCTGTGGGAACTGGAGCAGCCTGCGCATGCGGTAGCCAACGGCTATTTTGTGGCCGCCATCAACCGGGTGGGCACCGAAGCACCCTGGGATATTGGTGAATTCTATGGTTCGTCCTACATCGTCAGCCCACGTGGCAAAATCATTGCCCAGGCTTCAGCCGACCAGGATGAAATGGTGGTCGCGGAAATCGATCTGGATCAGGTGCGCGAAGTGCGTAACAACTGGCAGTTCTTCCGTGATCGCCGCCCGGAAACCTATGGCCAGTTGACTGAGCTCTGAGCCATGAGCATCGCAGTCGAAGCATTCAGGGATCCTTCACTGAGCAACACGGATATTGCACCGGTTCCACCGGACCAACGCAGTTGGAAAGGCATCAGCTTCTTTTCACTGTGGGTGGGCATGGCGGTGAACATTCCCAGCTACATGATTGCCGCATCGCTGATCGACGGCGGGATGAGTTGGCAGCAGGCCATGTGGACGGTATTGCTGGGCAACCTGATCGTATTGGTTCCCATGGCCCTGTCCGGCCATGCCGGCGCCAAATACGGCATCCCCTTCCCGGCTTTTGCCCGTGCCTCCTTCGGTATACAAGGCGCCCATATTCCAGCTTTTTTGCGCGCCATCGTGGCCTGTGGCTGGTTTGGCATTCAGACCTGGATCGGTGGCGCCGCCATCTACACCATCGTTCTGATCTTCTATCCGGTCGTAGCCGATGCTCCCGCCATGATGCCCGCCTGGGTAGGCGTCAGTCTGGTGCAGTTCGGGTGCTTTATGGTGTTCTGGGCCATGAATATCGGGCTGATCTGGAAAGGCATAGAATCCATTCGCGTGTTGGAACACTACGCCGCCCCCTTTTTGCTGCTCTGCGGCCTGCTCCTGCTGGCCTGGGCTTATCAGCGCGCAGACGGCTTCGGACCCATGCTGGCGGCTTCATCGCGATTATCCAACAGCGAATTCCGGGCACTGTTCTGGCCCGGTCTGACGGCCATGGTCGGTTTCTGGGCCACCTTGACCCTGAACATTTCCGATTTCACCCGCTACGCCAGCAGCCAGCGGGCACAGGTGCTGGGTCAACTTTCGGGTTTGCCAACCACCATGACCCTGTTCGCTTTTATCGGTGTGGCTGTAACCAGCGCAACCATCGTGATTTTTGGCGAAGCCATCTGGGATCCGGTGGTGCTGGTACAACGTTTTGATTCACCGGTGATCGTTTTCTTTGCCATGCTGGCGGTGGTCATCGCCACCCTCTCCACCAACGCCGCCGCCAACGTGGTGGGCCCGGCCAACGCCTTCGCCAATATGTGGCCAGCCAAAATCAACTTTAAACGCGGCGGTTACATCACCGGCATCATTGGTATCGGGATGATGCCGTGGAAACTGCTGGCCGACCCCACCGGTTATATTTTTACCTGGCTGATCGGCTACTCGGCGTTGTTGGGGCCCATTATCGGCATCATCCTGACCGACTATTTCATCATTCGCAAAACCAACCTGGATATCATCGACCTGTACCGTCACCACGGTCGCTACGCTGGTGTGAATACCAAAGCCATAATCGCCCTGTTGTCGGGCGTACTACCCAACCTGCCCGGTTTTCTGGCACAAATCGGACTGCTGGCTGGTGGTGGATTCTGGGTTGGGCTGTATAACTACGCCTGGTTTATTGGCCTGGGAATTTCGTCACTGACTTATTGGCTGATGATGCGTGGGCGCAACTTACAGGCAAGCAGAGCATGAGCAAAACGGGTGAAAACATGCGGGATGTCCAATCAGGCCGGCTCAGTGCCGGGCAATTGGCAGATAATTTCAAGGATCTGCATCCGCCCCTCAATGGCATGCAGGCGGCGGTTGAAGCAGCCCGTTGCCTGTTCTGCTTTGATGCCCCCTGCACCGAAGCCTGTCCCACCGGGATCGACATACCGGGCTTTATCCGCAAGATCGCCAGTGGCAACACCCGTGGCGCAGCCATCACGATACTCGAAGCCAACATCATGGGCGGCACCTGTGCCAATGTCTGCCCGGTAGAGGAATTGTGCGAACAGGTATGCGTCAAAAACACCGCCGAATCCAAACCCGTTACCATCGGCAAACTGCAGCGTTTTGCCACCGACCATTTGTTCGCATCAGGCATACAACCCTTTAAGCGGGCTGAAAACAGCGGCAAGAAAGTTGCCGTGGTGGGTGCCGGCCCGGCCGGACTGGCCTGTGCACACAGGTTGGCCATGCTGGGCCATAACGTGACCGTGTTCGAAGCCCGCTCCAAAGCCGGAGGCCTGAATGAATACGGCATCGCTGCCTATAAAATGGTGGATGACCGGGCTGCAAAAGAAGTTGAATTCATTCTCTCCATCGGCGGTATCACGCTGGAGACCGGCAAGACCCTGGGTATCGATTTCAGTCTGACGAGATTACAGCAAGATTTTGATGCCGTATTCCTGGGCCTGGGCCACAACGCCTGCAATCAGATGGACCTCGATGGCGAAGAGGCCGACGGTCTGCACCATGCAGTCGACTTTATCAGCCGCATCCGGCAGGACAATCTGGCCAGCCTGCCGGTTGGGCGCCGCGTGGTGGTGCTCGGTGGTGGCAATACCGCCATCGACATCGCGGTGCAGATTCGTCAACTGGGCGCCGAACGGGTCACACTGGTTTACCGCCGTGGTGCCGGGTATATGAGCGCCACCGACTACGAGCAGGAAATTGCCCAGACCCACGGTGTGCTGATTCGCACCTGGGCCAGTCCCTACCGGATTCACCTTCACGACAGCAAAAACGGTGGGGGCGTAAAAAGTATCACCTTTGAGCAAACCCGTATCGACGAGCGTGGCCGACTGACAGGCACCGGGCAATACTTTGATATCGAGGCCGACCAGGTATTCAAAGCCATCGGGCAGCATTTTGATGAAGACCTGGTGACCCACCATCAGGGCGGTGACGAATTTCCCGAGATGGAAAACGGCCGTATCAGCATCGATGCAGAGCGACGTACCAGCCTCAGCGGTGTTTGGGCCGGCGGCGACTGCGTACCCGGCAAAGACCTGACCGTTACTGCCGTACAGGACGGCAAGTTGGCCGCCCTGTCCATTCATCAATTCCTCACTGGCTGCGATTCCTGGGGTCAGAGTGAAGTGCCGGTGTAAACGCAACAGCGAGCTGCTTTGGGTAGTAAATCTATTCTGGAACTTTACTCTGACTCCATTTTCCCTAGAATTAAGTCTCACAAAGTTTCACGGATGACATGACGTGTACAGACCCTGTTACGCCCCCTTGTTTGCGCCATCCTCGGCGGATCAATGCAGATTGAATCAAGCCAGATCGGTTCTTTTGCTGACAATCCTGATCATCCTGTTGATTCTCACTTTTGGCAGCGAAGGCATCATGTGCCGGATCCGTGACGTGCTGTACCGCATGAGGCACTGCCGCGAAGGCAACGAAAATCCACGCATTGATATTGGCTTTACGCTGGACCGCTGGCTGCGGGAAACCCCGCGAATCCGCGACGCCATCGTGTGGCGGCCCGATGCGACGCGTGCCTTGTCATACCGTGATTGGGGTCGCGAGGATAAGAACCACTTGGCCACATTGTACGCTCGCCTCAGAGATGAAGGCACGGCCGGTTTGTCCCCAACTCCGACAATCACCGGATTTCGCTATTTTGATGAGAGTCGTGGCGAACTTCGCAATCAACTTATGGCCGTCGGTTATGGTTTGGCTACCGCGCGAGAGACCTATTTCGCGCACGTAGCGCAGTCATTACTGGTTGAAATCGAACGACGGGTGCGTTGGTCACTGGCCGAACTGGAGGCTAACCATCTTCCTTACCTGTTCGACAGCCAGCACCTGCTTGTCTGGGATAACGTGCTGGGCAGCCACAGTCTCAACACGGCTTCAGGCATGGCCACGCCTGGTGATCCGGGACGCATTTTCAATTGGCTGACTGACCGCGGAATTATACAAACCAACCGACGACGCACCGACCTGCTGATGCTCGAGTGGTGCCGCAGGCTGTTTCATGACGGCGGCTACATTGAAAGCGGCGGCACGGAACCCGATGTAAGACCAGGCAGCCGGGAAGGTAACCAAGCGCACTGGCAGTACGAGGGATACCAGCCAGTGGAGCGCACTCTGGACGGCACGATTCGACTCAACTTTACCGAAGCGCTCCACTGGACTCACGGTTGCCAGGGGACCACTGGACTCCTGCGTTGCGTCTTGCGTACGGTGAACATCCCGGTAAGGCGGGAAAATGGCTGCGGCCACGCCATCCCACATTTTCTGTCGGAAGGATTTTTTCTGAGCCATGGCGACGACCCCTATGGCAGCTGGATGAAGAACTTCACGCCACGAATTCCGATGGCCGATATCCTGATTGATACTGCGGAGCTGGCCGGGTACTTCAGCAACTGCAACCATGTAGGCCGGGGTGTCACTACTGCCATTCTACGTCGGTTACCTGATCAACTGCTGGAGCGGCGTTGTCGTGACCTCCGCGACGGCAGCTCTCCGGGTGACGGTGAAGTGAGTGAGGTTTTCGGTGATCGATATTCCCTGGCCGAGCTCGAAGCGGAACATTTGTGGGAACGATTGGATGCCGAAATTGCCCGGCGCGGCGGGTGCAGTGCGATCATTGGGCCCGACTAGAACCACTAATTTGCCAACATCCGGGTGGTTGCTAACGGTTTCCAGTCGGCTGTTACAGGCCACCAGTAACTGACATTCAAATCAAAGCCTGTCAGCGGCCTCAGCCACAACCCGGTACAGTCTCAACTGTATCAACCACGCAATGTGACCGACCGTCGGCACCACACACCACACTGCCTCGGGTGCATGGATTGCCGGTATCACAAGCTACGCCTTGCACACAATCGCGCGGCGGCTGTGCGGGACAACTCCTCAACCGGGCGTCTGCAACGCAGTGCGTATAACCATCGGCACCACATACAGTGGAGGCACTATAACAAAGGTCACTATAGGGACAGGACACACCGTTTACACAATCGGGAAAGGACTCCCTGCCCGTGTGATTGCAGCCCGCTATCAGCAGGACTATCAGCATGCCCCAGATAAAGTTTCCAAAGGCCGCAGGATATGCGATTGATTTTGGATTTGGCATACTAATCTCCTGCCAATTTTTGCAAAACACTGTGGCTCAGTTTGAAGTTAGCCAATCGCTTGGAGATTCTTGAAGTTAACGCCTTGTTGTCAGGGATAGCCATAAATACTCCTTTTACGTGGTCAATGCGATGCTTTCTGCATCGCGCATCCCCCCTGAATCAGGCCTTTTAGAAAAACCGAAAAGAACTGCAGGCCCCTTTAACAAGCCCTGCCCTACTGAATTTTTAAGTGTGATCTGATTTTGAGAACTCCTGTCCGTGGAATTCAGCGGTCGCCCAGCGCCGCACATTGTTGCCTTAAGGACAAATAAAAAGGGCTGACAACCATGAAAGTCGACAAGCCCCTTGAATTTCAGTATAGACGCAGTCCGGACTTTTGCAAGTTCAACCAGCCAACGCGAATGCGCATGAAATAAGTGCTCGTAAAATCCGCTTAACACCGGCTGCTAAAATCACAAACAACGCGGGTATACTTGCACCATGAACAAACTGCACTGCAAAATTGCTGGTGTACATTCCCCCAACCCCTTCTGGCTGGCCTCGGCGCCGCCTACCGATAAACAAATCAACGTCGAACGCGCTTTTGAGGCGGGCTGGGGCGGCGTGGTGTGGAAAACCCTGGGTGAAGCAGGTCCGCCGGTGGTCAATGTCTGCTCGCGTTATGGCTCGGTAGACTACAACGGCACGCGCATGATGGGCTTCAGCAATATCGAACTGATCACCGACCGACCTTTGCAGATCAACCTGGATGAAATCACGGCCGTCAAAAAAAACTGGCCGGATCGTGCTCTGGTGGTTTCCCTGATGGTGCCCTGCAATGAGCAGGCCTGGCGCGACATCCTCAAGCGCGTGGAACAGACCGGCTGCGATGGTGTGGAACTGAATTTTGGTTGCCCGCACGGCATGAGCGAACGGGGCATGGGCTCGGCAGTGGGTCAGGTGCCGGAGTACATTCAGGACGTGACCGGCTGGTGT
The DNA here is from genome assembly GCA_964602895.1 of uncultured Wenzhouxiangellaceae bacterium. GTDB lineage: Bacteria > Pseudomonadota > Gammaproteobacteria > Xanthomonadales > SZUA-36 > JAWXBM01. Next base: position 10,623 of record CAZRTG010000062.1, read on the forward strand.
AAAACCCATACACAACTACCGGTGTTTGTGAAACTGACACCCAACATTACCAATATCCGCTACCCGGCCCGTGCGGCCAAAGCCGGTGGTGCCGATGCCGTGTCGTTGATCAATACCATCAATTCCATTACCGGCATCAATCTGGACAGCTTCACACCCGAGCCCGTGGTGGCCGGCAAAGGCACGCACGGTGGCTATTGCGGCCCGGCGGTCAAACCCATTGCCCTGTCCATGGTGTCGGAGATCGCCCGTGATGAAGCAACGCGTGGACTGCCGCTATCCGGCATCGGTGGCATCAGCAGTTGGCGTGATGCCGCTGAATTCATCGCCATGGGTTGCGGCAGTGTGCAGGTTTGCACCGCCGCCATGCACCACGGCTTCAGGATCATCGATGATTTGTGCGATGGACTTTCAAACTGGATGGATGACAAAGGCTACACCTGCCTGGACGATTTCCGCGGCCGCGCCATTGCCCGGACCACCGACTGGCAATACCTGGATCTGAATTACAAAACCCTGGCCCATATCGATCAGGACAAGTGCATCGAGTGTGGCCTGTGCCATATCGCCTGCGAAGACACTTCACACCAGGCTATTTTGCAGCATAAAGAAAACGGCAAACGCAGCTACACTGTGATCGACGATGAATGTGTGGGCTGTAATCTCTGCGCCCTGGTCTGCCCGGTACCCGACTGCATCAGCATGGTCGAGGTCGACAACGGCAAACCCTATCTGAACTGGACCCAACACCCCAATAACCCCATGCGCAATTGATTGAGGAGCTTCCCATGGCCCACCGCAGCCGCCTGGCCGGTTTTATCATTGATTGTCAGACCGATGACCTTGATGGTGCGGCGGCCTTCTGGTCAGCTGCTTTGGGTTATCCCGTCAACCCGCACGATAATCCGGCCGAAAGTGCCTACGTACACCTCGACACCAAACCTGCCGATTTGCATATCGAAGTACAAAAAGTCGAGCACCCCAGTCGGGTGCATCTGGATATTGAAAGCGATGATATTCCGGCTGAAGTGGTTCGACTGGAAGCTTTGGGCGCCAAAAAACTGTCTGAAATCAAAGGCTGGGTGGTGATGGAAGCACCAACCGGGCAACGTTTTTGCGTGGTGAGAAAGCAAAACCCCGGATTTGATCAATCCGCCAATCGCTGGGACTGATTAATTTTACAGGTCAGATTTGAGATTCAGGGAATCTGGCTCAAGTCCGCAGCGGATCATGCTTGCCCTGCACCAGCCAGTCCGGATACCAGTTGTGAAACAACGGCTTTAACAAGGGTGCAGGCTGGAACGGACGCCAGGCATTTTCGGCTTGCGCCAAACGATCCGTAATGGCGAGTACCGAGCGTGGATTGAAACCCAAACCGCAATGTGCGCCGCCTACATGAATGTTTTCCACGTCCCAACGATCCGATACCTCCACGGTGCCCTGCCAGGCCACCACGCCATCGCCGCGGCTGTACAGAGCGGTGGTGGGTACCGGTGGTGGCTCCGACATGTTTTCCAACATATGTGCGGGCATATCGCAATAGCGCACCATGCTGATCAGATCAAACACCCGGTGCGCATTGGTTGAATCCGGATGGGCACGAAACGGGCTGCCCATGCTGATTACCAGACGGGTGAGGTCAGGCATTTCCCTGGCGATTTCACGCGCATACACGCCACCCAGGCTCCAACCAATCAGGCTGACTTTCTTCTCGTACCGATCAGCCAATTGCCTGACGCGGGTGCGTAAACCCTGATGCAGCCGTTGGCAATAGCCCGAGTTGGACCCCAGTTTCCAGCAATGTGCCTTGTAGCCCATTTGCCGCAACAGGCTACGCAGTGGCTGCGTGGATCGGGCTCCCGCCATAAAGCCCGGTAGCACCAGCACCGGATGGCCATCGCTTTTAGGCAGATAATTTCGCAGGGCAAACATCGGCAGCATGCCCGCTGCATCATAAACGGCCCGACTTTCCAGCCAAAACAGCAATGAAGAAGGTTTCTGCTCTGCACTGGTACGGGTATGGGCTCTGAATTCTTTGCTGTTGTTATAAGCCATTCTTTTCTTTCCTTTTTTTCTCTGTGTGCGGTCAATCAACCCGCACAGCGACTGCAACTATTGATGGGGCTGCGGCAAGACTTCCCACTTGCTGGCATCCAGTGCAGCACGATACCCATGCCAGGTGGCATAAGCCAGCCAGGGGATGATCACGATAAAGCCCAACAGCGCAGTGGCCAAACCTACTGCAGTCAGCAGGACGATGAGGCAGGCCCAGCTGAGCATGGTCCACTTGTTGCGCAACACCGCATGGATGCTGGAAACAATGGCTGTGACCACATCGACATCACGATTGGCAATAAAGGGCAGTGAAAAAGCGCTGGCGGCAAACGTAATCAATGCAAATATCGAACCCACCGCAGAACCCACAGCAAAAAACGTCAGAAGGTCTGAAAAACCGGGCTCGCTATCCGCGGGAAAGAAAATGTGCACCATGGAACCTGCCCTGGCCCACAGCAGGAAAACAATCAGCAATGCCAAAGCAAATACCAGCGAGTTGGAAAAAGGTGTACGTGCAGCACGCAGTGTAGTGCGCACGGTCGGCTTCAGACCTCCACGCAACTGGCGACTGACCGAGTACAGCGCAAAGGCCAGCAAAGGTGCAATAAAAACAAAGCCGGAAAGTACACTGATCAATAACACCCAACTGCCCAATACCCAGCCACCCCAGGCAACCAGGCCAAACAGGACCACGCTGAGCAAGCCCCAGGTCAAACTCAGGGATTTGGTCGCCAACAGATCCTGCCAGCCCAACGCCAGCCATTGCAAGGGCGCATCAGGTCGGAGATCGCGACAGGGTGCGATAAAGGCAAAGACTTTAAATTCCTTGTTTTGATCGAACTCAGGCATTCCTGAAAACTGATGTCCTTGTATCGGGTTGGTTTGACTGGTTTGATCCGGCACCCATAGTGTTACACCTTGTGTCGCTTGGCGCCAGACGCAATTCAGGCCGAGGGCGGCGTCAGGCGCTCAATGGATTCAACCAGGAACAGCTCACAGGCCCCATCACCCGTATCGTTGCGACTCAGACTGCTGCTCCAGCGAAAACCACCCGGTCCTTGAGCATCGACCAGATAGCCGTTCAACTGCACAAACTCACCCACCCGCAATGACATGGCCTGTTTTTTCACCCGTTTATCTACGGGGATGATGTGCATATTGGCGCTGTTGCGCATGATCTCGCGCTCCGGCGCAGGCGCCTTGTGATCCCAACGCAGGATATACCAGCGCGCCCCCTGACTGACTTGGATCTGATCGACTATAGCCTGATCCGACATCACGCCCCAGCCCAGGGCCAGATCCAACGGTGCCAACTCGGCAGAAACTCCCATGCGGTAGCGTTCGGTGGACAGCACCCGCGCTTCCACCGTGAAGCGGGCACGGGGCTGCAGGCTGAAGTCACCCAGTTGTCGGGCTGCTGCACTGGCAAGGTCCTGCTGTTTGGGTGATTGCGCCAGCCGCAAGCCATACGGCTGTTCCACCGCACGGTTGGACCATTGCTGCCAGGCAAAAGCAGACAGCAGCAACAGCAGAACCAGCAACCAACGCGGTACGCTTGCAAACACACTATCTCCCCTCAGTTACCGATGCGACGAATCAACAGCCCGTATAATAGCGACCAATTCTCAAGAGTCTCAACCAGCCCATGCTGCAATTTACCGATGTCCGACTCATGCGTGGCAGCCGCACCCTGTTTGAAGGTGCCAGTTTCCAGCTGCATGCCGGGCAAAAAATGGGTTTGACCGGCGCCAATGGCAGTGGCAAGTCCTCGCTGTTCGAGCTCATTCTGGGCCGGTTGGAAACCGACTATGGCACCGTGTCCCTGAATGCCAACTGTCCGATTGCCCATGTTGCCCAACAAAGTCCCAGCGGCGAGCAATCCGCGCTGGATTTTGTGCAGGATGGCGATGTAGAGCTGCGCGCGGTACAGAAACTGATTGAACAGGCCGAATCCGGTCACGACGATGCCCGCTTGCATAAAGCCTGGGAACAGATGGAAGCCATTGACGGCTACCGCGCGGAAGCCCGGGCCGCGCAGCTGTTGGACGGGCTGGGTTTTGCAGCCGCCGACATCCACAACCCGGTCAACAGTTTCTCGGGTGGCTGGCGTATGCGGCTTAACCTCGCACAGGCCTTGATGTGTCGCTCCGAATTACTGCTGCTGGACGAGCCTACCAACCACCTGGATCTGCCCGCCATCATCTGGCTGGAAGCCTGGTTGCAACGCTATCCGGGCATGCTGCTGCTGATTTCGCATGACCGTGATTTTCTCGATGGCGTCTGCAACCGCATTGCCCATATTGAAAATCTGGCTTTGAAAGTCTATGGCGGCAACTACAGCCAGTTCGAGACCGTACGCGCCATGCATTTGTCGCAACAGCAGAACATGTTCGAAGCGCAGCAAAGCGAAATCAAACACTTACAGTCGTATGTTGATCGTTTTCGTTATAAAGCCTCCAAAGCAAGGCAGGCGCAAAGCCGTTTGAAGATGCTGGAGAAAATGCAGAAGATTGCGCCCGCTCATGTGGACTCTCCCTTTCACTTCAAATTCCTGCAACCGGATCGCCAGCCACAGCATTTGATGCACCTGGAAAAAGCCCAGCTGGGCTATGCTGAAAACCAGTTTGTGTTGAAAGATGTGGACCTGGCCATTGAAGCCGGTATGCGCGTGGGTTTGCTGGGCGTCAACGGTGCCGGCAAGTCCACGCTGGTAAAAGCACTCGCCGATGGCAGCACCGTGCTGCAAGGCGAGCGATTGGCCCACAAGGACACCCGCATTGGCTATTTCGCCCAGCATCAAATGGACCTGCTGGATTCAGACCGGACCCCGCTGGATCATTTGATGGATCTCGATCGCAACAAACCCGAACAGGAACTGCGCAATTACCTCGGTGGTTTTGATTTCAACGGCGACCGCATCTTCGAACCCGTGGGTATCTTCTCTGGCGGCGAAAAAGCCCGGCTGGTCTTGGCCCTGCTGATCCGCCAGCAACCCAATCTGCTGTTACTGGATGAGCCCACCAACCATCTGGACCTGGAAATGCGTCAGGCATTGAGCCTGGCCCTGTCCGATTACGAAGGCGCGCTGATCGTGATTGCCCATGACCGGCATTTATTGCGCTCGGTGTGTGACGAATTGCTGATCGTTCACGACGGCATCGTCGAAGAGTTCAGGGAAACCCTGGATGACTACCCTGCCTGGCTGGCCGACCAGCTACAGAAGCGCAGCACAACCGAAGTCGGAGATGCCAGCGAAAACAAGCTGAGCAAAAAAGAACAGCGCCAGGCCGAAGCCCAACGCCGTGAAGCGTTGAAGCCGCTGCTGCAAAAAGTAAAGAAAGCCGAAAACGCCATGAACAAACACCGCATGGAAATCGAGCTGATCGAAAAGAAACTGCACGACGACAACCTGTACTCAGACCCCTCACGCCGCGAAGAACTCACCGCCCTGGTACAGCAGCAAGCCCAAGCCCGACTGGAACTCGCCAACGCAGAGGAAACCTGGCTGGAGGCCAGTGAGGAGTTGGAGCAGACTGGCCCGGATCAGTAACCAGTTCTTTGCTTGATTGCATAGGCAGTGTTGCAAAGGCCGCCTTTCAGCCAGTGCTGGACATCCTGGGGACATCCTGGAAACCACACCATCAAAATAGTCTTACAACAAATCGAGTGATTTTCTGATGAAGTCGGTGGCCGCCGATGTCATTCTTATCTCATTACTGAAATTGAGATCTGTATTTGTGAAATCCGGCGAACTCCTGATCCAAATGCCACAGACAATTCCCAGTGCTTACTGAAACACAGGTTATGATGCCTTGTCATCGAGGCACCCTTCTCAACCGCAATCCGTTGCGCTTATGTAGCCTCTAGGCTACACTACCCCTATGCGCGTCGAAAAGACCGACGAGTATCGAGACTGGATCGACAGTCTCAAAGATTTGTCTGGAAGAGCCCGGTTGTTGATGCGCGTTGATCGCTTGATTCATGGCAATCCTGGCACTTACCGTAATCTGACTGGGGGTATATCTGAGCTCAAGGTCGATGTAGGACCTGGCTACAGGGTGTACTACTCGCTGCGCGGGTACAGGTTACTTTTGCTGATTGCAGGAGGTGACAAGTCTACCCAGACCAAGGACATCGAAAAGGCTCAGCAACTCAACCGACACTTCGTGGAGAAATGGTCATGAACAGAGTCGCAACAAAGAAATCAATCAAGACCAAAACTGTGACCACTTCCTACGACGTGTCTGAGCATCTGCGCACTCCAGAAGAAATGGCCGCCTATCTGGACGCCTGGCTTGAGGAAGCGCCCGAAGATGTAGCTGGCATTGCCCGCGCATTAGGCGATATTGCCAGAGCTAAAGGTATGTCACAGGTAGCAAAAGATGCTGGCCTCAGCCGCGAGAGCCTTTACCGCGCACTCAGCTCAGAGGGCAATCCGAGCTTCGCTACGGTTCTCAAAGTTGCCAAGGCGCTTGGTTTAAGGCTTCATGCTCAAGCTGCACAAAG
>CAZRTG010000063.1:0-16952 GCA_964602895.1 uncultured Wenzhouxiangellaceae bacterium
GGCGGCGGTCAGGCCGGTGGCAACCACGGTAACCCTCAGGTCATCACCCATATCCGGGTCAATTACGGTTCCAATGACGACCGTGGCGTCATCCGAAGCCAGATCTGCAACCGTGCTACCCACATCTTCAAATTCCCGCATGGTCAGGCTGGGGCCCGCGGTGATATTGACCAGAATGCCGCAGGCACCTGACAGGTTGATGTCCTCCAGCAACGGACTGCCAATGGCCGCCTGAGCCGCTATGATGGCCCGGTCGTCACCAGAAGCCTGGCCTGCACCCATCATGGCCATACCCATTTCGGACATCACCGTGCGCACGTCGGCAAAATCGACATTGATCAATCCGGGACGGGTGATCAATTCAGCAATACCCTGCACCGCACCCTGCAGTACATCATTCGCGGCCTTGAATGCGTTCAACAACAGCGTTTCCCCACCCAGCACGGCGGCCAGTTTGGAGTTGGGAATGGTGATCAGTGAGTCCACATGTTGCGCCAGTTCTTCAATGCCTTTTTCAGCGATGGTCATGCGCCGCTTGGCTTCGAAGTGGAACGGCTTGGTCACCACAGCAACCGTCAATATGCCCATTTCTTTGGCCGCTTGCGCGATCACCGGTGCAGCGCCAGTACCCGTGCCACCGCCCATTCCACAGGTAATGAACACCATGTCGGCACCTTGCAGGGTTTCCATGATGTGCTCACGGTCTTCCAGTGCAGCCTGGCGCCCGACTTCGGGATTGGCGCCCGCACCCAGTCCTTTGGTTACGCTGCTGCCGATTTGCAGAATGGTTTTGCCCTTGAACTGGCGCAAAGCCTGTGCATCGGTGTTCGCAGCTATGAATTCAACGCCTTCGATATTGGCATCGATCATCTGTGCTACGGCGTTACCGCCGCCACCACCAATTCCGATCACCTTGATCATGGCATTGGGTGTGTAGTTTTCTACCATTTCAAACATTTTTACTTCTCCTCTCGCTCGCCGTTGTTGTTGCCGCTGTCCCGGGATTTATCGTTCATCGCCCGCCGCTATCCCGCGGCTTGTGTTGGCTTTGATCGCCCATTAAGGACAACGGGTCCTCATAACTTTCGGTACATGGATGTACCCAATTTCAAAACTCGCCCCGGAACCAACTCCGGATGCGATCCACTATCGTGTCTCCTGTGCTGTTGCTTAGAAGGGTATGGTTGTAATCTGCCCGGCTGCCGTACAACAGTAGCCCTACGCCGGTGGCGTGAATGGCGTTTGAGACCACATCCGACAAACCATTCACACCCTGCGGTGTGGCCAGCCTGACCGGCATATGAAATATTTCTTCAGCCAGTTCGGCGGCACCTTCAATGCGTGAGGCGCCACCGGTCAGTACCAAGCCCGCGGCCACCATGTTTTCCAGACCACTGCGGCGCAATTCGGCCAACACCAGCGAAAACAGTTCGCGATAGCGGGCTTCCACCACTTGCGCCAGGGTTTGTCGCGCCAATCGTCGCGATGTACGGTCGCCCACGCTGGGTACCTGAATGGTCTCGTCATTGCGCGCCAGTTGCTCCAGTGCGCAGGCATATTTGATCTTGATGTCTTCGGCATGCTGTGTGGGTGTCCGCAACGCCACTGCAATATCATTGGTCACCTGATCGCCGGCTATGGGTATGCACGCGGTATGGCGGATAGCGCCATCGGTGAATACCGCGATATCCGTGGTCCCTGCGCCGATATCGACCAGACAGACACCGAGGTCCCGCTCATCATCGGTCAGCACGGCATAGCTGGCGGCCAGCGGCTGCATGATCAGCTCGTCCACCACCAGGCCGCAGCGTGCCACGCATTTGGTGATATTCTGCGTGGCACTGAGTGCGGCCGTCACCACATGCACATGCGCTTCGAGGCGGACTCCGGCCATGCCAATGGGCTGGCGAATACCGTCCTGGTTATCGATCACGTATTCCTGCGGCAGTACATGCAGCACTTTCTGGTCGGCCGCTACAGGCACGGCACGCGCTGCATCGAGTACGCGTTCGACATCACCTTCTGAAACCTCTTTGTCCTTGATGGCTACCGTGCCATCGGAATTCAGGCTGCGAATGTGATTGCCGGAAATACCGGCAAACACCGAATGGATTTCACAACCTGCCATCAATTCGGCTTCTTCCACTGCCCTTTGAATCGCTTGCTCCGTGGAGGTCATATCGACGATCACCCCACGCTTCAGGCCCCGCGAGGGATGCGAACCCAGGCCGATCACCTCAACCGATCCATCCGCCTGCATTTCACCCACGATGGCAACGATTTTGGAGGTACCCACATCCAGACCGACCACCAGCGATTTTTCCGGTTTCCTGACCATTATCGTTTTGTATTCCCTGCAATCGCCCTGGTTTCTGTCGGCCAGCGCACCGCAAACCCGTTGGTATAACGCAAATCGATGCGCACCGGTGGTAATGGCTGGTCGACCATCAAGCCGCGCCAGCTGTTCATCAAACGTTGCAAACGGTCCACCGGATCATCCCGGCCCAGTTGAACCAGGGTGCCGTTGTTAAGCTGCATGGCCCATGAGCCACGCTCCTGCAATTCCAGATGTTCAATTTCCAGGCCCACTTTTGCCAACATGGAGTTGAACAAGTCCCATTGCGTCAGCACTTCCTCCAGCCGTCCGTCTGGCCCCTCCAGCCATGGCAGGCCCTGAATTTCAGCAGCATCGGGTGCATTGAATTCGGTACGCCGGGATGACACCAGACCCCGCTCATTCCAGTGCGCCAGTGGCTGGAATTCTTCTACCGTTACCACCACGGTGTCGGGCCATTTTTTCTGTACATTGACGGCAGCCACCCAGGGTTTACGCAGTGCGGCCTCATGCAGGTTTTGTAAATCCACCGTAAAGAAACTGGCACTGACCAGCGGCGCGAGGCTGGAACGCAGTTGCTCGGCACTCACACGCTGGAACGAGCCGTTCACTTCCAGCCAGCGTATCGGCCAGCGCTCGGAGGCGACGATACCGGTGCTGACCCAGGTGGTTCCACCGACGGCCAGTGCGAACAAAGCCAGCACCAACCAGATACCGTGACTGAAGCCCCGGCTGGTTTCCCAGCGGGTGGCGTGAGATCTGGTATGCCCCCTGGCAGGACGCGTAATGTGCCGGGCTGAATAATGGAGCATGCTGAAACGGCTCATAGACTGGTCTCCAGGATGCGCCAGACCAGCTCATCGAACCCTACTCCGATGACTGCCGCTGCTTGCGGGACCAGGCTGTGATCGGTCATGCCGGGCGTGGTGTTGACTTCCAGAAACCAGGGTTGACCCTGCTCATCCAGCAGAAAATCCACCCGACCCCAACCCGATGCACCCAACATCTCAAAAACTTCAAGTGATTTGGTGCGCAATTCGATTTCTGTCGCTTCATCCAGTCCACAGGGGCAGAAATACTGTGTTTCATCCGATTCATATTTGGCGGTGTAGTCGTAGAACTCCCGCGGGGTGGATATCCGGATCAAGGGCAGCCCGACGCCATCTAATATGGCAGCAAAATATTCACCGCCCTTCACCGCTTTTTCGATCAGGGTGATTGTGCCGTATTGACGCGCCAAGGCCACCGCCGCATCAAGCTCCTCGACCGCTTTTACCCGGCTGACGCCTATGCTGGAGCCCAGGCCAGCCGGCTTTACGAACAGCGGCAAGCCAAACTTCTCCACCGCTTTGTGATAATCAGTGGCGCTGTGATCAAAACAGATAAAGGGCGGCGTTTTGATACCGACGCGCTCCATCAACCACTTGGAGCGGACTTTGTCCATGGTCAGCGCAGAGGACGCCAGATCAGAACCGGTGACGGGGACACCCATCAATTGCAGCGCACCTTGCAGGGCACCGTCTTCGCCGCCCGGGCCATGCAGGATATTGAACACCCGGTCCACCTGTCCCTGACGTATTCCGGCGAACAAAGCCATGGGGCCGTCGTACACCTGGTGAACGATGCCTTTGCGTTCCATTGCTGCAGCTACCGCACGTCCGCCTTTCAATGAAACTTCACGTTCGGCGCTGTCGCCGCCAACAACCAGGCCGACCTTGCCAAAATTCCGGGCATGTTGGGTTTTCATCGGCGGTAATTTGATTTGCACGGTCATGATTCAGGCAGCCTCCAACTCTTGCAGACCCGTTTCACGAATCTGCTGTGCCAGTTGGCCAATATTTCCCGCCCCCAACAACAACACCAGGTCATTGGTTTGCAGCATGGCGGGCAACTCGGCAATCACCTGGTTCACATCGGGAATCAGCACCGGTTCCACCCGGCCGCGGGCACGTATGGACTGACACAAGGCACGGCTGTCAATGCCATCAATCGGCGCTTCGCCGGCCGCATAGATTTCGGTCAACACGACCGCGTCAGCACTGGACAGTACCTGTGCAAAATCATCGAACAGATCACGCGTGCGACTGAAACGATGTGGCTGAAAAATCGCGACCAATCGCCGCTCCGGCCAACCGCCACGGGCTGCTTCCAGTGTCGCTTTCAGTTCCGAAGGATGATGGCCGTAATCTTCAACAACCAGGATCTCACCATCGCCCCATGGGTAGGTTCCGACTTCGGCGAAGCGCCGACCCACCCCTTTGAACTCGGTCAGGCCGGACAATACGGAAGGAATATCAATTCCCAGTTCCCAGGCCACCGCAATGGCACCCAGGGCATTTTGTACATTGTGCAAACCCGGCAGGTTCAGGACCACGGAATGGACGGTTGATTCGTTGGGCAGCTGTAAATCAAACGACATGGTGCGGCCCTGTTGTTGCACATTGCTGCCGCGAATATCGGCCTGCTCTGACAGGCCATAAGTGACCACGGCGCGGGCGACTTCCGGCAGCATTTCCTGCAGGTATTCATCGTCCAGGCACAACACCGCCACACCGTAGAAAGGCAGGTGATGGAGAAACTCGAGGAAGGCTTTTTTCAGGTTATCAAAACTGCCGTCGTAATTTTCCAGGTGATCACGGTCAATATTGGTCACCAGTGCGACCACCGGTTGCAGCAACAGGAATGAGCCATCGCTTTCATCGGCTTCGGCTACCAGATACTCACCCGTACCCAGGCGGGCATTGCTGCCCCAGGCATTCAACAGACCGCCAATGACAAAGGTCGGATCCAGGCCTGCTTCTGCCAACAGGCTGGCGGTGAGGCTGGTCGTGGTGGTTTTGCCATGGGTTCCGGCTACCGCGATACCACGCCGGAAACGCATCAATTCAGCCAGCATTTCAGCCCTGGGCACAATGGGCAGGCGCAACTCCCGTGCGGCCAGGACTTCCGGGTTGCTGGCCTGGATGGCGCTGGAAACCACCAGCACATCCGCGCCTTCGATATGTGCGGCAGCATGGTGCAGAAATATGTTCACACCCAGTTCACGCAGGTGCCGGGTCGTGCTGCTTTCTGCCAAATCCGAGCCGCTGACCATAAAGCCCTGATTGACCAGCACTTCAGCTATACCACTCATGCCGGCGCCGCCAATACCCACAAAATGCACGCGCTGTATGCGCCGCATGGGTTGTAAATGTGAGCCGCGTTGGGTCATGATCCGCGCCCTTTTCTGCGTACCGTGTTGGCACTCTGCAGACAGATATCAGCGACCCGTTCGGCAGCATCCGTAACCGCCAAAGAACGTGCTGTTGTTGCCATACCCAACAGGTTTTTACGATCGGAAAGCAGTTCCCGCAAATGGTCAGCCAAGGTGGCCGACGTGCAGCCCGCTTCATGCTGCAGGCGGGCGGCACCTGCGTTGACCAGAAATTCCGCATTACGGGTCTGATGGTCGTCAACCGCAAACGGAAATGGCACCAGAATGGCCGGCAGCCCCACAGCGGCCAGTTCGGATACGGTCAGCGCACCCGAACGGCAAACGGCCAGGTCGGCCCAGGCATAAGCCCTGGCCATATCTTCGATAAATTCCGCCACTTCAGCTTTGACACCGGCCTGCTCGTAGGCCTGGGCGGTTTCAGCCGCCCGGCCCTTACCCGCCTGATGCCACACCTCTACTTCCATCCCGGCGGGCATTAAGGCCACAGCGCCAGGCACAAATTCATTCAGGGCTCGCGCTCCCTGGCTGCCACCGGTTACCAGCAAACGCAGGGCACCACTGCGGTTGGCCAGGCGCTGCTCGGGTGGAGGAATGGCGACCAAATTACCACGTACCGGATTGCCACAGGTTTCTGCTTTGAAGCGGGCAGGCCAGGTTTCCGGAAAAGCCTGTAAAACACGTTGTGAAAAGCGCGCCAGAACCTTGTTGGTCAGACCCGGAATGCGATTCTGCTCGTGTATTACCAAGGGCACGCCTCTGACACGCGCTGCCAGACCGCCGGGACCTGCGGCATAGCCACCGAAACTCACTGCACAATCCGGCTTTTGTAAACGGACCACGCCACTTGCCTGCCACACGGCCTTCAACAAATTCCACGGCAAACCGAGCCACCGTTTGAGTCCTTTACCACGCAGACCTGCGATGTTGACCGTATCCATGGGTATGTTGGCCGCAGGCACTTTCTGACACTCCATGCCGCCCCTGGCACCCAGCCAATGTACCGCCACGCCGCGCTCGCGCAGCGCAGTAGCTACGGCCAGCCCCGGAAAGATGTGCCCGCCGGTTCCACCCGCCAGGATCAACACTTTTTGCGGTACGATGTGCTGATTGAGACTCATGCCAAAGCCCGCTTGACACTGACGCGTTGCCGGACTTCAGGACTCGCGTCCCGGTCCAGTTCGTATTTGATGCGCAGCACCATACCCAGCGCCAGCAAAGTCATCAAGGTACTGCTGCCACCCGAACTGATCAGCGGAAGCGTCAAACCCTTGGTGGGCAATACACCCAGGTTGACGCCAATACTGACAATGGCCTGCATGCCGAACCACAAACCAACGCCAAAAGACAGAAAGCCTGCAAATGGCCGGCCGCGTTGGTGTGCAACCATACCGATGATCATCATGCGTGTTACCAGTAACATGAACAGGCCGAGGACGACGATTACACCCAGCAGGCCAAATTCTTCAGCCAGTACCGCAAAAATAAAGTCGGTATGCGCTTCCGGCAGATAAAACAGTTTCTGAATGCTGGCACCCAGCCCCACACCGAACACTTCGCCACGGCCTACAGCGATCAAGGCCTGAGTAAGCTGGAATCCACTGGCAAATGGATCTGACCAGGGGTCCATAAAGCTGACAATCCGACGCAACCGATAAGGTTCCATGGCAGCAAAACCGAAAACCGGCAAAGTCAGCAGGGTAAGTACCGCAATATGTTTCCACGCTGCCCCTGCCAACCAGATCAGCCCGCCAATGATGGCAACGATCACCGCAGCACTGCCCATATCGGGTTGTAGCAACAAAATGCCGGCCAGAACACCGCCATAAATCAGCGGTTTGAGGGTATCGAAAAAGCGGCTGGACACCTTGTCTGCTTTGCGCGCCAGGTATCCGGCGACGTAGATGATCACCATCAGCTTGACCGCTTCGACCACCTGGAAATTGACAAAGCCCAGGCTGATCCAGCGTTTGCTGCCGTTCACTTCATGGCCGATACCGGGGATGAATACCAACAACAGAACCAGACCCGACAACAACATCATGGGGCGGCTGACACGCTCAAGAAAATCGATGGACACCAGCCGAAACGAGCTGGCCAAAAGCAAACCCATCAGGACATAGATGCAGTGTCGCAACAGATAATAATAGGCAGGTGAATTCTGACCCTCGGCGATTGCGATGGAAGCCGAACCCACCATGACGATGCCGATGGACAACAGCAAAACAGCGGGTATCAAAATCCAGTTGTCCAGATCCACATCGGGCACAGCCAGCCCGGCTTCTCTGGCCTGCATTTTTATTTTGCCTGTTCGTATACCGGTTCGCACGATGCGCTCTCTTGCCTGCTCAGCGTATTTTCAGGGTGGCCAGACCGGCCAACACCAGAATGACGGAAATGATCCAGAATCTGACAATAACCCGCGGTTCCGGCCAGCCCTTCAGTTCAAAATGGTGATGAATGGGCGCCATGCGGAATATGCGTTTACCGGTCAACTTGAATGAAGCCACTTGCAGAATTACCGAAACGGTTTCCATCACGAACACGCCGGCCATCAGAATAAACACCAGTTCCTGCCGCACGATTACCGCAATCAGGCCCAGGGCTGCGCCTACCGAAAGTGCACCGATATCGCCCATGAATATCTGTGCGGGGTAGGTGTTGAACCACAGGAATCCCAAACCCGCACCGCCCAGCGCGCCACAGAAAATGGCCAGTTCCCCGGCACCAGCGATATAGGGCATGGCCAGATAACCGGAAAACACCGAATGGCCGGCCACATAAGCAAATATGCCCAATGCCGCTGCCAGAAAAACCGACGGCATGATGGCCAGACCGTCCAGGCCATCGGTCAGATTCACCGCATTGGAGAAACCCACCACCATGAAGTAGGTACTGACCACATAAAAAATACCCAGTGGTATGGCGACACCCTTGAAAAACGGCACAATCAGTTCAGTGGCCACCGACGTATTGGCGGTTTTATACAGATAAACGGCAACTGCCAAACCGAATATGGATTGAAACAGGTATTTCCAACGGCTTGCCAGCCCTTTGGAGTCTTGCAGCACCAGTTTTTTGTAGTCATCCAGCCAGCCAATCAAACCAAATGCCAGGGTGACCAGCAGCACCAGCCAGACGTAGCGAACACTCAGATCAGACCAAAGCAAAGTCGACAGTACGATGGAAAACAGGATCAAAGCACCGCCCATGGTGGGTGTACCGGCTTTGGAAAAATGGCTCTGTGGGCCCAATTCGCGTACCGGTTGACCCACCTGGTTTTTAACCAGCCGGCGAATAAAGGCTGGCCCCAACAAGAGCGACAGCAACAATGCGGTTAAAGCACTCAGGATGCTGCGCAGCGTGATGTAACCAAACACATTGAAGGCCGTACTGTATTCCGCCAATTTTTCAAACAGCCATAACAGCATCAGGAAGCCTTTTTCAGGTTATTGCCAACAATGGCGTGAACCACATGCTCCATACCCATGGAGCGCGAACCTTTCACCAGACAATTGATGCCTGGCCGTAATTCGGACTTGAGTGCGACAATCAGGCTGTCGCGATCGTCGAAATGATCGGCGCCGGCACCAAAAGCATCAACCGTCTGCATGGACATTTCACCGGTGGCGAAAATACGCTTCACGCCCATGCTGCGTGCGGCATCACCGACTTCGGCGTGCAGCTTGCGGCTGTCTTCACCCAGTTCTTTCATATCACCCAACACCAGCCAGGCTTTACCCTGCATGCCCGCCAGCACCTGCAAAGCGGAATACAGCGAAGCCGGGTTGGCGTTGTAAGTGTCATCTATGACCTGCCAGCCAGCCTCGGTACGGATCACATTCAACCGACCCGGAACCGGCTTGACGGCCATCAGACCGGCGGCAATCTGCTCGACCGGAATTTTTAATGCAACCGCTGCAGCCGTTGCAGCCAATGCATTGAGCTGGTTGTGCTTGCCAGGCAAAGACAATTGCAGAATAAATTGCCCCAGTGGAGTACTCACACTGGGGCTGGACCCGCCGGCTGGCATATGAACGTCATGATTTTCTTTATTGTTCTGGTTAAATCCAAATGTCAGCACATCCCCGGCGGAATTGCTGTTGCGCCACAGTTCAACCCAGGGTTCGGCGCCATTGATGACCGCGCAGCCTTCTTCCGGCAACGCTTCGTATATTTCACCTTTGGCTCGTGCAACGCCTTCTTCGTTACCAAACCCCTCCAGATGGGCCGGACCAATGTTGCTGATCACACCGACACCCGGGCGCGCGATACCGGCCAGGTAAGCGATATCGCCGATTTTGCTGGCGCCCATTTCCAACACCGCAAACCGGTGCTTTTCTTCCAGGCGAAACAGTGTCAGCGGCACGCCCAGTTCATTGTTGTAGTTGCCTTCCGTGGCCAACACTTCAGCGTTTTGCCGCAAGATGCTGGCCAGCATTTCCTTGATGGTGGTTTTGCCATTGCTGCCGGTAATGCCAACCACCTGCGGGTTGAGTCGCTGGCGCCACATGGCAGCGATCTGGCCCAGGGCCAACAGCACATCATCCACCAGCAATTGCGGCACGCCGACTTCAACCGGCTTTTGTACCAGAACCGCCACAGCACCCGTTTTGGCTGCGGCTTTTACAAAATCATGTCCGTCCGACACATTACCCGGTAAAGCCGCAAACAATGATCCGTAACGAACTTTGCGGCTGTCGGTGACGATGCCTTCGATGGTTGTATCCCGTGCCGGGGCCGGCAATCCCAATACTTCACTGATTTCTGACAGTCGCAAACGCATCATGCCGCTTCCTCCAGCACAGCCTGTACTGCGGCCACATCACTGAATGGCAGCCGATTGCCGTGTAATTCCTGGTAGCTTTCATGGCCCTTACCCGCCACCAGTACGATGTCACCATCACGGCTGTCCTGTATGGCCAGCCGAATGGCTGCTGCACGATCGGCCATGACCCGGGCTTTTTCCGGAGACTGCATGCCCGCCAGCATGTCGGCAAAAATGGCTTCAGGTGCCTCGCTGCGCGGGTTATCGTTGGTCAGAATCACTTTGTCGGACAGGCTTTCAGCAACTGCTGCCATCATGGCGCGCTTGCCACGATCGCGGTCGCCACCACAGCCGAATACACAGGTCAGCCGCCCGTGCAGGTGGGACTGCAGCGCTTCCAGCGCTTGCCGCAAGGCATCCGGCGTATGCGCAAAATCCACTACCACTACCGGTTGACCGCCCTCACCACCCAGGCAATGCATGCGCCCGGGTACGGGCTGCATCAGCTCCAACTGATGCATCACCCGGTTCCATGGCATGCCCAACAAGGCCAGGGTACCTGCTGCAGCCAACAGATTGGATACGTTAAACCGTCCCAATAAGGCACTGCGTAAGCGACCGCCGCCCCAGGGGCTGGAAATTTCCAGGCTCATGCCGGATGAGTCCATTTGCACCACTTTGGCGGTCAGCTCGGAACTGCCGTTGGTACCGTAGCTCAATACTTCACAACGGCTGCCCAATTCAGCAATCAATTGGCGACCGAACTCATCGTCCCGGTTGATAATGGCAAAACGGGGTTGGCAATCGGTGAACAGGCGGCGCTTGGCAGCTGCGTAACGCTCCATGGAGCCGTGGTAGTCCAGATGATCGCGCGTCAGATTGGTGAACACAGCTGCCTGAAACGCCACATCCGCCACTCGACCCTGGTCCAGTGCATGTGATGACACCTCCATCGCCACATTTTCCACACCCGCATCAATGCACTCGGACAGCATGCGCTGCACGGAAATGGGGTCGGGAGTGGTCAGATCAGCCGGCAGCAAGCGATTCAAAGCACCATAACCTATGGTGCCGATCAGGCCGGCATTGGCCGAAACCCGCTGCCAGGACTGGGCAATGAAATGTGCCGTTGACGTTTTGCCGTTGGTGCCGGTAACGCCAGCCACGACCAGCCGTTCGGAAGGCGCATGGAAAAACCGTGTCCCCAGTGCCGAAAGCTGCTGACCCAGGTCCGCAACCCGAACCGCCGGTATTTGCACATCGACCAGGGGCGCCAATCCGTCATGCAGTATCGCTACCGCTCCACGTGCCTGAGCTTCCATGGCGAACTGCATGCCATGACTGGCTTTGCCAGCCACCGCCACAAAGGCATCGCCGGGCTTGATCTTGCGCGAATCAAGGCACAGACCTTCGACCATGACGGAATCACCAGCCGGCAACTCGCCGCCGCTATCCTTGGCTGTATCCCAACCTTCCAGCAAGGTGGCCAGACTCATGGGGCAGCTCATCGCACACCCCCGTCAAAATCATCCGCATCATCGGCGTCGTCTGCGGCGGCCTGCAGCAACACACCATCAAAATCATCCGGCGGAATGTTCAGCAGGCGCAGCGCGCCTTCCATCACGGTAGAAAATAAAGGAGCGGCAACGGCACCGCCATAATACTGGCCATCGCTGGGATCATCGATCATGACAATGGCGACCAGCTTGGGGTTACTCGAAGGCGCGAAGCCGGCAAATGTTGCGACATAACGCGATGAATATCCGGCTGCACTGGCCTTTCTCGAAGTGCCGGTTTTTCCTGATATGCGGTAATTCTTGACCCGTGCCTGCTTGCCCGTGCCTTCAGGGCCGGTGACCGTTTCCAGCATCGCAGCCACTTCACGGGCAATTTTGGGATCCAGCACCGAAACCACCGGATTGGTGGCGCCCTGGATCAGGCTGGGACGGCGCATACGGCCCTCATCGGCCAAAGCTGCAAAGGCGGTTGCCAATTGCAGCGTGGTCGTGGAGAGCCCGTAACCATAGGACAAAGTCGCCTGCTCTACCCGCCGCCAACGCCGGTAATTGCGTAAAACTCCGGCCGATTCACCGGGAAAACCAACGCCTGTCACATCGCCAAAGCCGAAGCGATCGTAGAGGCTCCACAACTGTTCCGATTCCAGTTGCAGCGCCAGTTTGGTCGCACCCACATTGGAAGATTTGGTGATGACCATGGTGACATCGATGGGACCGTAATTGCGATGGTCGCTGATGGTATGGCCTGAAACATTGATGGTGCCCGGCGTGGTATCAATGGGCGAGTGAGGCCCGACAATACCCGCCTCCAGGGCTGCGGCCACCGAGAAGGGCTTCATCACGGAACCCGGTTCAAACACGTCGGTAACAGCCCGATTACGCAGGCCATCGGTGTCCTGGCTGGGTTGATTGGGGTTATACGATGGTTGATTGGCCATGGCCAGTACATCGCCTGAGGCGATGTCCAGCAACACCACACTGCCCGAGCGGGCCCCGTGTTGCAGTACCGTGCGTTTCAATTCACGGTAGGCCAGGTGCTGTAATCGCCGATCCAGAGTGAGGCGCAGGTCATGGCCGTGTTCGGCTTCACGGATCACTTCCACGTGCTCCACCGTGCGCCCTTTGCGGTCGCGGATCACACGTTTACTGCCCGGCTTGCCCTGTAACCAGTCGTTGTAGGCCAACTCCAGCCCTTCCTGGCCTACATCATCGATGTTGGTAAAGCCGATCACGTGGCCGGCGACCTCACCCGCCGGATAAAAACGTCGATACTCTTTCTGCAGATAAACACCCTGCAAGCCCAGAGAGTCGATTTGCGCTGCCACATCGGGATGCAGACGTCGCTTGATCCAGACGAATTCACGGCCGGAGCGCTGGTTCAAACGGCGCTCAATCTCATCAGCGTTCAGATCCAGGGCTTTCGCCAGGGGCTCTATGTCTTCGGGCGTCTGCAGCAGCTCACCGGGATTGACCCAAACCGAATCCACCGGGGTACTGACGGCCAGCGGTTCACCGGCGCGATCCACGATGTTTCCACGACGCGTGGGGATTTCCACCTCACGCATGAACCGCGCTTCGCCCTGCCCTTGCAGGAATTCGGTTTCCATCACCTGCAAATTGACAGCCCGCGCCACCAGCGCCACCGAACACAACAGAAAGGCCAGCAGAAAGCCATACAGCCGCCCGACCGGAATGTGGTTTTTTGCTTCGCTGCTCAAGGCCGGGTCACCAGGATGTGGGCATCTTTCGGCTCTTGCATACCCAGTTCCTGTCGCGCTTTGGATTCCACCTGACCCGCATCAGCCAACCAGGCCTGTTCCAGTTGCAAGCGGCTCCACTCTGCGATCAGTGCGTCGCGATCCCCTTCCAGCTCACCCAGACGGATCGCCTCACCGCGGCTTTCATGTCGGGTATAGACCACGCCCAGCGCACTGCTTATGACGGCAACCAGAAGTATCAGTATGGTAATGATTCGGGCATTCAAGCCAGCTTCTCCGCAATCCGCATGACAGCACTGCGTGACCTGGGATTGACGGAGATCTCATCAACAGAGGGCTTAATGGCCTTGCCTACCAGTTGCACAATGGCCCTGGCGTCCGGATGTTCCGGAATGTTGCGACGGACCTGACCTGGTCGTGCGGCTTCTCGAAATGTCCGCTTGACCAGGCGGTCCTCAAGTGAGTGAAAGCTGATCACTGCCAGCCTCCCTCCCGGGCGCAACACACTGATGGCTGCAATAAGTCCAACGGCCAAATCGGCCAATTCATTATTGATTTCTATGCGGATTGCCTGGAAGCATCGTGTGGCAGGATGCTTGTTTTTTTCACGACGACCTATGCACTGCTCTATCAGTGTGGCCAATTGGCCTGTTGTTTCCAGTCGTCCCTGCTGCCGAGCCATTACGATGCTCCTGGCAATCCTGCGCGCGTGGCGCTCCTCTCCGTACTCCCAAAACACGCGGGCTATTTCCCGTTCTGGCGTCGTAGCAATCCACTCTGCTGCCGATACGCCCTGTGATGGGTCCATACGCATATCCAGTGGACCATCCCCCATAAAGGAGAAGCCCCGTTCCGGATTGTCCAGTTGGGGTGAAGACATTCCAAGATCCAGTAAAATTCCGTCCAGACCTTGTGCAATCCCCCAATCACGGACAAAGCGTTCCATCTCCGCAAAGCTGCCCTGGGCAATCCGGAATCGTGGATCTTCATCCATCAATTCCAGGCCTGAAACAATCGCTTCAGGATCCTTGTCCAGCGCAACCAGGCGCCCTGCTTCGGACAAACCCGCCAAAAGTGCGCGAGCATGCCCGCCTCTGCCGAAAGTACCGTCGAGATATACGCCGTCTGCGCGACCCTTGTCCCGAACATTCAAGGCCTGCAACACCTCATCCAACAGCACTGGCTGGTGTTGATCAGTGCCCATTTTGCTGATCCGGCACTCCCTGCTTACTGCTCCGCCGATGTCATCAAAGCACCAGACGGGTCATTTCTTCGGACGCTGCCTGACTCAAGCTGCGTTCTTCTTCAACTCGTTTCTGGTTCAGGATGGCTTCGTTCCAGATTTCAAAACGATTACCCATTCCCAGCAAAACAACGTGCTTCTCCAATCCGGTTACATGTCTCAGGGTCAGTGGTAACTGGATGCGGTTAGCCCCGTCGGGAGTCAGTGCGGTTGCACTACCTACCAACCGACGTTGCAGGCTGCGGTGACCCGGGTTAAACGTACTCAGCCCGGTGACTTCGTCACGTACCCGTTCCCATTCCTGCTCCGGGTACAACCAAAGGGCACCCGAATCAAAAGCGCTGTAAGTGAGCACCAAACGACCCTCGCACTGCTCCTGGATCGCATCCCGGTAGCGGATCGGTATGGCCAGACGCCCTTTCGCGTCCAAATTGATTGCTGTCTCACCGAAGTACACTTTTTCACCAATGATTTACACTATTTACCACTTTTTCCCACTAATATGCACAATAGATACAAATTTCAGTATTGTCAAGAAGTACAGGGGTTTAAGAGCGAAGAAGTGTCGCTATTTCACAACTTTGATCTGGAGTGGTCATGACGGAGGTGGGGCAAAGTAGGGATGTAGGAGGCAGCCACGCTGCCGACCTGGGTATGACATCGCGACCATGGGTCGCTCCCACAGCATGGCTCGCTCCTGGTGTAGGAGGCAGCCATGCTGCCGACCTGGGTATGACATCGCGACCATGGGTCGCTCCCACAGCATGGCTCGCTCCTGGTGTAGGAGGCAGCCATGCTGCCGACATATACCGGTGCCGGGATAAAAACAAAAGTGGGAGTCGGCCGATAAGCCGGGTTCTGTGCAGAAATCAATCTGTCGCAATCATTCATCTGGGTACGTCGTCACCGACGCCCTCAAGCGACCTACCCGAAGACGCTACGGGCCGCAGCATGGTCTTCCTATTTGGTCTTGCTCCGAGTGGGGTTTACCTGGCCGCGGAATGTTGCCACCCGCGCGGTGCGCTCTTACCGCACCATTTCACCCTTACCAAGCGCTTCTTGCGAAGTGTTTGGCGGTATCCTTTCTGTTGCACTTTCCGTAGGCTCACGCCCCCCAGGCGTTACCTGGCACTCTGCCCTATGGAGCCCGGACTTTCCTCCCGGCCAAACCTTTCGGTCCAGCCGCGCGATTGCATGGCCGACTCCCGGCACCATTCTCTCATGAAACCAGGGACAGAGTAAGCTTAATTGGCCGGAAGGCCGGAACTGTGGGAGGCAGCCGTGCTGCCGACCACACAATAGGCTGAAACGGATAGCTCTCGGGCATCCTGCCCTCCACTATCCAAGTGCATCCCTGCACAAAATCGCGAGCATGGCTCGCTCCCACAGGATGGCTCGCTCCACAGCATGGGTCGCTACCTGTAGGAGGCAGCGGTGCTGCCGACCACACAACAGGCTGAAACGGATAGCTCTCGGGCATCCTGCCCTCCACTATCCAAGTGCATCCCTACACAAAATCGCGAGCATGGCTCGCTCCCACAGATTCAATCAGGGCATAGAGGTCCCGACGCGACACGCCGCAAAGCCTGGCGGCAACCCGGGCGGCCTGGCTGGCCGAGAGGTATTCCTGCAATGCTTTTGCCATACCGATTGCCTGCGCCATTTTTTCGTCGACATTTTCACTGGCGCCGGCGACCACCACAACGAATTCACCCTTTTGCTGATTGGCGTCTGCCTGCACCTTCTCCCTGACCTCATCCACGCTGCCCCGCAAGATGGTTTCGAACTGCTTGGTCAACTCGCGGCAGATGGCCAACTGCCGGTCAGCACCCAACGAGCTTGCCATATCAGCCAGACTGTCGAGGATGCGGTGGCTGGACTCAAAGAAAACCAGAGTGCGGATTTCACTGCTCAGGGAATTCAGCCGGGCAACCCGTGCCATGTGTTTCGCAGGCAAAAAACCTTCATAAACAAAGCGGTCCGTAGCAATACCGGCTACCGACAAGGCGGTGATGATGGCACTCGGGCCCGGTATCGGCGTGACGCGAATTCCCTGTTCAATCGCCAGCCTGACCAGGTGAAAGCCGGGGTCAGACACCAAGGGTGTGCCTGCATCGGATACCAGTGCGATGGATTCACCTTGCAACAGCCGCTCAACCA
>CAZRTG010000064.1:0-16448 GCA_964602895.1 uncultured Wenzhouxiangellaceae bacterium
GTGGTGCACCCAGTGCCGACCCCGAACACTTCATGCAGTTCCTGCCACGTATACGCACTGAATGTGACGCGGTGGTGAATATTTCTACCGGTGGCAGTTCCCTGATGAGCCTGGAGGAGCGCCTGGCACCTGCCCGACGTGCCGAGCCGGAAATGTGTTCTTTGAACATGGGCACTATGAACTTCGGTATTTTTCCACTGGCCGAACGTTATTCAGACTGGAAACACGACTGGGAACCCCGGTTACTGGATGCTACCCGACGCGTTCCATTCCGCAATACTTTTGAAGACATTGAAATGATCCTGGATGACCTGGGGGGCAATCGCGGGGCAAAGTTTGAATTTGAATGTTATGACATCGGCCAGATTGAAACGCTGTCCTATTATTTGAAAAAGGGCAGGGTGCAAGCACCGTTATACGTGCAATTCGTTATGGGCGTTCTGGGCGGTATGGGCGCAAACCCGGAAAACCTGATGGCCATGAAAGCCAGCGCTGATCGTTTACTGGGCGACCACTATGAGTTTTCCGTGCTGGCTGCGGGGGGTATGCAGATGAAGCTGGCCACCATGGGTGCCGTAATGGGTGGCAATGTACGCGTTGGCCTGGAGGACAGTCTGACTATTGCGGCGGGTCAGTTGGCCAGCAGCAATGCCGAACAGGTGAGCAAAATCAGGCGGATACTGGCAGAACTGGGTTTTGAAGCAGCCAGCGCGGATGAGGCCCGCGAGCGATTGCAACTCAAGGGTCGTGAGTTACAGGCCTTTTGAAGATGCACAAGGAAATCAATTAATGAAACTTGGCGTTGGTATTGTGCTGCTTGCGCTGCTTGCCTCATTTAACACCGCCCAGGCCGCCCGAGAGCCGGTTCTCAAACAGATTGCGGTGCCGCACGACTATTATTTCCGCGAGATGTATCTGCCCCAGTTGACGACAGGACCCTCGTCATTGGCGTGGTCGCCGGATGGCCAATACCTGGTGTATTCGATGGCAGGCAGTCTGTGGAAGCAGGCGGTGAACAGTACGGAAGCCGAGCAGTTGACCGATGGTCCCGGTTACGACTATCTGCCGGACTGGTCAGGCAGTGGAAAAGTCGTGTTTTCCCGCTACCACAATGACGCTCTGGAGCTGTATGTCCTCGACCTGGCCAGCAAGAAAGTCAATCAATTGACCCATAACCAGGCAGTTAACCTCGATGCCCGCTGGTCTCCTGATGGTCAGCGCCTGGCCTGGATTTCCACCGCAGCTACGGGCCGCTTCAAATTATTTACCGGCGAGGTTCAGGGTGAGCCCGGCAAGGAAATCCTGCAAGGCAATATGTTGCTGGCCGATCGCATCGAGCCACGTGACCGCTATTACTACAGTGAATACGACCATGAGCTGAGTCCAGACTGGTCGCCGGATGGTAAGGAACTGATCTATGTTTCCAATCCGGATGAGATCTACGGTAGCGGTTCAATCTGGCGCCGCACCGCAGACGGGCAGGGTGGTGCCACCCTGGTGCGTAAAGAGGAGACCAGTTGGCGCACCCGTCCGGATTGGTCGCCGGACGGTAAGCGTGTGGCTTATTCGTCCTATTTGGGACGGCAATGGCACCAGCTGTGGCTGACAACGGCTGCTGGTGGAGGCGATCCGTTTCCCGTGAGCTATGGCGAGTTTGATATCACGGCCATTCGCTGGTCGCCAGATGCCAGTCAGTTGGCTTACGTATCCAACGAGTCCTTCAACACGGCGATCTGGATTCAGGATGTGATCAGCGGAAAAAAGCGACCGCTAAAAACCGACTCGCGTATTTATAAACGCAAAATGGGACAGTTGGTTTTACAAGTGACTGATGTCAATGGTAAGGCCCTGCCAGCGCGTATGTCGGTAACCGGCAGCGACGGCCGCAGTTATGCTCCAGACACGGCGCGCATGCATGCCGATGACGGTTTTGATCGCAGTCAGCTGAGCGAGGAAGTTCATTACTTTCATGTGGCTGACAAGCCCGTGCTGCTGACCATGCCAAAGGGCAAAACGCAGGTAAAAGTCTGGCGTGGGCTGGAGCACAGCATCGTTAGCGAAACCGTCAATATGAAAGCGGGCGAAACCGACTATCGCAATATCATTATTCCCGCGCTGGATATGCCGGCCGGCTGGTCACAATGGCACAGCGGCGATCTGCATGTGCATATGAACTATGGGGGAACTTACCGCAATCACCCGGCCGATCTGGTGGCGCAGGCAGAAGCGGAGGATCTGGATCTGGTGTACAACCTGATCGTCAACAAGGAACAGCGCATTCCCGATATAGCCTATTTTTCTCCGGAACCGGATGCAGCATCCAGCCAAACCTCGTTGCTGCTGCATGGCCAGGAGTTTCACACCAGCTACTGGGGCCATATGGGCCTGCTGAATTTACAGGAACACTTGCTGATCCCGGACTATGTGGGCTATCCCGATACCGCGGCCGCCAGTATTTACCCGGATAACCCTGCGGCGGTTGATCTGGCCCGCGAGCAATCGGCGCTGGTGGGCTATGTGCATCCTTTCTATAACCCGCCTGACCCTGCTGCCGCGGGTCGCCTGACGCACGCATTGCCGGTCAATGCGGCATTGGGCCTGCTGGACTACATTGAAGTCCTGGGCTTCAGTTGGCATCGCGAAACAGCCTCTGTGTGGTATCGCCTGATGAATTGCGGCATGCGCCCGATAGCGGCGGCGGGCACCGACGCCATGGCAAATTATGCCTCCCTGCGCGGACCGGTTGGCCTCACCCGTGTTTATGTGGATACCGGCAGCGATCTGGATTTCTCCATTGCTTCTGCCATGGAACGTAAAACAGCCTGGCTGGAAGGTTTGCGCGCGGGCCGGACCATGGCCACCAATGCACCCTTGCTGGACTTTGAACTGGCCGGGCAGGGCCCGGGCAGCGAAATCAAACTGGCCGCAGGGCAGACGCTGGAATACAGCGGATTTTTACGCTCTATGGTGGGCGTGGACCATCTGGAAATTGTGGTCAATGGTGGAGTCGTGCGTGAATTGGATTTGAGCAAAGATGGCCGTCATGCTGATCTGAACGGTGAATTGGATATCCAACAGAGTTCCTGGGTGTTACTGCGCGCCTGGAGCGACCAGCCGTCGGTGGATGTGCTGGACATCTATCCTTATGCCACTACCAACCCCGTTTTTGTACAGGTCGCGGATCAGCCCATGCAGTCAAGCAAGGATGCCGATTATTTTATAGCCTGGATTGATCGTATTACTGAATCGGCTGGTACTCATCCGGATTACAACAATGACCGGGAAAAACAGCAGGTGATGAATCATCTCTCACAGGCCAAAGCCCGGTTTGAGCAGTGCCGTGAGTAGGCCGGGCTCCCTATCGGTTCAAGCTTCGTAAAACAGATCAGGTTGTTCTTCAGTACCGTGTTGAGTCGTAAGTGAGACGAGCAACAAAGTGGGCAATGAAACCAGCCAACCCGCCCAGGAAGCGCTGAACCCAAAAGGCTCGCCAGCCAGGGTCCACACCACCGCACTGCTTCCGCCCAGCAACATGCTCCAGAAAGCGCCGCTGGCCGTGGTGCGTCGCCAGAACAGCAAGCCCAGCATGGGGAAAAACAGGCCCGCTGCTCCAAAGGTATAGGCAAACAACACCAGGTCCAGCACATTGGGCACCAGGTAAGCCAGGCTGATGGCCAGAACGCCCAGAACCACGGTCAATATCCGTGCAACCAGCACGATATTGCTTTCACTGGCCTGGGGGCGGATAAACTTGCGGTAAATGTCGTGCGTGACAATCGTCACTGGTCCCATCAAACAGGAATCTGCGGTCGACATAACCGCTGCAATATAGGCGGCGATGACAATACCGGTTATGCCCGCTGGCAGCAGCTTGATGATCATGGTGGGCGTGGCCAGTTCCGGGTCGGTCAGTTCCGGCACAAGGATGCGGGCGAACAGGCCGATCAAGGTGCTTCCTACCGCAAACAGCGGCCACTCTATGGGCACGCCTGTGAGCAGAAAAGCGCGACGTGCAGTACGTTCATCACGGGCAGCAATGATCCGCTGCAGGCTGGCAATACCGATAAACCAGGCAGGTAATACTGCAAACAACCAACCCAGTGCCTGCTTCCAACTGACCGCGCTCCAACTCACCATGCTGGCCGTTTCCGGGTCGTTGGCAAAATGCGCCACCATGCTGCCCCAGCCGCCCACCTGGTACAGGCCAATGGGAACCATGATGAACACAATGCCAATCAGCAGAATCACCATCTGGAACACATCGGTGTAGATCACGGCTTTCAGCCCGCCCATAACGGTGTAGGCGAGAATGACCGCTCCCGCCAGGAATATGGCCAGGCTGAGGTTCATGCCGAGCGTCACCTGCAAGAGCTTGCCGCCCGCAATGACCTGGCCGCCGACAAAAGTGAACCAGGCCAGCGCAATGACAATCGCAGCAGTAGTGCCGGTACGCTGATCAAATCGGGCAGAAAACAAATCGCCTGTGGTAAGGCCTTTCACCCGGTCTGCCCAGCGTTTGATTTTGGGAACCAGCAGGAAAGACGCCAGAATTGCACTGAGGGCAGAAACCGCAATCAACCAGGAACCGGAAAACCCGATGCTGAAGCCCAGCCCGCCCATGGCGATGCTGAACCCGCCACCCAGATCGGTGGCTGCAGTTGATGCCGTGGTTTGTACCAGATTCATATTGCGGTCAGCGGCCAGAAAAGATTCGCTTTCGCTGCTCTCTTTTTTCGAACGCATGATGGACCAGCCTATCCACAGCAGGATGATGAAATAGGCAGCTATAGCCAGCAGATCCAGGATGTGTAATTCATGCATGCGCGCTATTCCGGTTGGCGGTGCAGAGTAGATTCTATCTGAACTGCTGGGAGTGATTTTGCAGAGGCTGTATCAGAATAGGGGCAAGCCTCTCAGCATCAGGCGTAAAAACCGCAGTGTTCCACCGGATCTTGCAGAAATTCCCGCGGGAACGTGTAGTCCTTATTCGCAGCTCGCCTTGATTTGGGAAAGACCTAAAACTTAACAGGCAAACCGGACAAGCAACCTACCCATTCACAGGTTTCACGCAAAAAAAAGCCCGCAATTTCTTGCGGGCCTTTTCTGAATTGGCTCCCCGGCACGGACTCGAACCGCGGACCTAGTGATTAACAGTCACCCGCTCTAACCAGCTGAGCTACCGGGGAAGGGTTAAAGCGCGGTATTTTCGGTGCTTACAGAGGGTGTGTCAAGGCAGAAACAGAATATCTTTTCAGGATTGGGTATTTTTCTGTTAAATCAAGGCACTGCGTCCGCTGAAGTGGGGCATAGGGAAGGGTCTATTTCGGGCATGGGTTGTCGCCGGACGCGGCCCAGATTGGATACCACCAACTTGCGTGCGGCGAGGGGGCCGCGAGCGTCGCAGAAGCTGATGCTGCTGTTACTGCCGGGAGAGCTGCCATTGGCAACGAACTTCAGATAGGGTCGGCCACTGCTGCTGCGTATCATGATCTGTTCCAGGCCGGGCTCCGCTGCCAATAACTGTTCTGTGGATTGAAATTGCTGGTCGCCATTCAGGTCATTGAGCACCAGCCAACCCAGGTCCCAGTTGCTGTCGGAGAGACAGCCGGTTGCTTTGCTGCCCGGGCAAATCACAATTTCGGCACTCAAACGCACGGCATCATTCCGGGCCATGGCCAGATGGGAGTGCAAGGCATGCATGGCAGCCGACATCCGCTGGCGCAAGCCGTAGTCACGCAGGGCAGGGAGACCCTGTGCAAGGAGAATGGCAAGTATGCAGATGACCATCAGGCATTCGAGTACGGTAAAGCCGCTGCCGTGGCCTTTGACGCATTCTGTCGAGTTAAAATTTTCGCCCATGCCACCAGCTTGGGCAAAACTTCACTGTCGGGCTAGAGCAAATCGACCTGGCGTTTGTAGGAAATCAACCTGTTCTGCAGTCGTTGCCAATACTTATGGCATTGCCGCCATCACCGCCTGGTTGATGCGTTTCACCGCGTCCTGCAGGTATTCCAGGCTGGCCGCATAGGACAGGCGCAAATGCCCGGGCGCGCCAAAGGCAGAGCCGGGTACGGTTGAAACGCCCGCTTCTTCCATCAGCCACTCGGCCAGGTCTACGTCGTTATTCAGCGCAGCAATCGCATCAATCACTCCCTGAAAAGACGGGAAGGCATAAAACGCCCCTTCGCAACTGGGGCAATCCACACCCGGTATGCCATTCAGGGCTGCGCGGAAGTAGTCATAACGCTTTTGAAACGATAGGCGCATTTGCTCGACACAATCCTGCGGACCATCCAAAGCTGCAGCAGCAGCAGCCTGTGACACCGAGCCGGCACAGGATGTGCTTTGCCCCTGTACTTTGCGCATGGCCGCGATCAGGTCTTCCGGCCCGGCCGCATAGCCAATACGCCAGCCGGTCATGGCATAGGCCTTGGAAACCCCGTTGATGATGACGGTACGTTCTGCCAATCCGGGGCAGACATTCAACAGCGTGTGGTAGGGCTGTTCGCCCCAGTATATGTGTTCGTAAATGTCATCACAGACAATGTACACGCGCGGGAATTCATCCAGCACGGCCCCCAGTTTGCGGTATTCCGCGGCGCTGTACACCTTGCCTGTGGGGTTGGAGGGCGAGTTCAGAATCAACAAACGGGTTTGCTCGTTAATGCTATTGCGCAATTGGCGCGCCGTGATTTTGAAATCGCGTTCAGCACTGCCACTCAATATCACCGGCTCACCGTCGGTGAGTTTGACCATATCGGGATAGGAAACCCAGTAGGGTGCAGGAATTATCACCTCATCACCGGGGTTGAGCAAAGCCACCAGCAGGTTATACAGGCTTTGCTTGGCACCATTGGATACCAGAATCTGTTTGGCGTCGAACTCCAGGCGGTTGTCGCGTTGGAATTTTCGCACGATGGCCGCTTTCAGCTCAGGCGTTCCATCCACCGCGGTATAGCGGGTCTGCCCGGAGTTGATGGCGTCAATTGCGGCAGCCCGGATGTGTTCGGGCGTGTCAAAATCCGGCTCACCAAAGCCCAGCGACACGATATCCTTGCCCTGGGCTTTCAGCTCCATGGCTTTCATGCTGACCGTGATCGTCGCCGATGGCTTGATCTGTTCGATACGGTTGGACCACCTTCCCGACACTGCTTGCTCCCTTTTCTCCCATTCAGGCAGGAATATTGCCATTAAGCCAATGGGCTTGTCGATGGCTGTTTGGGGTATGTACCGTCCGCGGGTTTCTTCGCTTGGGTATAATTGATCGTTTGGAATTTGTCCCGGCAGATGCCGGGCCAAATCCTGCTTGCATCCAGTTACCGCCAGACTACAGGTTAACCGCAATGCCCCAACGGGAAAACAAGAAGTTTGTATTGAGCAGTGATTACAAACCTGCCGGTGACCAGCCTCAGGCGATTGCCGGACTGATTGAAGGCATCGAAGATGGGTTGGCCCAACAAACCCTGCTGGGTGTTACCGGTTCGGGCAAAACCTTCACCATTGCCAATGTGATCCAGCATGTGCAAAGACCTACACTGGTGATGGCGCCCAACAAAACCCTGGCGGCCCAGTTGTATGGTGAGTTTCGCGACTTCTTTCCACAAAATGCCGTGGAATATTTTGTTTCCTACTACGATTACTACCAGCCGGAAGCCTATGTGCCGTCCTCCGATACCTACATCGAGAAAGACGCCACCATCAATGAACACATCGAGCAGATGCGACTGTCTGCCACCAAAGCGCTGCTGGAAAGGCCCGATGCCATCATCGTGGCCACGGTGTCAGCCATTTATGGTTTGGGCGACCCCACCCAATATTTGAGCATGGTGTTGCACCTGTCGGTAGGCGAACGGGTGAATCAGCGCACCATCCTGCGGCGCCTGGCGGAAATGCAATACAGCCGCAACGATATGGAGTTGCGTCGTGGTACCTACCGGGTGCGCGGCGACATCATCGACGTGTTTCCCGGCGACGAAGACCGCGAAGCCATTCGCATCGAGCTGTTCGACGAGGAAGTTGAATCCATCCGTGTACTGGACCCGCTTACCGGAGAGGTGCTGCGCAAAATGCCGCGCTTCACCATCTATCCGAAATCGCATTATGTAACGCCGCGCCAGGTGGTATTGGATGCCGCCGAGAACATTGCCATCGAATTGAAGCAACGGCTGGAGCACTTGCGGGAGCATCAGTTACTGGTCGAAGCGCAAAGGCTGGAACAGCGCACCCGCTATGATCTGGAAATGATGCTGGAACTGGGCTACTGCAACGGCATCGAAAACTACTCGCGGCATCTGACGGGCCGCGGTGCCGGCGAGGCGCCGCCCACCCTGTTTGATTATTTGCCGGAAAACGCCTTGCTGGTGTTGGACGAGAGCCATGTGATGGTGCCGCAACTGGGCGCCATGTACAAAGGCGATCGCTCGCGTAAAGAAAACCTGGTGACCTACGGCTTCCGTTTACCCTCTGCGTTGGACAACCGGCCGTTGAAGTTCGAAGAATGGGAGCAACGTGCACCGCAGTCCATTTTTGTCTCAGCCACGCCACGCAGCTACGAACTCGAGCGCTCGGGGCAGGTGGTTGAGCAGGTGGTGCGGCCTACCGGCCTGATCGACCCGGAAGTGGAAATTCGTCCGGTGACCAACCAGGTGGATGATCTGCTTTCCGAAATCACTTTACGCACCGCCCTGGGCGATCGTGTGCTGGTGACCACACTGACCAAGCGTATGGCCGAGAACCTCACCGAGTACCTGGCGGATCATGGAATCAAAGTGCGGTACCTGCATTCCGATGTGGATACGGTGGAGCGGGTAGAGATCATCCGTGACCTGCGCCTGGGGTTATTCGATGTGCTGGTTGGCATTAACTTGTTAAGAGAAGGTCTTGATATGCCTGAAGTTTCTTTGGTGGCTATTCTGGATGCTGACCGTGAAGGCTTTCTTCGGTCCGAGTCTTCATTGATTCAGACCATAGGCCGCTGTGCGCGTAATCTGCGCGGTAAAGCCATTCTCTATGCCGACAAAATGACCGGCTCCATGCAGCGCGCCATTGATGAGACAGACAGGCGTCGCGCCAAGCAAGTCGAGTTCAACCTGAAGCACGGAATTGTGCCCAAAACGGTATCGAAGCAGGTCACCGATATCATGGACGGCGCGCATGACGATGGCTTGCGCATGAGCCGCACGGCCCGCAAGGTCGAAGAGGAACGCAGTCAGTATGCCAATATCAACCCGGCACAGTTGGGGAAAGCGGTGGCCGAACTGGAGCAGAAAATGTTCAAACATGCGGAGCGCCTGGAGTTTGAGGAAGCCGCACGGGTACGCGATGAAATTACGCTGTTGAAAGAGCGGGTGCTGAAATTTGCGGGCTGAGCAGACGAACAGCCCGCAAAATATCAACTGGAGCCGGAACCAGTTAAGGCTTTGACTCCAGCCTCCCAGGGCAACAAGGCGCAACGGATCCGTGCCGGATAGCGGCGCACGGCCAACAAGGCCTGTAAGGAGTCCAGGCCGGGTTCACTCTGCTTGTCTTGCAGGGCCGCACGCAGCAATTCAAATTGTTGTGCAACGGCTGTGCCAGGTTGGCCTGGCATGGCCTCGCACAGCATGGATGCCGAAGCCATGCAAATGGCACAGGATTCACCCGCAAAAGCAGCCGCTTCAATCACCTCATTGGCAACCCGGAATTGGATTTCAACGTTATCGCCACACAATGGGTTGTGTAGCGCACAACGGTGCGTGGCAGCAATTTCCTGTTGATAGCCTACCGGCTCGGCCGCGTGATTGACCACGGCGTCCCGGTACAGGCTGGCCAGTGCGATATCGTCATCGGTCACAGCAAGATCCGGTTTCCGGCTGTTTGAATCGGGTTTGTTTGACATATCAGAACTCATGGCACCCCCCGTGCAGATTGAAAATCAAAAATTCGGATGTCCAGCCACACCAAATGGTGATCCGAGACATCTGCCCATTCATGTCCTGGTTCATCGCTTGCGGGCCAAAATACCCCGCCGTCCAGGATATCGATACCGGTCGAGGGCAACACATAATCCAGTCGCAGGTTGCCGGTATCGCGATCGTTGAAATCCGCCGTATCGGCGGCCGGATTGCCCTTTTGTTCCAAATTCACGCCACCTTGCGCAGCGCTGGCTGCTGCCGCACCACTACTGAGGGGTGTAAAAGTTGCATTCACTCGTTCATGTTCCAGCAATTGTTGGCTGGCACCCGGTAAGGAATCGCCATCAAAAGGATCCGTATTAAAGTCACCCAGAATAACAAATTGTGCCTCAAGGGGCAGGCCACCGCTGCGCCCCTGGTCATCCAGCCAATGCTCGGAAGAACGGGGTTGCAGATAATCAGCCCAAAAGCGGATTTCGTCGTAGTTGCGCCTGCCGTTCCGATTTTCCGGACCATCGAACACCGGCGGGGTGGGGTGAAAAGCCAGAATGTGCAGCAGATCTTCACCCAGTTGTACCGGTACGTCCCAATGGCTTTTGGACGAGAGGCGTAACCGGGACCATATTTCATCGCTATAAAAGTGGCTGCCATCGGGGTTCATTGGTCGCCGGGCGTTGGCCAGTTCGGCCCAGCGGAAATGCTGGAAAGTGCGTACCTTTGCCTGGTCGATGGGGAAGCGCGATAACAGCAACATGCCGTACTGGCCCGGGAAATACCCGAACCCCCAGGCATCAGCTGGTCCGTCGTTCCTGCCATCACCGTCCAAATCCAGGCCGCTGGGAATGCCGGTATTGGATTCTGCCCGGAAATGATACGGGTATTCAATTGCGTGCAGACCCTTCATGGCCTGTGTCAGAAAGTTCTGATGGAACAGCTCGGCGGCATTCGTAGCAGGATCAAAATCAAATTCATTCAGCAGCACGATATCGGGCCGAACGCTTTGCAACACTGCAGCAACCTGCCGCAACCTTTCATGTTGCGGGTTCTGCAATGCAGCAGCCATCTCACCTGCTTGCCCAAATCCCATGGCGATATTGAAGGTGGCGATGCGGACGGTGGCTGCGGGTGTGTTATTCGGTGTGCTTTGTTCCGGGTCATTCATGAAAAAGTTTTCGCCTGAATCGGTGGCTGGCTCGCAACCCGCCATGCACAGGGCCAAGAAAACCAGGCAGATCAGCCGGGGCAGTGTGCGCTTTGGGTCAGTAGTCATTCAGTTGCAATGATAGTGGGTTCAGATTTCGATTGGGTGGTTACAGTCTGCTAATTCAGCTTCCGCTCCAGAAAGGGATACCAAATGGCCTGGCTGAGCCCGCGTACGCCCATGAATAACACCACGGCCAGCCACAAGCCCCACAGTCCCCAGAGCTGGGTGAAAGGACCCAACACCGCCAAATAGACCACAAACGCAATGCCCATGGTCACCATCATGGGCAATCCTGCCGTAGCACCTATGAACACTCCGTCGAATTGATAACACCACACCGAGACCAGTGGCAAGACAATCACCAGTGGCATCAGGTTGGCCACCTGATATCGTACCGACGGCAGGTCGGTCAGCACAGCGGTGATGTGATTGCCCAATAACCAGAACGCCAGCATATAAATCACCGCTGCAATGACGGCCCATTGGCTGGTCAAAATCACCCAGCGCCTGAATGCTGCACGTTGGCCTGCACCCCAGGCGGCTCCTGCCAAAGCCTCTGCGGCATGGGCAAAGCCATCCATGCCCAGGGATATCAGAAACAGGAACTGCATGGTCACATGGCTGGCTGCCATCTCTTCTTCACCCATGCTACCCGCCATGCGCATGATCAGGGTCAGAGCCGTCAACAGGAAAATGGTACGGATAAAAATAAAGCCGTTCACAAAGATCAAACTGCGAAATTGTCGCAATCGCCAAGTGCCGGCCTGTATGAATCGCCGCTTGAGTACCGCCAGGTCCAACAGGCGCAGCAGGACCCAGATTCCGCCAATCGCGGTCAACACCTGGGCAATCAGGGTACCCCAGGCCACGCCGGGAACGCCCATGCCAAAACCAATCACAAACAACAGGTTGAGTGCACCATTGGTAAAGTTCAGGAACAGTTGCAGCCACAGGATCGACTTCACCTGTGCCAGCCCAAACAGTACGCCCGTTATCGCGTAGCTGAGCAGTGTGGCCGGTGATGCCCAGATACGTATGCGGAAGTACTCGGCAGTGATGGCAGCGACTTCATCCGGCGGCGCCATGATGCGTAATGAAACCAACAGCAACAGCTGTTGAAACAGCAGAATCAATATCGCGAAAAACAGTGCCAAAGCACAGGAACGAATAACCGTGGTAATCAATCCATCGTTATCACCCCGCCCATGAGCCTGAGCCACCATGCCGGTAGTGCCCATGCGCAGGAACCCGAATGACCACAACAGGTAATTGAAGATCACGCTGCCCAGGCCCACCGCAGCCAGATGAACCGGGCTGGGCAAATGGCCTATGGCCCAGGTATCCACCAGGCCCAACAAAGGTTCGGATGAATTGGCCAGGATGGCAGGGCCGGCGATCGCCCAGATCCTGCGGTGCGGGTTCGCTGGATTGCTACCTGTAACGGTCGTAGCGGAATTCAAAGCAGTACAATCAACTCAGGGTTGCCCGCTCGGGCAGCCTTGCGGGACGGCAGGTTCTGGCAGATGGAAGTTGTCGGGGCCGAATACCGCCTGGAGTTGCAGCAGGGCGGGTTCCGCGAGTTTCCATTCCGCGACCGTCTGTGCGCCATCGAAAGCTGCAACGCGCGCATCTTCACGGTTGTAACGCAGTGCTTGTACTGAGGTTGCGGTTTCGGCAAAGGTGTCCAGTACATCCTGGAGGTTTTCTTCTTTGTCATCGGCCATGACGATGGCGCGTGGCAAGGCGGTTGCCGTTTTGTCCAGCAGGGCCAACAGCATCTGCCCTTTGTGCTGCCCTGCAGTGAGGTATACGCCATCTTCGTAGCGCGTGAGGCGGCTATCAGCCGTTGGCTTGAATTCCAGTGGCGGACCACCTGTTGCACCTAGGGCGCTGTCGCGGAAATCAAACCGATTTCGGCGTAACTCACGAAAGGACATGGCGGCGAAATCGGCGCCACGTGAAGTCAGAATGATCGATTTGAAGCCCTGATCCTGTATGGAGCGCACAATTTCCGGGCCGTCTTCCTGGGTCAGGCGCATGGCGCTGGCGTACAGCAGCGCGCCTTGAGCGGCCAGCCGGTCAGTGACCACTCTTGGATCGCAACGATCGGCTGCCTGCAGCTCTTTTTGCCAGTAATACCACTGGTCCGAACCCAGGTCCTGCTCCATGGCCAGGATGGTGTTGTCCAGATCATAAACCACCAGTACCTGTTCCTTCCCGACTGCCTCTGCCAGTTGCTGCGCAATGTTGCGAACATCCTGCAAATCAGCAGACTCTATAATCCGGCTGGGTGGTAACTGACGATCGTGAGTAATGGTCGTAGCCGAGCAAGCGACCAGCACCGACAACAGCACAGCGCCCAGCCCCATGGTGCGCAAAAATTGAATAACAACAGGCATGATGCAAATCCCTGATTGGTTGACCCCACTGTGCCAGCGATGCGCCTGGCCCGCAATGCAGAACAGGCAAAGATGCCTGCGGATTGAATCCATAGCGGCCTTCCCCTACAATTGCCGCCCCATGTATGGACCCAGGTTTATGGAGAGATGCCAGAGTGGTTGAATGGGCTCGCCTGGAAAGCGTGTGTACGGTTTATAGCCGTACCGAGGGTTCGAATCCCTCTCTCTCCGCCAAATAAAACGGCCCCGCAAGGGGCCTTTTTATTTGGCGGAGAGAGAGGGAAGAGAGCCCTTGCAGCCCAAAGGGCTGCGGGGTTCGCCGATTGGCAGGATAGCCAATCGGGACGCGCAGCATTAGCGAGCGCCCGGAAGGGTGAGCGCCAGGGATGGCGCGAATCAATCCCTCTCTCTATCCCCAGTAAGCAAACGGCCCCGCAAGGGGCCTTTTTTATTTGTTGGTTCGATCGGGATGAGAGCCCTTGCAGCCTGAGCAATAGCGAGGGTGAGGGCCAGGGATGGCCCGAATCAATCTCTCTCCCTAAAGCATCTGCCACTGCAAACGTATGGACAATATCAACGGGTCCAGGCCATCAAACTCGCTGCCGCGGCGTTTCACATCCAGCACTTTGGTCAGGTTGGTCATGACGCGAAAATGGTTGTTGAGGTACCAATTCAGGCCCAAAGTCAGGTTGCTTTGCCGGCCTCCAATCACATCTTTATCTGTCAGATCAACGTAGCTGGCTCTGAACGCCAGCTCGAACGCACCTTTGCCACCGTGTCCAAGCGGCGACCCGGGCTCCACGGCCAGAAACTTCCCCTGGCCCGAGTCGAAATTGCGTCGGTCATTGCTTAAAAACCAACTCAAGTAGGTATAGGCTCCCCAGAAATTGAGTGATTTCCGTTTGTTACGCCGTACTTCTGACAGTAACACTTCAGATTGTAAGGAGAGTCGGCCCCATTCTTTGTGCGCTTCCAGTCCCAACCGGATGACCTTGTCGGCATCGTCAATAGCAGAAGTATCAACATAGTAATCTTCAGCCGTAGTAATTTCCGGACGTGATTTGAATACCGTATTGTTTGGGTTGGCTTTGAACCGATATGAAAAAGAGGCACCAACGTGCAGGTTCTGCGTTCCGAGCAGGTCGATGGGGGAATGTGCATAATGTAAAACAATGGCCTTACCGGGCTGCGTTTTATCATCCTGCTCAGGGTTCAGGAAGAAGAAACCTGCATTGAGGATGCTGTTGGGTGTCCGTTTCAGAACGCTGATGCCACCGCTTTTGTTTTCAGACAAAGCTACCACCGGCAGGGCTCTTTCCATAAAGGTTATGCCCGCAGTTTTGCTGATGGACTCCAGGCTGAAAGCCGGATTGAAAATGCCGGCATCTACAATGGCCGTTTTCCAGCCAGAGTAGCGCAGGTAGTTATCGCCCAGCTCGAACTTGCCGGCATCGTTGTAATTGAGGGTCACTTTGCCAGACCATTTGGCACCAAAACCACGGCTCAAGGCGACCTGGCCTCTACGCAGAATGATTTGCGAGCCTTCCGGCTCACCGTTGATGGGGGCATCGACGAACACCTCGCCCAACCAGCGTATGCCCAATACCGGCACTTCCTTGTCGATCAATAATGACTGAATGAAATTGCGAACCCTGGGCTGGGTTGCCTCCAGGCTTGCGTCCCGGGCGTTGGAATCCGATGTGCTCAGCAACAGGAGCACGGTTGCGACCATTAACCAGTATTTCGTGCGTATTGTCATTAATGTTATTTTGCCGGGTTTTCTATTGAATTGTGCCCGTAAATTGCATTGGCTTTGTAATTAAATTTGTTAGATTCATTAACTCGGTCATTCCAGCCGACAGACAAGATGCAGCGATATCAGCAGTCTGGAAGGAGTATGATAGCCGCCCCTTATCCACTGCAAGTTATCAATTCTGCAGCAATTTACTTCAGACAGGAATTTCCGATGTCCAAAGCTCCACCCGTGCAGAGCGGCTTCAAGCTACTGAATTTGCCCGATTTTCTACTTGCTGCCTTGCAGCAAGTCGGCTATGAAACCCCAACCCCAATCCAGGAACAGGCCATTCCACCGCTGTTGGCAGGGCGTGACCTGTTGGGTCATGCACCTACCGGTACCGGCAAAACCGCTGCGTTTGCTTTACCGTTACTGGCTCATATCGATCTGAATAATAATGCAGTGCAGGTTCTGGTGCTGGCGCCCACCCGCGAGTTGGCCATCCAGGTGGCTGAAGCTTTTCAACGCTACGCCAGTCATATCAAAGGCTTTCGTGTGATGCCAATCTATGGCGGACAGGAGTACGCCGGGCAGATAAGACAACTGAAGCGGGGCGTACACGTGGTGGTCGGCACACCCGGTCGGGTCATGGACCATATGCGTAAAGGTACTTTGAAGCTGGGAGGGGTAAAAACCCTGGTGTTGGATGAAGCCGATGAAATGCTGCGCATGGGCTTTATCGACGATGTGCAGTGG
Source organism: uncultured Wenzhouxiangellaceae bacterium (assembly GCA_964602895.1). Lineage (GTDB taxonomy): Bacteria > Pseudomonadota > Gammaproteobacteria > Xanthomonadales > SZUA-36 > JAWXBM01. Next base: position 15,988 of record CAZRTG010000064.1, read on the forward strand.
GTACTGGAACAGACACCGCCTGGCCGGCAGATCGCGCTTTTTTCCGCCACCATGCCGGCTGAAATCCAGAAAATTGCCCGCAAGCATTTGCAGGACCCCGGTGAAATCTCCATCAAGACCAAAACGGCGACCGCTGCCACCATACGCCAGCGTTACTGGCTGGTAAGCGGCATGCACAAGCTGGATGCACTTACCCGCATACTCGAAGTTGAACCGTTTGATGCCATGCTGATTTTTGTCCGTACCCGCATTGCCACCACCGAACTGGCCGAAAAATTACAGGCCAGAGGCTTTGCCGCCGAAGCTCTGAATGGCGACATGGCACAAAAAGACCGTGAGCGTAAGATCATCCAGCTCAAAAACGGCAAGCTGGATTTACTGGTAGCCACGGATGTGGCTGCCCGTGGCCTGGATGTGGACCGTATCAGCCATGTGCTCAACTTTGATATCCCTCACGATAC
>CAZRTG010000065.1:0-16407 GCA_964602895.1 uncultured Wenzhouxiangellaceae bacterium
TGAAAAAGTGGAGCACTACATGAATTTCGGTGCTGACAAGCGGTTTTGGTACGGCGCCATGAGTCAACCACCCGCAGCACCCGAGCCTGGCAGTGCCTGTTCACCGGTTGGGTTTCTGACCTGTGCTGCGGGCATGCCCATGTTCAGTGATGGAACAACTTCGGGTGCTGCAATCAAAAGCACGATTGATATCGCCAGCACGAAACTGCTGCGCCTGGGTGGTGAGTATCAGCGCTATCGTCTGGACGACTATTGGCCTGCTTCCGGTGGCGGCATGTGGCCTGATACGTTCATCAACATCAATGATGGTGAGCGTGATCGACTGGCAGCCTATGCTGAATTTGAATCACAGTTACAAAAGGATTGGCTGGCTTTGATTGGCCTGCGCCACGAGTGGGTAGATAGCAATGCGGGAGATGTCAGCGGTTACAAATCGACTCTGCCGGCGACGGGTAATCAAATCGCTGATGCGAATGCGTTCAATTCCAGCTACCGGAAAATTGCTGACAACAACCTGGATCTGACCGCCTTGCTGCGCTATACCCGGAATGAAAATCTGGACATAGAATTCGGACTGGCACGCAAGGTTCGCTCACCCAATCTCTATGAACGTTACACCTGGTCGACCTGGGCGATGGCAGCGTTGATGAATAATTTTGTGGGTGATGGGAATGGCTACATCGGTGATATCGATCTGCGGCCCGAAACAGCCTACATCGCATCTGCCACGTTTGACTGGCATGCAGCGAATGACAGTTGGAGCTTCAAGGCAACGCCTTACTACACCAAACTGGATGATTATATTGACGCAGTTCGTTTACCAGTCTGGCAGCCGGATCAGTTCAACGTGCTGCAGTTTGCCAACCAGTCTGCGCGAATTTACGGGATTGATCTATCGGGGCAAATGACTCTGGCGAATAACAGCTGGGGTGAATGGGCACTTGAGGGGCTGGCCAGTTACACCAATGGTGAAAATCGTGATAGCGGCGACAATCTGTACAACATCATGCCGCTGAACGGCAAGCTCATCCTGAGCCAGGAACGGGGTGGTTGGAGTAACGCCCTGGAACTGCTTGTGGTTGACGACAAGGGCGATGTGTCTGGCGTTCGTAATGAGGTTGAAACGAACGCGTATGCGCTGATCCATCTTCGAGGCAGCTATTCATGGGATAAAGTCCGGGTTGATTTTGGAGTAGAAAATCTGTTCGACAAACTCTACTTCCTGCCCACCGGCGGTGCCTACCTCGGGCAAGGCTCTACCATGAGATCGACTGGCGCACCCTGGGGGATCGCTGTTCCGGGCATGGGGCAATCATTCTATGTGGGTCTGAACTTGAAATTCTGAGGCGGGCTAATTTGGCCTGTAACAACCACTACAGAGCAGGAAATACGATGCGGCATTTGAGCCCGGGTTGATTGTCCAGCAATTGCAATTCAGCATCGTGCAGTCTTGCAATGGCAGCCACCAGGGCAAGACCAAAGCCATGGCTGCCCGCGCCGTCACCCAGCCGTTCAAACGGTTGCAATGCCTGTGCTCTTTGTTCCACCGGTATGCCCGGGCCATGGTCAGATACTTCCAGCCATACCTGCTTGTTGTGTCTGGCCACTTTCAGGCTTACTGCAGGCGCAGGTCCGGCGTGCTGCAAGGCGTTTTCCAGCAGGTTGGCCAACAACTGCTGTAGCAGGCCGGCATCGCCCAGTACGGTATTCCCCGCCTGGGCGTCCAGCTCCATCGCACCCAGTTCTAATTGGCCGTTGCACTCTTCCAGCAAGGGCCGGTAGGCATCAGCAATCTGGCCCAACAGCGTCGACAAATCCACGGGCTTGAGGCGATCTCTGAGGCTGCCTGATTCGACTTCGGCCAGCCGTAACATCGCGGCAAAAGTTTGCAGGATGGTGTCGATTTCAGCCAGGGCCCGATCCAGACCGGCCGCCTGTGATTCAGAGCTGACTGAAGTGCGCAGGCTTTCCAGATGATTGCGCAGCCGTGCCAACGGCGTACGCAGGTCATGTGCAATGCCGGTGGAGACATGCCTTACGCTGGACAGCAGATTTTCGATCCGGTCCAACATACCGTTCAGCGTTTGCCCCAGCTCATCCAGTTCATCACCACTGTGGCTGATCGGGATGCGCTGCGACAGACGTCCTTCCCCTACCTCACGAGCTGTTTGGGTGATACTGCGCAATTGTGCCAGCGTACGACGGCTGAGCAAGAGCCCGCCCGCCAGCCCGAGGATCAAAGCGACCGCCAGTATCCAGCCAACTGTTCTGGCCAGGATATACTGGGTACTTTGCAAGCTGACCAGGTCCTTGCCCACGCCCAGAACATAGCCATTTTTCAGCTGGGTAAAGTAGAACAGGCGAGGCATCTCGCCATCCAGCTTTTGCCAGCCCCGTGCATCGGTATCATCCGGAATGTCATCAAAAATGACCTTGCCTTGCGGGTTCCGTATGGTGTACAGCAAACGATTGCCAGGTGCAGATTTTTCGATGCGTTCCTCGGTTTCTTCCAGTAATTCCTCGAGGCCGTCTTCGCGGTATTCAAACAGCAACAGATTGCTTTCGGTGGTGATTTGCGCGCGCACTTCGGCTTCCAGTGCGGAGCGGGCAGCAAAATACAGCAGCACAGCAAGCAGGCTAACGGACAGGGCAAAAAACAACAGGTACAGCGCCGTCAGTCTGAAAGTGGCGGTGCCCAAAATTCTGGGCTGAATCCCGGGCCGGATTTTAGGCCGGGAGATCATGAAGGCTGATCATGGTGCCGGTCTTCGATCATATAACCCGCACCGCGAACCGTGTGTATCAGCGCCTGGTCAAAACCCTTGTCCACTTTGCTGCGCAGCCGGCTGATATGGGTTTCAACCAGATTGGTGCCCGGGTCGAAATGAAAATCCCACACCCCTTCCAGCAGCATGGTACGCGTTACCACCTGCCCCGCGTGACGCAACAAATATTCGAGTATCCTGAACTCGGTGGGTAACAACTCGATGGTCTGACCCGCACGAGTCACCAAGCGCTTGATCAACTCCATGCGCAGATCACCTGCCGTCAGCACGCTTACAACTTCACTCAGCGGCGGGCGTCGGGCCAGTGAATTGATCCGTGCATACAGCTCGGCAAAAGCAAAGGGTTTGATCAGATAATCATCACCACCCGCTTCGAAGCCGGAGACACGATCCTCGATACTGCCCAGCGCGGTGAGAAACAGTATCGGCGTTCTGATTCCCGTGTCACGCAGTGTGCGGGCCAGTGCCAGGCCATCGAGGCGCGGCACCATGCGGTCAAAAATAAATACGTCATAGCGGCCTTCCTGAGCCATGGCCAGGCCATCCAGGCCGTTATCCGCATGATCTACATTGTGGCCATGCTCTTGCAGGCCGCGAATGATAAAGCGAGCCGTTTCCTGGTCATCTTCCAGCAACAGAATTTTCATATGATTCTACTCTGGACTGCCAGGCAAATAGACAAACAACCTGGGGAATAAATTTTTCCCCAGGTTGTGCTGCAGCCTGATTGCGTTGTAGCGTGTGGCTTAATCGTCGTGATCCTCTTTCACTCTGCGGACTTCGCCGGAAACGCCATCGATGGTCAGCTCATAAATACGGCCTTCGTGGACCAGTTCGACTTCGAACTCGGGTGTGAAACTGTCATCGTCCAGCTTGGCTTCAAAAGCCTGGCCACCCTGATGGGCTTCGGCGATCTGAATGGCGTCGATCAATGTGATTTTGGTTTCATCCAGCAGGCGGATATCATCGCGATCAGCCAGCGCGGCACCCGACAGTACGAGTCCGGAAACGGCAGCGAGGGTTATCAATGTCTTGTTGATGGTTTTCATGGTGTACTCCTTGGCAGTAGTGGAAAAGCTCGTCGTTATTCGACGTTGCCAGTATGCCCGGGTGATGCTTGTGGCCTGATTACAGAAACTATACGAGTTTGTAATGTTGAATTCAGTAGCAGCATGCCGTCAGGCCGGCTGTATTTCTCCGATTCTGTACGGTTTTGTGCGCTTGTTCTCAACAGGTTGATGGTGGATCATGCAGCCTGAAGGCAGTTTGAGCACAGGAAATACACGGTTCACATTGACAGGACACATCCATCAGTAGTTTCAAACCCATAGATACGACAACCGTCGAAACGCAACGTCTGCGCCGCATGAAGCGCTGGCCTTTATTGCTGCTGGTGTTGATGGCGGTGGTCTTTTTGCTCACCATCAATCGCCCGGACTCATGGATGGCCTGGGTTCATGCCTTTGCCGAGGCGGGCATGGTCGGTGCTTTGGCTGATTGGTTTGCGGTGGTGGCACTGTTTCGCCATCCGCTGGGCTTGCCGATTCCGCATACCGCCATCATTCCCCGCCGCAAGGATGAAATTGGCCACAGCCTGGCACGTTTTGTTGCCGAGAACTTCCTGCACCCCGACGTGGTTCGCAACAAACTTGAAAAATCGGCCATGTCGGCACATATCGTGGCCTGGCTTATGGCAAAAGAGGGCAGGCAACGGCTGACAGATTCCCTCACGCGGTTTTTACATTGGGGCGCAGGTGCCTGGCAGGAAGACAATGTGCGGGCTTTTCTGCGCAGATTGAGCGTCCAACAACTGCAGCGTGCCGACTTTGGCCCCTTGCTCAGCCGTATGCTGGAGTGGTTGGTGCAGGATGGCCGCCACCAGGCTTTGCTGACGCAGACCTTGCGTTATGCGGTAGTGGTTCTGCACGATCACCGTGAGGCCATTCGTGGCAATGTACAAAAAGAAAGCCCCTGGTGGCTGCCGGGCTTCGTCGATGATCGCATTGTGCAGCAGATGCTGGATCGCATCGAAAACCTGCTGTTCCAGATGGCATTGGACCCGGAACACGCCATGCGTACTGAGTTCGATCAAATGCTGAATCACTGGATCAGGGAACTGCGCAGCTCACCTGAGTTGCAGCGCCGTATCAACCAGATCAAACAGAATGCGATGGACAATGAGGCCTTGCAGGATTACCTGTACAGGACCTGGACTGATCTCGTCGCCGGTATCGAACGCGACATCGCCAGCGAGGACTCCATCATCGTGGCAGAGCTGGATCGCTGGATCAGCGATTTTGCCAAACATCTCGACAAGGACCCGGACATGCAGGCCACCATCGATGGCTGGCTGATTGACACCGCAGTCGCGCTGGTGGCTGAGAACCGGCATGCCATCGCCAGCCTGATCAGCGACACCGTGGCAGGCTGGGATGCAGAAGAAACCACCCAGCGCGTGGAGCTGGCCATCGGCAGCGACCTGCAGTTCATTCGTATCAACGGCACTCTGGTGGGTGGGCTGGTGGGAGTGCTTTTACACGCTGCGGGCCAGGTTTTGTAGCGCTCAAGGAAACTCTGATTGATTCAGAGCTTCACGCGGCACCTGGGTGTGCGCTGTGAATGTCGGCATATTGATCAGGATGGCTCAAAGCGGTTGGCTGAACGGTTTTTGCGCACCGTGGCAGGGTCCCAGATACGGCCATTCATGGAAATATAAACACCTGCCGGCAGGCACTGTACCGAACCCACCGCACAGCCAATATTGAATACGGCATCGGAATCGCGAAAGCGAGCCGGTTTCAAGGCACCGGTCAATACCATGGTTTTGTTTTTGATCTCTGCCAGTGCCCGGGCCGTTTCCACCATGGTGTCGGTGCCATGCGTGATCAGCACGTGCTGGCAGTCGTTGCTGGCAATGGTGTCGCGCACCAGCCTGCGGTCTTTGTCATCCAGGTGCAGGCTGTCCTTGCGCAACAGCGGAATCACATCAAAGCGAAAGCCCACATTCATGGCTTTCAATATCAGGCTGATTTGCGGCTCACCCACCTGGTAATCGCTCATATCGTCAAAATAGATTTTGTCGATGGTACCCCCGGTGGTGATAATCAACAGCCTCGAAATCATCGTTCTTATACCTGTAATGGGAGTTTATACATGATAAGGCAGCACCAAATTCCAATAAAAGCCAAATCTGAACCTGTCGGCATAATTTGCCGCGACCGCTGCTTCGCGTAGTATAACCGCTCCTTTGTTGTGGAATTGTCCAGCACCATGTTGCGTTGCCACGAATGAAAATCGGATCAGGCCATCAGTACGGGTTTACCAGGCAACTGCACATGATGCATGCCGGGTTGTGTTTGGCGCTGTGTTTGACAGGGATCAACATCAGCCTGGCCCAGGAACTGGCCACGCCAGTTGCAGAACCCGACGTCGCTACTGCAGTCATCGGGCAAACGTCTGCAGCAACCGCGGTCGCGTCAGAAATCCTGCCGGCCGAACTGTTGGCAGATCTGCCGGGCAGTCGTGAGCTGGCAGCCAGCCTGGCCGATCTGGATTCGCGCGAGGACACCCTGTTAAGCCTGACGGCATTGGCTTATCTGCTGAAGCTTCATCCGGCTCCCGAACTTGGCCAGGAAGAATCTCTGGTGACATTTTTCCGTGACAGCCGGACCTGGCTGGACCGTCTGGCCGCTCGATACCAACGCCTGCCATCGCGCAGCACCGTGTTGGACCCTGCTGTGCAGGTTCTGCAACAGCAACTTTGGCAGCACCGTATTTTACCCACCGAAGCGGTCTCGGCTCTGGGTCCCGATTATCCGGACCTGTTGCCTTTGTTGTTCGATCGTGATGAGGAACCCATGGCCGCATCATTCCTGCCGGAAGCGCTGTTCCGCGTCGAACACAGCGCCAGCCGGATCTGGCGGGAAGCCAGTACATTGGCTGCAGCAAGCCCGTCGCTGGCGTTGGCCCTGGCACAACTGAGCCCGGAGTGGTTTGAACCCTGGACTGCGGCTGAGCCTCCGGCCCGGTCAGGTGAAACCGATACCCCGGCCGATCTCGACGCACATTTTCTTTCTTTGCAGGTGTTGTTGGGCTCTTTGACCCTGTCGGAACCGCCCGATCAGTTACGGTTCAAACGCCTGGTATTCGATTTGCACCGGGCTTTACTGCAGCTGGAGGGCACTGATGCACGTACGGCCCAACAAATGCTGCGCCTGGTGATAGCTGCAAATGGTTTATACGCCGGCCACTACCTGGAGTTCAGCCAAAGCCTGCTGTGGATAGCAGCCGATATGCTGGACAGCCGGGCACGTGAAGAAGCCAGCGATACCCGTCTGGCTGCTTTGCTGGCAAGGTTCCTGCCACAGCTGTCTACCCATCTGGCCCGGTCATTCAGTGATGTGGACGCCCGAATCAATTCCAATCTTGCGGCCGTTTTTGATGTGGCACAGGCATTGCAAAGCGGTGAGCCGGTGGAAAAAAGGCTGGAAGGGCTGCAACTGGAGCTGGGCGATGCCATTGCCCAACTGGTGATGTTGGCACCCGATATGGCTTTTTATTTTGATCAGCCGGTACGTCGGCAGATTCGTGAAGAAATCGACATCTGCATTTCCCTGATGTCAGACCGTGATCCGAAAGGCAATCCCAATCTGTCACGCGAACAGTTTGATGGCTGTATGAGCAGTATGTTGGATTTCGCAGATAATTTATTGCGTACGGCCGAGCTTTCAGGTGACCGGAATGGGCCTTTCGCGCTGGATCAACTTGCCCGCGAACTGGAGCTGCTGCCCACGCAACGCATCAATTACCTGCTTGGCTATCTGTACGATCAGGCACCTGTGTCCTGTCCTGCTATTACCCGGCCATTACCCAACCCGCTGGATTGGGCAACTCTCTCGGCCATGATGACCTGGTTCTCCCTGCAGGCACCGATATTCATGCAAACACCTGCCAATGAAGCCCGCATCCATCGCATGCAGGAAATTGGCGTTAATCAGATGCAAGTCATGTCGCAACAATTGGATTGCCTGAGTGGCTCTGCCAGTGGCCGTTCCGATCCAGTCAGCCAGGTTCTGGCTGAATATCGATCCGCTTTGGAAAGCCTGGTCGGCGGTATACGCGAAGCGGAACTGGAGTTTCGTGAAATGTACCTGCAAGCCGGTGCCGATGTCGTGCTGAGTGGCAGTGCCAATCAGAAAACAGCCTACCGAACCGAAGGTTTGGTTATCGGCCCCTGTGATCTGGCGACCAGCTGTGAAATGACTCAGCCACTGGAAGCGACGCGTGCTTTGATCGGCCTGTTCCCTGACGTGTATTTGCTGGCTGATCAGATCGGCATGGGCAAGCTGGAAATCTGCTATGACAATACCGTCTGGGTGGAACGTCGCGCCGAAAGGGTGCGCCCGGAAGACCCCAATGTGGCCAACTATTTCGGTCATCTGAGTTTTGAACTGAAAGGCCGTTACCTCGAAGGTGGTGAATCCCGCGATATATTTGGCGCCACTTTTGTCAGTCCGGAAGAACACAACTACCTGATTGCAGAGGCTTCAGACGAGGTCTTGCAGGATGAGTGTCCGGTAGAGTGGGTAGGCAGCCGCGTCGTGACCCAAAGAACCGACAGGGAAGGTTTCCAGATCGTCCCCAATCGGCTGACTTATTTGGCAGCTTCGCGTTTACGTCCATCGGAATTGATGAATGCCAATTGGAGCAAGGGCGAGGAATGGCGTGATCGCTTTATTACCGGACATGGCGTCAGTCCGATTGAATTTGAACCGGACAGGGGAATTTACAACAGGCTGAGCCAACATTTGCGCACGCTGTACCAGGCAGAGCAACAGGCTATTTATGGTGGTATGTTGCGTTCAACACAAAGTCCCAACTTTGAAGATTTCAGAATGCTGAATGCGCTGCTGAATCGCGTTACCACGTTTAAAGCCTTGTTGCAGGCCGAGCTGGTTTTGTTCTACCCGGAGACCATGCTCGATTCGGATGACATTCGAGCCATGCTGGAAGGCCAGGGCGGTCTTCTGGATGAAAACATCATTCGACGCTTCCGCTCCAGTAATGCGGCTATCAGTGAAATTCACCAGGCAGGTCTGGCCCGTTTGGACCGTTTTCACACACTGTGGAAACAACAGCCTGATGCCGTGATGCGTTCGGGTTCGGTGCCGGTCAGTCTGGCCCACGCCATGGCCAGATTGAATTACATCGACCAACTCTACTTTGCTGCACCCACCGATATCCAACGGGCCGGGGCCATTGTGGCCGCGGAAGAAACTGCGGTAGTGACACCATCCGAAGCAGAAGCAGGTTCTCCGCAGTAGATTCCTGCAGGCCTGACAGACGCTCAGGTCCTGTCGGTGGATGGCTGGCGTGAGTAAACGGCCAGAAAAGCGCAATACGACAGGGCGAGCACGATTTGAATGCTGGCCGCTATACGTTGATCCGGATTGCTCCAGGCTTCCATCACACCGATAACAAAATATAAAACAGCCAGGAAACCACCCCAGGTCAGGCTGCGAAAACGACCTGCTGCAATACCTTTCAAAGGTAACAACAAGGGCAGGCTGGCGATCAGTGCCAGTATCCAGTTGCCGGAGCCCATGGGGACGGGCAGGAGAAAATGCCAAACGGTTTGAAACAACAATAAGGACAGGTAAATCCAAAATACATCACGATGGCTCATCAGCTGTTCAGTTTGCGGGTGATTTCTGCCACTCGTTTGCCCAATGCCTTGCACAGGGTCAGTTCATCTGCATCCAATTCACGACCGCCTTCCCAGGTGGAGTAATGGCTGGCTCCATAAGGGGTTCCGCCACCGCTTGTATGTATCAAGGAAGGTTCGGTAAAAGGCAGGCCTGCCAGCAGCATGCCATGGTGCAGCAAGGGCAGCATCATGCTCAACAGGGTCGCTTCCTGGCCGCCATGCAAAGCAGCGGTCGAAGTGAACACGGCTGCCGGTTTTCCAACCAGGGTTCCGGAAAACCACTCGGCTGCAGTACTGTCGATAAAGTATTTCAAAGGAGCGGCCATATTGCCAAAACGGGTCGGACTGCCCATGATCAACGCCGCACATTCGGCCAGATCCTGCTTGCGTACCCACGGCGGGCCATCCTCCGGCACTGCGGCAGTCTGCTGCGTCAATCCGTTGCTGACGGGCGGTACGGTGCGGACTCGAGCACTGACACCAGCCACTTCTTCCACGCCGCGGGCAATTTGTCGCGCCATTTGTGCGGTTTGTCCATGCAGGCTGTAATACAGCACCAGAACCTCAACCATTGGTTCAGAGTTACTTTGAATGGGGTTGCTCACAGAATGGTCAGCACCGCTTCCGGTGGCCGCCCGATTGCGGCTTTGCCCTGGTTGATAACGATGGGGCGTTCAATCAATCTGGGGTGATCGTGCATGGCCTGTAAAATCTGCTGATCATCCAATGCATCGTTGCCCAGCCCCAGTTGCTCGTATTCAGCCTCGCCTTTGCGCAACAGGTCACGCGGTGGAATGCCAAGCTGCCGGGTGATTTCAGCCAGTTGCTTTGTGTCCGGTGGTGTCTCAAGGTAAAGGATAACTTCCGGATCCATGCCTTTTTCCTGCAGCAAAGCCAGAGTGGCACGTGATTTGGAACAGCGCGGATTATGCAGAATTCTGACAGTCATGTTGGCCTCGGTTAGAATTGTCGGAGATTGCCCACCATAACATCGGGCAAAGTAATCGTGTTGTGAGCCATTCTATTGACTGATAACCAGCAGGTAAACGGATATGCCAAAAGAATCGATCACAGCAGTCCTTTCATCAGATGAAGTGCAGCAACACGTCCGGCATTTGCGTCATCTGTCACAACATGTCTGGAAACAGTTCAAAGAGAATCGTTGCTTCGATGAAGCGGCGTCCCTGGGCTATACCAGCCTGTTGGCGCTGGTGCCTTTGCTGGCCGTCATTTTCGTAGTAGTAGCCGCTTTTCCGGTGTTCAGCGAATGGTCGGAGCGCTTGCAACAGTTGCTGCTGGAAAACCTGGTGCCCACGGCCGGCGCACAGGTGGCAACGGGAATCAGCTCTTTTTTATCCAGTGTCAGCGGCCTGACCTTGCCCGGCACGGTTGCTCTGATTCTGACTGCATTGATGCTGATGATCCGTATTGAAGTGGCATTTAACCGCATCTGGCGGGTAGAAAAAGCACGCACTCTGGTTAACCGCATACTCATGTACTGGGCCGTGTTGACTCTGGCGCCTTTGTTGATTGGCGGTGTCGTGGTCTTCAGTGCACAAAATCTGTTTCTGGACCAGGGCCTGCGCGACCTGGTCTCGCCCGGCCTGTATCAGGTGGGTTTGTTTCTGGTAGGTACCCTGATATTTACCCTGATTTTTTTGCTGGTGCCCAATTGCCGGGTGCGTTTGCGCTCTGCTTTAGCCGGTGCGGTGCTCAGTGCCTTCCTGTTCGAGTTGGCCAAGTTTGTTTTTGTTGCCTGGGTCAGCAACGCCAACTACACCGTGATTTATGGAGCGCTGGCCACGGTGCCGATATTCCTGCTGTGGCTTTACCTGGTATGGGTAGTGGTCTTGCTGGGAGCATCCCTGGCAGCTTCTTTAACCACCTTCCGAACCGGCAATCTGGCTTTGGCCGATTGGCCCAGGGGCACCGACTTCCAGCTGGCTTATCGATTGCTGGGCCATCTGTGGCGGGCGCAAACCCGGGGTGAATCGCTCAGCCATGAACAACTGATTGCCCAGGAACCGCGCGCCAGTACCTTGCAGGTCAAGCGCATTCTGCACGATTTACTGAAGACAAAAATCGCCACGGTAGATGACAGTGGCGACTGGATGCTGAGCCGGGATCTGGGTGAGTTCAGCCTGGCCTCTTTGTACCTGTGTGGTTTATACCATCTCCCCATTCTGGGGGAAGACCGGATTTACCAGGAAACAGATTGGGATATGGCGTTTATTGCCGCCATGAAGGATGTTGAAGAGCAGGGAACCAAAGCGTTGAATCGGCCGCTGCGGCCCATGTATGCAGGTACCGCCAAATGAAAGGTCAGGAATTTGTCAAAGCCATTTGTTTGCTTGCAGTACTGTTCTGTAGCAGCCAGGTTTCATTGGCAGCTGTGTATGAAACCACCGAGCCGGTGGATTTTTCCCTGCCGCAATTGAATGGCGAAATGATGTCACTGAGCGAACATCGGGGGCAATGGGTCATTCTGAACTACTGGGCAACCTGGTGTGCACCGTGTCGCAAGGAAATACCGGAACTTTCCGAGTTGCATGAGCAACGAGATGACATCACGGTGTTGGGAATTGCCTATGAAGATATCGACGAGGCAATGTTCGGGGAGTTTCTCGATGAGTTCCATGTCAGCTACCCCATCCTTGTAGCCGATGTTTACCAACCACCAGAGCCTTTTGGTGCACCCAAAGTATTACCCACCACCATTATTCTCGACCCCGCAGGCCGCGCGGTAAAAGCATTCCTGGGCCCGGTAACCCGCAAGGACATTGAGGCCTTCGTCAACGCCCGGCCGCAATAGAACTCCGGTTTACAAAAGATCCATTTGAAGCAAACGCCGCACCGGCGCAAAAGAGCGACGATGTTGGGTACATGGCCCATGCTGTTGCAGCAATTGCAGATGGTCCGGTGTCGGGTAACCCTTGTTCCGGTCAAAACCGTAGCATGGAAAAGTATCATGCAACTGCAGCATATGCCGGTCGCGTGACACTTTGGCCAATATGGACGCCGCTGAGATTGCGGGTTCCAGCCGGTCACCCTGGACGATGGTTTGTACTTCGAGGTCCAGTTCCGGTGCGTGATTGCCATCAATCAGTACGCGTACGGGTGTTGGCTGCAGTTCAATCACCGCTTGCTGCATGCCCCACAGCGTGGCTTGCAGGATATTCAGTCGATCGATATCAGCAACTTCGATATGCACGATCGACCAGGCCAGAGCACGTTGTTGGATCTGTGAAAACAGCACTTCTCTTCGTGCAGCGGTCAGTCGCTTGGAATCATCCAGCCCATCAATGGGTTGCTGTGGATTGAGTATGACCGCTGCGACCACTACCGGGCCCGCCAGGGGTCCACGGCCTGCTTCGTCTACACCGGCAACCAGCGTGCCCGGCTTGACTCGCCCGTAGCTCATGATTTGCTTTGCAGCAACGCGGTCACCGCAGCAGAGGCTCGGCTGCTGGCATCGCAGCGCAGTTCCTCATGCAGCTGATCGAAGCGCGTTTGCAAGCGCTTGACGGCATCATCGTCATCCAGCCAGGCCTGGGCCGCTTTGGCCAGCCTGCTGCCGTTGGCTTCCTCCTGAATCAGTTCCGGGATCAGGGCTTCCTGGGCCAGGATGTTCGGCAAGGCAAAAAACTGTCGTTTGATCAGTTTGAAGTTTTTGGCCAATTGGTACGTTGCCGGCGCCAGTTTGTAGACCATCACCATGGGCCGATTGATCAGCAGGGTTTCCAGCGTGGCGGTGCCGGATGCACACAACACCACGTCAGCTGCGGCAATCACGCTACGCGGACGACCGCGGATAAGCTGCACACGCTTGAGCCCGGAGTTTCTCAACTGATTTGCAAAAGTCGCCAACACACGATCATTGGCCATGGCGGCCACTACCTGTAACTCAGGCCGGGTTTGGCGCAGCAAGTCTACTGCAGCCAGCATCGGTGCCGTCAGGCGACTGACTTCGCTCATGCGGCTGCCGGGTAACAAGGCCAGCAATTCACCGCCTGTGTCCAGTCCCAATTCCAGACGCGCTGCTGTGGTCTGCGGTTGGCTTGTTATCTGGTCGGCCATCGGATGCCCCACATAAACCGCCCTGACACCGTGATCGGCGTAGAAGGCCGGTTCAAAGGGGAACAGGCAAAGCACCAGATCAGCAGCACGGGCGATTTTCCTGACCCGGCCCGGGCGCCAGGCCCAGACGGTGGGGCTGACATAATGCACCGTGCTGATGCCCTGGGCTTTCAGTTTGATTTCGAGGCCCAGATTGAAATCCGGCGCGTCAATACCAATCATGACATCCGGTTTTACGGCCAGTATTCGTTGCAGCAACTGACGACGAAGTTTTACCAGTCGGGGTAAATGTGACAATACTTCGAACAGACCGAACAGGGCCAGTTCAGAGCAGTTCCACCAGCACTCCATACCGGCAGCACGCATTTGCTCACCGCCAATGCCCACGAAGCGGGCCTGCGGAAATTGCAGTTTGAGCTTTTCTATCAGTGCTGCACCCAGTTGATCACCGGATGCTTCACCGGCAACCAGGGCGATGATGGGTTTGACGCTCATCAGAGTGCAGCGATCAGCGAATCAGGCCTTTCTCGGTTTTTTCCAGGAAACTGACCAGCGGCCGGATTTCTTCAGATTGCTCGGCCATTTCCTGCAGTTTCAGTTTGGCTTCTTCCAATGGCAAGCCAGAACGGTACAGCACTTTGTAAGCGCGACGGACCTGCTGCACCTGCTCGGGGCTGTAACCACGGCGCTTCAAACCTTCCGTATTGACACCTTTTGCTTTGGCTTTTTCTCCGGACACCGTGACATAAGGCGGAATGCTTTGATTTACATGGCTGGCGAAGGAGGTAAAGCTGTGTTCACCGACGGTACAGAACTGATGGATCAGGGTGTAGCCCGACAGGATGGCGAAATTGCCTACGGTGACGTGGCCCGCCAGCGAGGCATTGTTTGCCATGATGATGTTGTCGCCGAGTATGCAGTCGTGTGCGATATGCACACAGGCCATGATCCAGTTATCGTTGCCAATGATGGTTTTACCTCCACCCTGTGCAGAGCCACGGCTGAAGGTGCACAACTCACGAATATAATTGTTATCACCAATGATCAGTTCGGTGTCTTCACCGGCATACTTCTTGTCCTGCGGTTCTTCACCCAGGGAGGCGAATTGGAAAATCCGGTTTTTTTTGCCGATGGTGGTACGGCCGGTGAGCACCACATGGGAGCCAATCCAGGTACCGGAGTCAATACGGACCTTGGGGCCGATCACGCTGAACGGTCCCACCTCCACATCGTCGGCCAGCTCGGCTTTGGGGTCAATCAGGGCTGAGGGATGGATGGTCGGATGATTGGAATTCATCAGTCTTTGCCTGCACACATGATTTCACAACTTGCCACTCTTTTGCCTGCTACCCGTGCTTCACACAGGTATTGGCCCATGCCGCGAATGATGCGTTTCTGTATCACATCCAACTCCAACTGATCGCCGGGTTTGATCACCTGGGTAAAACGCGCGTTATCGATTTTTACCAGATAATACAATTCACCCAGACGTCCGTCGAGTTCGGCGTCCAGGTGGGCCAGCATGCCGGCTGCCTGGGCCATGGCTTCGAGAATGAGCACACCGGGCATGATGGGTAAGCCCGGGAAATGGCCTGTGAAGAAGGGTTCGTTGATGGTGACATTTTTGATCGCTACCAGTCTTTTTTCCGGTTCCACTTGCATGGAAATGACTCTGTCCACCAAAAGGAAAGGGAAGCGATGGGGCAGGAATTGCATGATACGGTCAGCTTCTACCGGCTCTTTCAGGATGTTATTGATCATTATTCTCAGGGTCCGTTATGCGACGTTCGAGTTTAAGTAGTTTGCGCGCCAATTGATCCAGTTTACGCAATCGGGAGAGGTTTCGCTGCCACTCTGTGATGGGTTGTGCCGGAATCAAAGACGTCCAGGTTGAACCCGCTTCAGTGATCGAGTAATAGGCGGTACTTCTGGCCGCTATGGTAACGCGATCGGCAATTTCAATATGACCCTGTATACCACAGCCCCCACCCAACAGGCAGTAGCGGCCGATTTTGGTGCTGCCGGCGATGCCAACCCGTGCCGCCATGGCCGTATGAGCCCCGATGAAGACGTTGTGGGCAATCTGAACCAGGTTGTCGACGCGCACGTCTTCTTCCAGCACCGTGTCGCCAATCGCACCACGGTCTATGGTGGTGCAGGCCCCGATTTCACAATCATCGCCAATCACTACACGGCCAAGTTGTGGGACTTTTTCCCAATGATCCCTGGCAAAAGCAATGCCAAAACCATCTGCACCAATGACTGCCCCGGAATGCACGATTACCCGTTGACCCAGTTGAGTGTCGTGATACAGGGTGACGTTGGCGTAAAGTTGGCAGGCCGCCCCCAATGTGCTGCCTTTTCCGATTACGCTTCCGGGGCCAATGGAGCAGGCTGCGCCGATTTCACAATCGGCTTCGATTACTACCTTTGGACCAATGGCAACATCAGCGCCCAGTTTTACCGACGGGTGAATACAGGCCGAAGGGTGTATGCCGGCTTCCTGCCGGGTCCGTGGTGCGAACAGCGCTGCGATGCGAGCATAAGCGAGGTAGGGATCTGCAGCAACCAGACAGTTTTCCGGGCAGGATGCAACATCTTCGGCTTTTACCACCACGGCACCGGCTGAACTGGTCGTCAGTTCACTCCGGTATGCCGGGTTTGCCAGGAAGCTGACCTGAGAACTCGTGGCATCGCGCAGGGTGCCCACACCATCCACCAGGTGCTCGGGGTTGCCGTGCAGTTCAAGTTTGAAGCGCTCAGCCAGTTGCGACAGGCTGTACTTGCTCTGGGAGGTCACCATCCGTGACAGACTGTCAGCGATTCAACTGCTCGAGT
>CAZRTG010000066.1:0-16352 GCA_964602895.1 uncultured Wenzhouxiangellaceae bacterium
CCTGCGACCTTCGGGTTATGAGCCCGACGAGCTGCCAGACTGCTCCACCCCGCATCAGCAGCCGGTCATGATATAGAAGCCGGTGAGCCTTTACAAGGGGTGAACTTAACCGAATTCTGATTCAGATTCAGAATTCGGATTCAGGCTATAAAGGCACGAACACAAACAGCAATCAAGGAACTCGAAAAAATTCCCAAGCCCAGCATGAGGATGCCATTGAGGGAAATTACCGCACGAAAGTCTACTGGTGTCGTAATCACGGTTTCCGTTTGTGGCTCGTCAAAATACATCAGCTTGACGATGCGCAGATAGTAGAACGCACCGACCACTGAAAATATCACAGCCACTATGGCCAACCAGATAAAGCCGGACTCTATGGCAGCCTGGATAACCAGCCATTTGGCAAAAAAGCCCACGAATACAGGTACACCCGCAAACGAAAACATCACCATGGCCATTACGGCAGCAAACCAGCTGTTGCGCCGGTTCAGGCCACGGTAGTCATCCAGGTTTTCTGCTTCTACACCCCGTGAAGACAGCAATATGACCATGCCAAAGGCTGCAGCTGACATCAGGGAATAAACAATCACGTAATACATGGCTGATGAATAGCCCGTCGCGTCACCCGGCAGAAAACCCAGCAGGACGAATCCCATATGCGAAATGGTTGAATAAGCCAGCATGCGCTTGATATTACTCTGGGCTATGGCCGCGACATTGCCCAGAACGATGGACAACAGCGCCAGAACAGCCAGCATTTGTTGCCAATCGGCATGCAAATCACCCAGGGCTGTTTGCAACAAGCGGAAGGCCATGGCAAAAGCTGCCATTTTAGGAACCGATGAGATGAACAAAGTAATCGCCGCAGGTGCTCCATGATAAACATCAGGTATCCACATATGGAACGGCACAACACCCAGTTTGAATGCCAGGCCAACAACCAGGAAAGCCAGGCCAAATCCCAGGATCAGATCCATCTCTCCCGGCTGACTGGCTGCCGCACTGATGGTAGCGAGGTCCAGGCTGCCGGTTGCACCATAGATCATCGACATGCCATACAGCAGCATGCCGGAGGCCATGGCGCCCAGCACAAAGTATTTCATCGCGGCCTCAGAGCCACGATTGGACTCCCGGTCATAGGCTACCAGCGCATAGGAGGAAAGCGCCAACAACTCCAGACCCAGGTAAATCATCAACAGGCTGTTGGCCGAAATGAGCAACATGATGCCGAGCAGTGCAAACAGCGACAGGGTGTAAAAATCTGCACGAAACATGTTGAACTGCCGCAGGTAAAACTTGGCATAGACAAACACAAAACCCAGTATCAGGTAGCTGAACAGCTTCAGCACATCACCCATGGGGTCGCGGATAAAGGCGTCATTGAACGCAAATGCTGCTGTTTGTCCTGCGCCAGCATAATCGCCACGCAGGGTAATAATCGCCGCAAAAATCAATGTCAGCATGGCCAGCATATGTATGATGCCCTTGCGTTCCGGGCGCAGAAACAGATCGACAATCAGGATAAAGCAGGTCATGCACAATACCCAGATTTCGGGTGCAGCCAGCTGGAAATTCATCTTGTCCACCCCAAGTTATTAAAGCGCATCAGAGCCTCACATGCCGGCCGCAGCAGCTTCCGCTACGGGGAGTTTTGATTGATTGATGTGCACCAGCAGGTCGGCAACTGAACTGTGCATCAAGTCCACCAGTGGAGCAGGCCATAAACCTACCAGCAGTACCGCCAAAGCCAGAATCCCCAGGATAAATCCTTCACGCAGATTGATATCCTTTAATTCTGCAACTTCCTTGTTGGCTACCTCACCGAAAATTACACGTTTCACCAGCCACAGACTGTAAGCCGCACCCAATATCAAGGTGGTAGCCACCAGGAAGGCATACCAGAAGTTGGCCTGGAAAGCGGCGAGAATGACCATGAACTCACCCACGAACCCACTGGTTCCGGGCAGACCCGAATTGGCCATGAAAAAGAACACCACAAACATGGCGAACCAGGGCATGGTGGTGGCTACACCACCATAGTCACGAATCATGCGGGTGTGCATGCGGTCATACAACACGCCTATGCAAAGGAACAAGGCACCGGAAATCAGGCCGTGAGAAACCATCTGTACCATGGCTCCTTCCATACCCAGCGCTGCACCCTTGGTATCCGGCCCGTGGCGGAGAATGGTAAAACAGATAAACAGGCCCAAAGTGACATAACCCATATGGGAAATCGATGAATAGGCAATCAGCTTTTTCATGTCCTCCTGAACCAGTGCCACAAAACAGATGTACACCACCGCAATTAAAGACAAAAGAATGATCAGCCAGTCGAGCACCATACTGGCATCCGGAGTAATCGGCAGGCTGAAGCGAATAAAGCCATAGCCACCAATTTTCAACATGATGGCCGCCAGAATGACGGAACCGCCAGCGGGTGCCTCCACGTGTGCGTCCGGCAACCAGGTATGCACTGGCCACATGGGGATTTTCACCGAGAATGCCGCCAGGAAGCCCAGGAACAACCAGGTTTGGGTTGTCAGCCCCAGCGGATAATGATGCCACTCCAGAATCGACCAGGTACCCGAATCTATATACAGGTAAATCAACCCGATCAGCATGAATATGGAGCCAAGGAATGTGTAAAGGAAAAACTTGATGGTCGCGTAGACGCGACGCGGTCCACCCCACATGCCGATCACCAGAAACATGGGTATCAGCATGGCTTCGAAAAATACGTAAAACAGCATGCCGTCAAGCGCAGCGAACACGCCAATCATCACACCTTCCATGATCAGGAAGGCTGCCATGTACTGGTTGACTTTCTTGCGTATCACTTCCCATGCGGATATCACCACCAACACACCAAAAAAAGTGGTCAACAGGATCAGCGGTACCGAAAAACCGTCAACTCCGAGAAAATAGTTAATGTCAAAAGACTCAATCCAGGGATGGTTTTCGACAAACTGCATCTGTGACGTATCGCGATCGAACGCGGTAAACAGCTTCAGGCTGAGTACAAAAGTCAGGCCGGACACCAGCAATGCCAACAAACGTGATTGTGCTGCGCGCTGACTGCCCAGTGCAGCGACCAGGCCGCCACCGACTATGGGAATCCAGATCAGCAGACTAAGAACGGGCCATTGAGTTTCCATGTCAGTCCCCGTCCCTTAAGCCAGCACAACCCAGACTGCCAGAATGACAATCAGGCCTATGATCATGGCAAATGCATATTGAAACAGATAGCCGCTTTGCAACTGACGCAAACGCTGGGCCAACACACCTACGGTTTTGGCAGAGCCATTGACCAGCAAGCCATCGATCAAACCATCGTCGATTTTCTGCCATAACTGATTGCCGAAATCTATGATTCCGCGCACAAACACCAGTTGATTGAATTCATCCCAGTAGTATTTGTTGAACAGGATGCGGTGCAATTGAGGCAGTCGCTTTTGAATCACCGGCGCCAGTGACGGACGCACATAGTAAATCAAGGTAGCCAATACAAAACCACCCACCGTCAGCCAGAAGGGCAAAGTCGAGGGTGCGTGCATGGCCATGGCCAATGCACCATGGAAATGATGCGCCAATTCAGCGATTACATCATTCTGCGGCAGAACCGTGATGGCATCTGACAGCCATGGGCCGAATATGACCGGTTGTATGGTGAAATAACCGATCACAACTGACGGGATGGCCAAAAGAATCAAGGGAATGGTGACCACCGCGGGTGATTCATGCGGCTTGTGTTGCAGCACGCCGGCCGGCGGGTGATCACCGGCATGATGATCAACCACGTAGCGCGGCTGCTTGTGAAACACCAGGTACAGCAGACGGAAACTGTATAAGGCGGTCACCAACACACCCAAGACAACGCCCCAATAGGCGACCGAGCTACCGAATCGGGTGGACTCGGCTACGGCTTCAATAATGATGTCTTTCGAATAAAAGCCGGAGAAAAATGGCACCCCTGCCAGCGCCAGCGTACCTATCCAGGCCGTCAGCCAGGTGATGGGCATCTGTTTGCGCAAGCCGCCCATGAACCGCATGTCCTGCTGATGATGCAAGGCGATGATCACGGAGCCCGCACACAGGAACAGCAGCGCTTTGAAAAAGGCATGTGTCATCAGGTGGAAAATGGCTGCTGAGTAGGCCGAGACACCCAGCGCTACCGTCATATAACCCAGTTGTGACAGGGTTGAATAGGCGATCACCCGTTTGATATCGTTTTGTACAATACCGATCAGGCCCATAGCCAGCGCGGTGAATGTTCCGATCAACATCACAAAACTGAGCGCCGCATCGCTGTATTCAAACAGGGGCGACATACGGGCCACCATAAAGATGCCGGCGGTAACCATGGTAGCCGCATGAATCAAGGCAGAAATCGGCGTTGGGCCTTCCATGGAATCCGGCAGCCAGACATGCAGCGGAGCCTGTGCCGACTTACCCATGGCGCCAATGAACAGGCAGATGCATATGACGGTAATCAACTGCCAGTCCATGCCCGGAATGATGCTGATGGTTTGACCGACGATGTCGGGGGCCTGGGCAAATACTTCGGTGTAGTTCAGCGAACCGGTGGCATACAACACCGCTGCAATTCCCAGTATAAAACCGAAATCACCCACGCGATTGACCAGAAAGGCCTTGAGGCCTGCAAATACAGCCGATTCGCGATTGAACCAGAAACCAATCAGCAGATAGGACACCAGGCCTACCGCTTCCCAGCCAAAGAAAAGCTGCATGAAGTTGTTGGCCATGACCAACATCAACATCGAAAAGGTAAACAGTGCAATGTAGCTGAAAAAGCGCTGGTAGCCCGGGTCTTCAGCCATGTATCCAATCGTGTAGATGTGCACCATCAGCGATACGAAGGTCACCACGCACATCATCAGCGTGGTCAGGTGATCCACCAGGAAGCCTACTTCAAAGCGGATTCCATCCGAAATCATCCAGGTATAAACACTGTAATTGACCGTTTCCAAACCCTGGAATACCTGTTGGTACAGCACCCAGGATGACAGGAAAAACGATGCGCCCACGCCCAATATGGCGATCCAGTGTGATCCGGACCGGCCTACCTGCGCACGAAGCAAACCGGCAACCAGCGCGGCTGCCAAAGGCAGTAGAGGAATCAACAGTAGTGTGGTTTGCAGCCCCATGTCAGCCCTTCAAGTCATCAAGATCAGATACATTGATGGTGCCGCGATTACGGAACAACACCACAAGGATAGCCAGCCCTATGGCAGCCTCAGCTGCGGCGACCGTGAGGATAAAAAACACAAATACCTGGCCGTCCAGATTGCCGATAAAACGTGAAAAAGCCACGAAGTTCATATTCACCGACAACAGCATCAACTCGATACACATCAACAGTAGAATGACATTTTTGCGATTGATGAATATGCCCGCCATGCTCAGACAGAACAGGATGGCGCCCAGGGTGAGAAAATGTACCAAGGTCAACATGGCTTATCCTCGCTTGTCCTGACGTGGTTCGGATTTCATCCTGACCAGGCGAACACGTTCATCGGGCCTCACCAACACCTGGCGTGATGGATTTTGCATTTTGGCGCCTGTACGTTGCGGCCTCAAAGTCAGGGCAATCGCTGCAATAATGGCAACCAGCAAGATCAAACCGGCTATTTCGAAAGGCAACAGATATTGGGTATAAAGCAGTTCACCCAGCGCCCTGGAATTGCTGAATCCTGCCGGGTTCGGACTGGGCACCGGAAAAGCCGAAGCATCGAAACGGCCACTGGCCCAGATCACCAGCATGAACTCCAGTGCCATCAAAGCAGCAATAAACAACCCGACCGGCAAATATCTGATAAAACCTTCATTGATTGATGCGAGGTTGATGTCCAGCATCATGACAACAAACAGGAACAGCACCATGACCGCACCGACATACACCAGCACCAGAATGATGGCCAGGAACTCCGCTTCCAGCAGCATCCAGATTACGGCGCAACTGAAGAAGGCCAGCACCAGGAACAAGGCGGCATATACCGGATTGCGCACGGAGATCACCATCACCGCAGCACCAATGAGTATCAGTGAAAAAAAGTAAAAAACAATTTCTATAATCGGCATGTTCTTGATCCGCCTAGCGATAGGCCGCGTCTTGCCGACGATTCTCGGCAATGCTGGCTTCAAATCGATCGCCGATGGCGAGTAACTGTTCTTTGGTCATGATCTGTTCACCGCGGTTTTCGAAGTGGTATTCCAATATGTCGGTTTCAACGATTGAATCTACCGGACAGGACTCTTCACAGAAGCCGCAATAAATGCATTTGAACAGGTCAATGTCGTAGCGCGTGGTGCGTCGCGTACCATCCTCCCTTTGTGTTGAGTCAATGGTGATCGCCAACGCAGGACATACGGCCTCACACAACTTGCAGGCGATGCAACGTTCCTCACCATTGGGATAACGGCGCAAGGCATGCAAACCCCGGAAACGATTGGACTTGGGTGTCTTCTCTTCCGGATAGTTAATGGTGAATTTCGGCCTGAAAAAATATTTGATGGTCACGTACAGACCGATGAACAATTCCAACAACATCAGGCTCTTCAGGTATCGAGTGACGGCATTCATGGTCAGGCTCCTCGGGTTACCAGGCCAAATACGGAAAACACAGCGGCAACCAATACCCAAACGATGGTAATGGGTACAAATACCTTCCAGCCCAGGCGCATGATCTGGTCATATCGGTAACGAGGGAAAGTTGCGCGCCACCAAAGGAACAGGAACATGAAGAAGACCGTCTTGGCGAGGAACCAGAATATACTGCCCTGCCCCAAAATCGTGTCGCCAAGGTAAGGAATGCCCTGGAAAGGCGACAACCAACCGCCAGCAAACATGATTGCGGTCAGCGAGGATATCAGGATCATATTGGCATATTCAGCCAGGAAGAAAACCGCAAAAGCCGCACCGGAATACTCAACGTGAAAACCGGCAACAATTTCGGATTCGCCTTCGGCAACGTCAAACGGTGCGCGGTTGGTTTCCGCTACGCCGGAAATCAGATAGACCACAAACAAAGGCAACAGCGGTAGCCAGAACCAGTCCAGCACACTGCCCTGCTGTGCAAGCACTATGGCACTCAAATTCAGGCTGCCTGCAAGGATCAACACACCCACCAGAGCAAAGCCCATGGCGATTTCGTAGGAAACCATCTGTGCAGCCGAACGCATGGCGCCCAGGAATGCATATTTGGAATTCGAAGCCCAACCGGCAATGATCAGACCGTAAACACCCATGGAAGACAGGGCCAGGACATAGATCAGGCCGGCATCCACATCTGCCAGCACCATTTTGTCGTCAAAAGGAATGACCGCCCAGATGGCAAATGCGGGTGCCAATGAAAGTACCGGCGCCAGCACAAACAGGAATTTGTTGGCATTGGCCGGCAGTATGATTTCTTTAAGCAGCAGTTTGAAAACGTCAGCAAACGGCTGGAGCAAGCCCAAAGGTCCGATACGGTTCGGCCCGCGGCGAACCTGCATATAGCCGATTACCTTACGCTCGAAGTAGGTGTAATAAGCAACCGCAAGGATCAGTGGGATAACGATCGCCAGTATCTTCAACAGCAGGATGACCATGTAAACCGCCTGATCGAAGAAAGACATCAGTCGGCCTCCACGCTGATTGGACCAACCGCTGCGCCCAATGTACGGGTCAGACACGTCGCGCTGCGCAACCAGACGGCACCGGTTGGCACAATCGGACTTATCCGAACTTCAGTTTCAACAGAATGCTCACCCTGGCGTACGCGAGCCCGGCCACCGTCGACCAAACCCAAACGCTTTGCATCAGCGGCATTCAGGCCAACAAACTGACTTTCCGCATGGACGGTCTGTTGCAGCGCCAACGAGCGCCGACACAGGGCGTCAACAGAAAACATCGGTATCTCACCGACGCGGACCAGCCCGTCTTTTTCAGCTTTTGCAACTTCAAACCTGAAGCAGTCGGCATGCTCCAGCGCAGATTGATCTTTGGCATGAATCTGGCCGTTCATTTCAGTCTGCAGATCGGCCAGGCTGACCTGGGCAAAGCCTTCCAACTGCATCTCACCACCCAATTGGCGCAAAATCTTCCAACCGGGCCGCGTGTCACCGCTACTGCGCCCGGCGGCTGCGAAATCATAGCTGTCACCATCCAGGTTGACCATGCTGCCTTCAGACTCGGCAACCGGTGCACAGGGCAACAACACATCCGCGACTTCTCGCACACCGTCACTGACAAAAGAACAGGCGGCAACCACGCCGTTCGCCGCGCGCAGGGTCTGCATGACCTGCGCCGGGTTATTGCAATCGTATTCCGGTTCAATATCCCATAGCAGCCAACTCTGTTCAGGCTCAGCCATAAAATCACCAAAGCTGACAGTACTGCCGCTGGGTATTCCGCCCGGACCGCGGTGGGGAACAGAACCTGCCAACCAGGCACCATGCGAATTGGCACCGTGGGGCAGAAAATTCAGCGAACTGCCACTGGCCTCAGCAATCCAGGCGGCCAATTGACGCAAGGCTCCCGCTTGATGATGAGCCATCGCCAACTGTCCTAAAAACACCACGGATAGTTCCGCATTGATCAGTTGTTCAGCAATCGAATTCTGCGGTTCGCTTGCATCTTTTGCCTGGCATAAAGCAGTAATCCAGGCCGGTAATTCAAGCCCTTTTATTTTTCCAACGGCTGCTGCAACCCCGGCCAGTTCGGCCAACATCTGTTGCGGGGCAACGATCAGGGTTTGTTTCAGATCAAAAACAAACTCCCAATCCAGTGGATTGATAGCTGAAATAATCGCGCCTTTTCGCAGCCAGGCTTTGCGCAACCTATGGCCCAGTATGGGTGCTTCATGACGGATGTTGCTACCCACCAGCAATACCGATTGCGCGTTCTCCAACCCGGCAATTTTCATATCGAATTGTGGAGCTTTCGCTGCTTGTGCATCGTCAGAAAAATCCTGTTCGCGCAAACGATGCTCGATGCGGTGACTGCCCAGACTGCGAATCAAACGCTGCGCCAGATAATGTTCTTCGGTTGCTGCAGACGGCGAAATCAGCGCACTGATTTTTGAGTCATTTTTCTGACCTGCCTGCAGAATTTCCACTGCTTTTGCCAGGGCCTGTTCCCAGCTGACTTCAAGCCATTGGCCATTCTGCCTGATCTGCGGGGTGGTCAAACGGTCTTCCGAATACAGGCCCATTACGCTGTAACGGTCCCGGTCGGATAGCCAGGTTTCGTTGGTTTTTTCGTTTTCCCTGGGTACCGTGCGCAGCAATTTGCCTCGGTTGGCATGGTAGTAAACCAACGAACCCACACCATCGTGTGTAGCCACTGATGCACGGGCTACCAGCTCCCAGGCACGTGCCGCAAAACGAAATGGTTTGTTGGTCAAAGCGCCCACCGGACAAAGATCGATGATATTGCCGGACAACTCCGAATCTATGCTGTTCTCTACACAGGTGCCGATTTCCAGACGATCACCCCGATCCACGCCACCCATTTCAGAGGTGCCTGCAATTTCTTCCAGGAAGCGTATACAGCGGGTGCAATGGATACAGCGGGTCATATCGCTATGGATCAATGAACCCATGTTTGTGTCTTTGACCACACGCTTGCGTTCAGTGAAGCGCGAAACAGAACGGCCATAAGCCATCGCCAGATCCTGCAGTTCGCACTCACCACCCTGGTCGCAGATCGGGCAATCCAGCGGATGGTTGATCAACAAAAATTCCATCACACCGTGTTGTGCATCCACCGCGCGACGGGAAGTGGTGTATACCTTCATGCCTTCCATTACCGGTGTGGCACATGCCGGCATGGGCTTGGGTGCTTTTTCTACATCGACCAGACACATGCGGCAATTGGCCGCAATGGTCAATTTCTTGTGGTAACAAAAGCGGGGTATCTCGATACCCACCTTGTCAGTGGCCTCGATAATCATCGAACCCTTGGGCGCCTGTATGGGCTTGCCATCGACTTCGATATTGACCATGTCATCGGCTGGCTTGCTTATTTCTGCGCTCATACCGCCAACCCCTGCTGCTCATCAACCATGGAGCGACCATGGTTCACATAATATTCAAATTCAGGCCAGAAATGACGTAACATGCCCTGCACCGGCCAGGCTGCAGCTTCACCAAAAGCGCAAATAGTGTGCCCTTCGATCTGACCTGCTGCCGAGCGCAACAGCTCCAGATCACCGGCTTTACCTTTACCGTCCACAATGCGTTGCAACATACGGTGCATCCAGCCCGTACCTTCCCGGCAAGGCGTACATTGACCACAGGACTCCATATGGTAAAAACGTGAAATGCGGGTACAGGCTTTGACCATGCAGGTGGAGTCATCCATGACGATAACGGCACCTGAACCCAGGCCGGAACCGGCTTTACTCAGGGAGTCATAATCCATGGTGCATTCCATGATGATCTCGCCAGGCAAGACCGGCATGGAAGAACCACCCGGAATAACACCTTTCAAAGTGCGCCCTGGCCTCAGGCCACCTGCAATTTCCAGCAATTCTGAAAATGGGGTGCCCAATGGAATTTCGAAGTTGCCCGGGTTTTGCACATGGCCCGACACAGAAAACACTTTGGGCCCACCGTTGTTGGGCTTGCCGATTTTAAGAAACCAATCCGAACCGTTGCGCATGATATGCGGTACAGAGGCCAGAGTTTCTGTGTTATTGATGGTGGTGGGCTTGCCATACAAACCAAAATTGGCAGGAAAAGGCGGTTTGAACCGGGGCAGACCTTTCTTCCCTTCCAGCGACTCCATCAAGGCCGTCTCTTCACCACAAATGTACGCACCCGCACCCAGCACGCCATAAATATCCATGTCGATACCGGAACCCAGAATATTCTTGCCCAGCAAACCTTCAGCGTAAGCGTCTTTGAGTGCCTGTTCAAAATGCTCAAAAGGTTCGTGATGAAATTCACCGCGCAAATAGTTGTATCCCACCGTGGCACCCATGGCATAGCCGGCGATGGCAATACCCTCGATCACTGCATGCGGATTGAATCGCAGTATGTCCCGGTCGTGACAGGTACCCGGCTCGGACTCATCAGAATTACACAGAATGTATTTTTGCCCGGGTGCCGAGCGTGGCATAAAGCTCCATTTCAGTCCGGTAGGAAAGCCGGCGCCACCACGGCCACGCAAAGCAGAATCCTTCACTGTATCGATGATTTTCTCCTGTGGTGTTTTTTCCAGCAGGATTTTGCGCCACGCCTTGTAACCGTCAATGGAAAGATAAGTCTCCAGCGACCATGGTATGTCCGCGTGCTGCGTAGTGAATACGACCTTATGCCCTGACATGCTCGTTAATTCCTCAGTCCAGTCCGTCCAGGATGTTATCAATGGATTGCTCATCCAGCTTTTCGTGGTAATGGCCATCCACCATCATCATGGGCGCGCCACAACAGGCGGCCAGGCACTCTTCTTCATCAATCAGCGTGATGCGACCATCGGCCGTGGTTTCACCCAGGCGAATGCCGAGTTTATTCTCGATGCGCTTCACCACGTCTTCCGCACCGTTTAACCAGCAGGAAATATTGGTACAGATATTCACCCTGTGCCGGCCTACCGGATGCAACACAAACATGGAATAGAATGTGGCCACTTCGTGTGCCCATACCGGTGGCAATTCCAGATAAGCCGCAACAGCCTCAATCATTTCACGACTCAACCAGCCACCGTTCTGTTCCTGCGCGGCAATCAAAGCCTGAATCATGGCCGAACGTTTGTTTTCGGCGGGGAACTTCGCTACCCAATGATCAATGGTTTGCCTGGTTTCAGCCGACAACAGGCCACTGTCAATTTCTCTTTGTGCGCTGGATTGTGTTCTGGTCATTAGCGATCCACCTCACCAAATACCAGGTCCTGGGAACTGATGATGGCAACTACATCCGATAACATATGGCCGCGAGTCATCTCATCAAAAGAAGCCAAATGAGCAAAGCCCGGCGCTCGCAAATGCACCCTGAACGGTTTGTTTGCACCATCGGAAGCCAGATAGCAGCCGAACTCGCCTTTCGGCGCTTCGATGGCAACATAAGTCTCGCCCGCCGGCACACAGTAACCTTCAGTGAAAAGTTTGAAGTGGTGAATCAGGGCTTCCATGTCTTCCTTCATCTCTTCACGAGTGGGTGGAATGACTTTGAAGTTTTTCAACATAACCGGACCCGGATTGGCTCGCAGCCACTTGACACATTGCAGAATAATGCGGGCGCTCTGACGCATTTCCTCAACGCGAACCAGATAACGGTCATAGCAGTCGCCGTTCACACCTACCGGGATATCAAAATCCACCTGGTCATACATGGCGTACGGCTGTTTCTTGCGCAGATCCCACTCGATACCGGATCCGCGCAACATGGGGCCAGTAAAGCCCAGTTGCAGTGCTCTTTCAGGAGAAACGACACCGATATTGACGGTACGCTGTTTCCAGATGCGGTTTTCAGTCAGCAGTGCTTCATACTCATCGATACGATCAGGAATGTCGCGGATGAATGCCTCGACAAAATCCAGCATGGTGCCTTCACGCCATTCATTTTTTCGTTTCAGGGCCTTGCCTTTGGTCCAGCGTGATTCCTTGTAAACCGGCATCGTCTGAGGCAGGTCACGGTACACACCACCAGGACGGTAGTAGGTGGCATGCATACGCGCACCGGACACCGCCTCGTACAAATCCATGACCATTTCCCGTTCACGGAAGCAATACAGGAAAACCGTCATTGCGCCCAGGTCGAGCGCAGACGCACCCAGCCACATCAGGTGATTGGAAAAGCGCGTCAGTTCATCGAACATCGTGCGTATCCATTGAGCGCGGACCGGTGCTTCCACACCCAGCAATTGCTCAATGGCCAGAACGTAAGCGTGCTCGTTACACATCATGGAAACGTAATCAAGCCGGTCCATATAACCAATAGACTGGTTAAACGGCTTGCTTTCAGCCAGCTTTTCGGTAGCCCGGTGCAGCAAGCCCACATGAGGATCGGCGCGCACGACGGTTTCGCCATCCATTTCCAGCACCAGGCGCAGCACACCGTGGGCTGCCGGATGCTGTGGGCCGAAGTTCATGGTGTAATTGCGAATTTCAGCCATTGTCTTTAGCCTTGCCCTGATTCTCTGACGCAGCCCCGGCGGCCAGGTCAATATCGTCTGGCTGGTAACGGTTGTCTTTGCGTATGACTCTTGGCACCAGTACCCGTGGTTCAATTTCTACGGGCTCATAAACCACGCGTTTCTTCTCGCTGTCATAACGAACCGCGACGTTGCCAATCAACGGGAAATCCTTGCGGAAGGGGTGTCCGATAAAACCGTAATCGGTCAGCAGCCGGCGCAAATCCGGGTGACCTTCAAAAACGATACCGAAGAGATCAAAAGCTTCGCGCTCATACCAGTCGACTGAATTCCATATATCGGTAAGGCTGGGAATAATCGGCATGCCTTCATCGGGAGCAAAACAGTGCAGCCTCAAACGCCTGTTGTGCTGCAGGGATAACAGGTGAACTACCACTGCAAACCGTTGTGTAACCTGACGGGCTTCGGGACGCTCTGCCCAGGTGAAACGGCCAGGCCCCAGGCCCTCTACGCCACGACTGAATCCTTCAAAAGTTGCTTCGGTTGTTTCCCATTCGGTTTGTCCATAACTCAGATAATCCACGCCACAAAGGTCGGTCAGTTGTTCATAGGCAAATAGCGGATTTTCACGCAGAATGCGACAACACTCCAGCCAGTTTTCCGGAGTAATTTCAAGAGTGGCAATACCGCGTTGGAAATCTTTGACCACCGCCCGTTCACCCAGATGGGTGGCAAACAATTCCGTGAGTGCCTTGGTGGGATCGTTCATGCGATTACCGCGCTATCGTGTTGGTACGGCGGATTTTTGCCTGCAACTGCAGAATGCCAAACACCAGGGCTTCCGCCGTTGGCGGGCAACCGGGCACATAGATATCTACCGGAACAATGCGATCGCAGCCACGCGTCACAGCATAGGAATAGTGGTAATAACCCCCACCGTTGGCACAGGAACCCATGGAAATCACCCATTTGGGGTCCGCCATCTGGTCGTATACCTTGCGCAAAGCTGGCGCCATTTTATTGCACAGGGTACCGGCAACAATCATCACATCCGATTGTCGCGGACTGGGCCGGAAAATAACACCGTAACGATCCAGGTCATAGCGCGCTGCGCCAGCCTGCATCATCTCTACTGCGCAACAGGCCAGACCAAAGGTTACCGGCCACATGGAGCCCGTACGCGCCCAGTTGATCAATGTATCCAGTGAAGTGGTTACAACCCCACGCTCAAGCAAAGGGTTGGTATCGGGGTTGGGCCGCAGGATGTCTTCTACATCGGCAACGGGAACCGGGTTAATTACTCCCATTCGAGGGCGCCTTTTTTCCAACAGAAAAAGAATCCGATAAGCAGTTCAATTGCAAAAATAATCATGGCAATCAATCCGGTCACACCCAGGTTGTCCAGTGCCAGTGCCCAGGGAATGAAAAATGCAATTTCCAGGTCAAAGATGATGAACAAAATGGCGACCAGATAGTAACGGACATCAAACTTGCTGCGTGTATCCTCAAAGGCCTCGAAACCACACTCATAGGGTGAAAGCTTTTCGCTGTCCGGGGTACGCGGGCCAAGCAGCCCACCTATCGACAGCAATACGACACCCAGAATTGTGGATACAGCGATAAAAACAAGGATAGGGAAATATTCTGCGAGCATGCTCGTATACCGTTATGTCAATGGTGCCCAAGGCCGGACTCGAACCGGCACGGCTTTCGCCACTACCCCCTCAAGATAGCGTGTCTACCAATTCCACCACTTGGGCTTGCAAAAGGAAAAACCAGATCAGGAACCGTCAGATTCCGATCCCGAGGCAGGATCATTCTGGTTAACATCCGTCGTTGCCGAGCCTTTACCAATGGATGGAAGATCTTCAACCGCTTCCATACCCGAGGAAACGGAAGTATCTGCCTGCTCTTCTGCACCGGATTGCATGTTTGCCTGATCAGCAGGCTGAGCTTCATCAATCCCGTCCAGAATGGCCAATCCAGGATCAGCTGCATCAACTTCAACCGAAGTCGTAACGGCTGGCACAGTTCCAAGCACACCCAAATCTGTTTCAGGAGCTGTGGACATACGCGAAACCAGAACGGCCATCAGCAAACTGATGGTACAAAACAAGGTGGCCAAAACCCAGGTGGTGCGGGTGAGGAAATTACCTGCACCACGGGCACCGAATACGGTACCTGATGCACCGCTACCAAAAGCGGCACCGGCAGTTGCACCCGCACCCTTCTGCACCAGAATCAGTGCCACCATGGCAATGGCGATCAACACATAAAAAATATTCAAAGCTTGCATAAATTCTCGTCCAATGCGAAAGAATCAATTGGCTGCAGCGTAAATGGCTAGAAAATCCTCTGCCTTAAGCGAAGCTCCACCAATCAACCCACCATCAATATCCTTCCGTGCAAATAAATCGGCGGCATTGGATGGATTCACACTGCCGCCGTACAAAATACGTATTTGACCGCCTATTATATCATCGTGTCCGGATAGTTTGTCACGTATGAAGGCGTGAATTTCCTGAGCCTGCTCCGGACTGGCTGTTTTTCCTGTACCAATGGCCCATACCGGTTCGTATGCGATGGTTGCTGAAGCAAAGCTGTCGATACCGGATTTTTCCAACACCACATCAATCTGGTCGCTGATAACCTGTTGTGTTGCACCACTTTCCCGCTCATCCAGCGTTTCGCCCACACAAAGCAGGGGTTCCAGACCGGCCTCCAGTGCTGCAACGAACCGATCAGCGACATCCGCATTGCTTTCACCAAACAGAGTACGCCGTTCGGAATGGCCAACCAATACATAATGACAACCGAAATCCAGCAGCATCGCTGCTGATACTTCCCCGGTAAACGCACCTTTCGGAGAGGGGTGCAGTGTTTGGGCACCCCACCTGATCGGACTACCCTTCAGCATCTTCTGCGTCCTTTGCAAATAGGGACAGGGAGGGAAAACAGCCATGTCGGCAGACTCGCCCAATCCAACCCCGGTAATCAGTGGATCGAGTAATTCCTTGACCATGGATCTTGAGCCATGCATTTTCCAGTTACCCGCAACCAGCTTTCTACGCATTTTCAATATCTCCGAAACGGGCGACAGAATACCATGGTGCGAGCAGTGCGCAAGCCAGTGAGATGTGACTTTGGGCTGATTTGGGTCAAACCATGCCGTTATTTTCCAATTTAGGGAAGCTCTGAATTATTCAGAGTTTCCTTGGCACATGGATGTGCCAACATTTTCAATGATGGTAAA